>JAJFJL010000120.1 GCA_021774055.1 Nitrosomonas sp. | reverse complement strand
TTTGAATGTTTACATGAGGTAAAACTTATTGTGGACTTAATTTATGAAGGCGGTATTGCTAACATGCGCTATTCCATCTCAAATAACGCTGAATATGGTGATATTTCTCGTGGGCCGCGTATTGTTACTGATGCAACACGTGCTGAGATGCGCAAGATTCTACGTGAAATCCAAACTGGAGAATATGCACGCGAATTTATTTTAGAAAATCGTGCCGGTGCGCCAATGCTTAAGTCTAGTCGTCGTCTGGCTTCTGAGCATCAAATCGAAGTAGTAGGCACTAAATTACGTGACATGATGCCATGGATTAAAAAGAATCAATTAGTTGATCAAGGTAAGAATTAATAAAAATTAGCTATCCATATTGGTCGCCACAAGTGATCATATGCAGCCGGTTTTTAAAAAGTGAAACCCTGTAAACAACAATGTTGGATTTGATGTTTACAGGGTCTAAGTGAGGAATAAGATTTATTTATATCTTATTTCCAAATGGTTTTCTTTTCATTTCAGACTATTATTTATGTCCTCTCAATACCCTCATCCAATTATTGCTCGAGAAGGTTGGCCTTTCGTTGCCGGTTCAATAATTATCGCATTACTAGTCAATATCTTTGTTAGTTTGTCATGGGCAATTCCATTTTGGGTCATTGCAGTTTTTGTTTTACAATTCTTTCGCGATCCAGCGCGTGCTATTCCTTCCGGTGATAATAATGTGTTGTCTCCTGCGGACGGTAGAATTGTTGCGGTTGAAAAGGTTACAGATCCTTACCTTAAGCGTGAAGCTATTAAAGTAAGTGTATTCATGAATGTATTTAATGTACACTCAAATCGTAGCCCAGTTGATGGGGAAGTTCAGGATAAATGGTATTTCCCAGGTAAATTTATTAATGCTGATTTACCAAAAGCTTCATTAGAAAACGAACGTAATGCGCTGTGGATAAAAACTGATAAAGGTGCAGATGTAACTTGTGTACAAGTTGCTGGCTTAATTGCAAAACGTATATTGTGCCATGTAAAACCAAAAGATCATTTAACACGTGGTCAGCGTTTTGGTTTTATTCGTTTTGGT
Organism: Nitrosomonas sp.; assembly: GCA_021774055.1. GTDB lineage: Bacteria > Pseudomonadota > Gammaproteobacteria > Burkholderiales > Nitrosomonadaceae > Nitrosomonas. Next base: position 3,354 of record JAJFJL010000120.1, on the reverse strand, counting down.
TCACGTGTTGATGTCTATTTACCACTAAACACTAAAGTTAATGTCAATATTGGTGACAAAGTGCAGGCAACATCAACTATTTTAGCTGAATTACGTACCTAGTTTAGGTAATAATGTTATTCGTGAATTTGTGATGACTAACTTCTTACCTTTAACCGACATAACTTTTAGCATTAATTTTTAAGTTTACTAATAATGCCTGATCCTCACCCAACATCTCTAATGCTTAAAACCAGATTGCGCAAAAGAGGTATTTATTTATTGCCAAACTTGTTCACCACGGCTGCGTTATTTGCTGGCTTTTATGCAATTGTGCAAGCAATGAATGGAAACTTTGAGTACTCTTCCATTGCAATTTTTGTTGCTATGGTTTTGGATGGGTTAGATGGTCGTGTCGCACGCTTAACTCACACACAAAGTGAGTTTGGAGCTGAATATGACAGCCTGTCTGACATGGTTTCATTTGGTGTTGCGCCTGCTTTAATAGTTTATGAGTGGGCTTTAAAAGATATGGGTAACTGGGGCTGGATTGCCGCATTTATTTACTGTGCTTGTGCCGCCCTGCGACTTGCTCGTTTTAATGCCAGCACAGAAATTATTGATAAACGTTTTTTTCAAGGTTTACCAAGTCCTGCAGCCGCAGCATTAATTGCTGGATTAGTTTGGATTACGCTACATTTCCAGGTGCCAGCGGAAGATATAAAATGGCTAGTTTGGACTGTAACGTTATTTGCAGGCCTAACAATGGTTAGTAACCTACCCTACTACAGTGGTAAAGAAATTAATTTACGTAAAAGAGTGCCGTTCTTTGTGATTTTACTGCTAGGCCTATTCTTTTTTGTTTTGATTCCTAGTAACCCACCAGTTGTTCTATTCGGTTTATTTGTATCTTATACACTATCTGGATACTTCATCAAATTATGGCGACTGAGTAAATTTAAAAAACCTGATAACACCTTAAACTCTTAGTTAATCTTAAGCTGTACAAGTTTTTACATATATCATCCTGCACAAGATTTGGTTTCATTTCTTGTAGTAAACATTTCCCCATAATTTTTTCATTTTATTTTTTTAGAATCCAGATATAGGGTTTTAAGAATTTCAATTCCTGTTCCCTAAGTGGAGGGCGTGATGCAAGACCAATTGATTATTTTTGATACTACCTTGCGTGATGGCGAGCAAAGTCCTGGTGCGTCCATGACTCAAGAAGAAAAAGTACGTATTGCACGTCAATTAGAGCGTATGGGGGTGGATGTTATTGAAGCAGGTTTTCCTGCTGCATCAAATGGTGATTTTGAGGCGGTTAAAGCTGTTGCCGATACCATAAAAGGAAGTACAGTTTGTGGGCTAGCTCGTGCAATTGAGACAGATATTAGGCGTGTTGGTGAAGCTTTGCAAGGTGCTGAATCTGCCCGTATTCATACTTTTATTGCTACATCTCCAGTGCATATGAAAAAGAAATTAAATATGTCACCAGAGCAGGTATTAGAGCAAGCGGTTAAAGCTATTAAATGGGCCAGTCAATATACTGACAATATTGAATTTTCCCCAGAAGATGCAGGGCGTTCTGAAGTTGACTACCTTTGCCGTATATTAGAAGCGGTGATTGATGCTGGTGCAACCACATTAAACATTCCAGACACTGTTGGCTATACCATGCCAGACCAATTTGGTGGTCTTATTAAAGCATTGCGTGAACGGATTCCAAACGCAGATAAAGCTATTTTTTCAGTTCACTGTCATAATGATCTGGGGCTAGCAGTTGCCAACTCCTTATCTGCCGTAATGAATGGAGCACGGCAAGTAGAATGTACCATTAATGGACTGGGAGAACGCGCAGGTAATGCTGCACTAGAAGAAGTGGTAATGGCAGTTAGAACTCGTCAAGATTATTTTACTTGTGATACCAGAATTGATACCACACATATTGTTCCAGCCAGTAAACTAGTTTCAGGTATTACGGGTTTTCCTGTGCAGCCTAATAAAGCAATTGTTGGTGCAAATGCATTTGCCCATGAATCAGGTATCCATCAAGATGGTGTGCTTAAGCATCGTGAAACATATGAAATCATGCGTGCCGAAGATGTTGGCTGGGCGGCAAACAAACTGTTACTAGGCAAACACTCAGGACGCAATGCTTTTCGTAACCATTTAATGGAACTTGGTATTGAGCTTGACTCAGAGGAAATGCTGAATAAAACGTTCGCACGGTTTAAAGAATTAGCAGACAAAAAACATGAGATTTTTGATGAAGATATTCATGCCTTAATATCAGATGAAGTGCCTATCTTTCAGGAAAGATATCGAATATTATCACTTACTATTCATTGCGAAACAGGTGAAACTCCACATGCTAAGATAATTATTGCAGAAGAGGGGCAAGAATTACAGGCAGAATCAGACGGTAGTGGCCCAGTTGATGCGACATTTTGTGCAATTGAAAAAATACTTAATAGCGGCACTGATTTACAATTGTTTTCAGTCAACAATATTACTAGCGGTACTGATTCGCAAGGTGAAGTTACAGTACGCTTACAGAAATCAGGACGTATTGTTAATGGTCATGGTGCGGATACAGATATTGTTTTAGCCTCAGCTAAAGCCTACTTAAGCGCGCTAAATACTTTATACAGTAAACTAGAGCGCGCACACCCACAGGTTTAAGTGATGATACGTAGTTTATTTATGATGTTATGCCTGACACTATGGTTGCTTTGTAGTATTGGAACAGTGCATGCTTTTCAATTCAAAGATACCACCGGAAAGATACATAAACTGATTGATTATAAAGGTAAGTGGGTATTGGTGAATTTCTGGGCAACCTGGTGCCCTCCTTGTTTAAAAGAAATTCCAGATCTAGTTGCGCTTTACGAAAGCCGCCAGGATGTAATGATTATTGGTGTTGCAATTGATGAGACAGATCCTAGTTTAGTAATGGAGTTTATCGAAACTTTGTCTATTTCTTATCCAACAGTATTAGGTACCCGTCAGATGGCCAATCAAATTGACGATATTTCAATGCTACCAAGTACTTATTTTTTTGATCCAGAGGGAAATCCTGCGGCACGTCAACTTGGCTTAGTTACACAGCAAGAGATTGAAGAATTTATTCATAATAGAACTAACAATATCGAATAATTTTTCTTCTTTTTCTAGTTCCCATGCTCCTGCATTGGAATTCATACTTAATTTAATATGTAGGATGCTTGATTAGCTAAGGATCGAGAAGAGAATAACCTGCGAAACTAACGCAGGATTTGTGTTCATATTCAAGGCATGTAAATAGGCGCATAGCACGGCTATGTAACTGTTTACATAACGCAGAAGATGAGTGTAAATGCAAAGTGAGTTTCG
>JAJFJL010000119.1 GCA_021774055.1 Nitrosomonas sp. | reverse complement strand
GCGCCAAATAAATTAGATGTATCACGTTGAAATTATTAGGTAATTTCCTTAACTTAATGGCAGTGGCGCTCCTGCGTGGGAATGCATACCAAATATTACTGAATAGCATGCAACCTCTTATTTAATTTTATTATGTAGTTGTAGGTAAGTACGCGTTACCACGCAGGAGCGTGGGAACGAGAAATTATCATACCTGCGACTGTATCCTGAACTAATAAAGTGTCAGTCATTGTGCAGTGCTCATGACTTGAAAATTACAATGACTGGCACTCTTTTAACTTAATGGTGATTACTCTACCTCATGTATCTTGATTCTGAATAAAATGTCCTTATGTAAAAAGCATACATGACTTTATAAGAATTAATAGATGACGATTATTCGTACACCTGCCGTGGCAGGTTTATTTTATCCGGCAGATGCAAAGCAGCTTACGCAGGATGTGCAGCAGTTACTTACTGAGGCAGTGCAGTATGAACTGACACCTAAGGCATTAATTGTTCCACATGCGGGATATGTTTATTCCGGTGCTATTGCTGCGACTGCCTATGCCACATTACGGCTAGCTGCTTCAGTGATTAAGCGGGTGATATTACTTGGCCCGACACATCGTGTGGCTGTGCGTGGATTGGCTTTACCAGGTGTCGATATTTTTGATACTCCACTGGGGCAGGTGAAATTGGATACGGATGCAATGCAATGCATATCGCACTTGCCGCAAATTACAATCAATGCGGAAGCACATGCGATGGAACATTCATTAGAAGTGCAATTGCCATTCCTGCAAAGTGTGTTGACTGAATTCACCCTGCTACCATTGGCTGTTGGTATGGCTTCTGCTGAAGAAGTAGCTGCAGTCCTAGAGTATTTATGGGGTGGCGATGAAACATTAATTGTCATCAGCTCGGATCTCTCACATTATTTACCATATGCTACTGCGCAACAAATCGACAATACTACGGTTCAATCCATATTGCATCTGCAGCAGCCTATTGCACATGATCATGCGTGTGGTGGAACACCGATTAGCGGTTTGATTATTGCTGCTAAAGAGCATCAATTGATACCTCGTTTGCTTGATTTGCGTAATTCTGGAGATACGGCAGGTTCTCGCGATCAGGTGGTTGGTTATGCGGCGATTGCATTTAGTTAATGGGGAATTTGACGATGGCACCTGAGAAAAATGAGCAGGGAAAAATATTACTACAAATCGCCCGTACGGCTATTTGTCATGCATTGCATATGCCTTCTTCGGCAACAGTCGCTATAGATAGGGATGCCGCATGGCTTTCTCAACCGGGCGCTACTTTTGTAACATTAACCTACAAAGGACAATTGCGCGGCTGCGTCGGGTCTCTGTTAGCTTGTGAGTCACTGACTGAAGATGTGAGTAGCAATGCGATATCTGCTGCCTTGCGCGATACACGTTTCCCGCCACTGACAGAAGATGAATTGGATGAAATCAGTGTGGAAGTATCACTATTATCTGAACTACACCCGCTAGACTTTGTGAACGAACAAGAGGCCATTACAAAATTAAGACCAGGTATTGATGGCATCGTATTTGAATATGGCCCCTACCGTAGTACATTTTTACCGCAGGTATGGGAAAACCTGCCACAACCACAGTTGTTTCTACGCGAATTAAAAACTAAAGCTGGTTTGTCTGAGGATTTTTGGGCCGGCAATATCAAATTATCTCGCTATACCGTTAATAAATGGCGTGAAACTGATTTTTCTAAGGAACATGCAAATGGATGAGCCAATTAGTTCTGTCGAACGATATCCAGCCAAGTATTGGCATCAACTTGAAGATGGACGGATTCAGTGTGACTTGTGTCCGCGCGATTGTAAATTGCATGAAGGTCAACGTGGCGCCTGTTTTGTGCGTGGTCGCGTCGATGATGCCATGGTATTGACAACCTATGGTCGTTCTTCAGGTTTCTGTGTCGATCCCATTGAGAAAAAGCCACTCAACCATTTTTATCCCGGCAGCAGTGTTCTATCTTTTGGTACCGCCGGTTGTAACCTAGCATGCAAGTTTTGTCAGAACTGGGATATTTCCAAATCACGTAGTTTTGACAAGTTAGCTGATCAGGCCAGCCCAGAAGATATAGCCCACTGTGCCAAAGAACAAGGCTGTAAAAGTGTTGCGTTTACCTACAATGACCCGGTTATTTTTGCTGAATATGCCATGGATGTGGCAGATGCTTGCCATGCGAAGGGTATCAAAACAGTTGCGGTAACCGCAGGTTATATTCATGCACAACCACGTCATGATTTTTTTGCCAAGATGGACGCTGTTAATGTTGATCTTAAGGCCTTTACCGATGAATTTTATGTCAAGCAAACTGGCTCACATCTGCAACCCGTGCTGGATACACTGAAGTATCTCAAGCACGAAACAGATGTATGGTTTGAACTCACCACACTACTGATTCCCGGCCTGAATGATTCAAGCCAGGAGATCAGTGCAATGTGTGCATGGATTGTGAAGGAACTGGGTATCGATGTACCCATACATTTCAGCGCCTTCCACCCTGATTATAAAATGAATGATATTCCAGGCACCCCAACTGAAACGCTTAGCCAAGCCCGGAAAATTGCACTGGATGCAGGATTACAATATGCTTACACAGGAAATGTGCACAATCAAGAAGGCGATACAACTTACTGCCCGTCATGCAATAGCTCATTGATCGTGCGTGACTGGTATCAGATCAATCAATATCGACTAACTCAAGATGGCCGTTGTGCAGATTGTGATACCGCTATCGCAGGTCGTTTCGGAGAATCTGCTGGACAATTTGGCAGAAGACGTATCCCTATCGCAATTGGATCAACAATTTGAACCATTGATTCTGGTTAGTTTTCTTAAAATACCAGTCACAGTTATAACCGCAAAAAACGCAATAATCGACACTTTTCACACCACAACGTACATTATGTACACAATTAGCCGGTAAAATATGAGAATCGTAACATTCACAAAATTTAGAAAAGATGCGTCAGCGTTATTTTCCGCTGTCGAGGATGGCGAAACAATACAGATAGTCAGACACGATAAGCCAATAGCAGAAATCTCTCCGCTCAAAAATACTGGCGACGATCTACCTTCTTGGAAGAAAAAAAGAATAAAGCAATCCATCAAAGGTGAAGAATTATCTTCACTGATACTCGGTGAGCGAGAATCTACGTAGTGAGGGTATTCTTTGACACCTCTGCATTTGCAAAAAGGTTTATCGCCGAAGCTGGTAGTGAACAAGCCGATAACATGACACAAAAAGCAACCGAAATGGGCTTAAGTGTCATTTGCTTCCCTGAGCTAATGTCTGCACTCAATAGAAAGCTAAGAGAAAAACTTATAACTCAAGAAATATACTGGGATTTAAAACGCAATATCTTAAAAGATATAGAGGACACTGACATCATCAACTTAACGCCTAGCGTGCTGAATAAAACAACTGAATTACTAGAAAACAATGATTTACTCTCATTGGATGCCATGCATCTAGCCTGTGCGATAGAATGGAAAGCCGAGTTATAAAAGAAACACGTTATTCTATTAGTAGCTTAGATGCTGCTAACCCAAAGTATTCAGGGCAGGTTATTAGGTCCCACTGGGGAGTAGAAAACAATCTTCATTGGACATTAGATTATGCATTTGATGAGGATTCTCAACGAGCTAGAATAGATAATAGTGCTGCTAACATGGCAATTATCCGTCATGTCTCGACTAATTTACTTACATCAGAAAATACAGCTAGGGTTGGAGCAAAAAATAAAAGACTTAAAGCTGGATGGGATGAAGAATATTTAATAAAAATGATCGATATTATGTGCACTGCATTGTTTTGCAGGGACTATCAAATTATCGGTGTAGTCACCTCTGCATACTTCTCTTTAATCGCAAGAATTTCAGGCCAACTTTGTAGGAAGGCATGAACCAGTGTCGGGTCGAAATGCTGACCTGCTTCCTCCTTGATCAGATCTGCTGCTTTCTCAACCGGCCAGGCATCTTTGTACGGGCGCTTAGTGGTCAATGCATCGAACACATCAGCAATAGCCACTATTCTACCAACCAGCGGAATCTCCTCAGCAGAAAGCCCGTTAGGATAACCTTGCCCATTCCATTTTTCGTGGTGTGTTAAAGCGACAGTATGAGCCATTTTAAGAAGTTCTGATTCATGTTCTCCGATAATATTTGCTCCGAACTCAGGGTGTTTCTTCATAAGAATCCATTCGTCAGTATCGAGCTTTCCTGGTTTTAGCAATACATTGTCCGGGATGCCAATTTTTCCAATATCATGCATCGGAGCGGAATTGAGTAGCAGGTCAGCCTCTACGTCATCCATACCTATGGCTTTGGCAATAATTTGAGAGTAGTGGCTCATGCGTATGACGTGCATGCCTGTTTCGTTATCTTTAAATTCTGCAGCTCTTCCTAACCTTTTGATGATTTCCGAGCGGGTTTCGTTTAATTCAGCTGTACGTTGATTAACTTTTTCTTCCAACACCCTATTCTGATCATGCAGGGCAAGTTGCGTATGGACACGTGCACGAACAATAGGGGGGCTGATGGGTTTGGTGATATAGTCTACCGCTCCCTGCTCAAAACCGTGTGTTTCATCTTCAACTTCACCTTTAGCGGTAACAAAAATAATAGGAATGTTTTTTGTTCTCGGGTCATCTTTGAGCCTACGACAAACCTCATATCCATCCATGCCAGGCATCATAACATCAAGCAGGATGAGATCTGGAACAGAAGAAAATGCCACCTTCAATGCTTTTACACCATTAGGTGCGGCTTTTACTCTATAGTTTTTCGAAAGAACTACTGTAAGCACATCAATATTCTCTGGAGCATCATCCACTACAAGTATGACCTGCGAAGCTAATGAATCACCCATTTCCAGTCTCCTTCAGTCCTTAATCTTTTTGTTATTACTATGGGGCATTACTGCCTCATATTAACACATTGATTTAATTATCTTTTTATGAAAATCTATTATCAGAAATATAGTGTATATTTTAATGGCTTGTAATGAAACGGCAACAACCCCTAATAATGGCCCCATATGTTTATTTAATACAGTTAGGAAAAATCACTTTAAATGTTTTAATTTGCAGAACATTTGCATTCTTGAAGCCCTGTAACCGCTCTATGATCGTTTTGGTTACTTCCGTACCTTTTTTTATCAGCATCATGCCGTGTTTAGTTGTGATGTCGGAATTAAATATCATACCAACAAGCAATCCAGACAGGGAAACTTCCCGCTCTCGGTTACCCATGGAATTTGGTTTTGCATCTGTTATCAGTGTTGCGCACACCTTTGGAGAATGTGTCTCATCAGATTCTCTTTTTTGTCTGTCTAGATCATCCAGGTGAAATGCAACCTGAAGAAGCGAAACTCCACGGTAAACTCTAGAATTCGGATTTACTCCATCTTTCAGAGATGCCACATCACTGTTTTGCAATGCGATTATATTTGCAGTCTCTTCAAATTTCGGGATTTTCTCCAGCAAGCGTTTAGCAACCAACGGATGATTATTGAACAACTCCTGCTCTACTTCACTCACTGCTTCACCACTATATATCTTTTCAAGAAGCTCTTCCGGTATTGTGATGCAACCCAATTGAGAGAGCACCGCAGCCAATTCAAAGCTCCATGACTTTTGATAGCCTAATTTTTTGGCTGTTGCACACACATGACGCCTCAAATTACGAGCTCTACCAAATGCCACAGGGTTAATTAGTGAAAGCACATCCATCATTAATTCAATGCTTCCAGTCAATGTCTTATCAAGTACTTCCTGTAGATCGTTTTGACTTTGTTGAAGTCTAATAATATTTCTTACCCGTGCACTTACGATTGGTGGGCTCACCGGTTTGGTGATGTAATCAACAGCCCCCACTTCAAGCCCTAATGTTTCGTCATCGACTTCGCTTTTAGCTGTCACAAAAATAACTGGTATGTCTTTTGTCCGTTTATTTGCCTTAAGCTGGCGGCACACTTCATATCCATCCATCTCTGGCATCATAATATCCAACAGAATTAGATCCGGTCTGTTTTCAGAGCTTGCAACTTTTAATGCACGTTCACCACTAACTGCAGCTTTAACCGTGTATTCAGATGAGAGAATGCCTCTTAACACATCAATATTTTCGGAGGTATCATCAACAACAAGCACAACCTTCTTTTTGCTACTCACTAAAATTCCCCTTTTAAACCGATGTTCGCTCCATCGGTTTCAGCAATAAATATGTCAAGAGCTTTTTCAAAGTCGTACTTACTGACGGCGCTCTCAATGGCACTTAAATTTATTGTAGCTTGAATTCCTGGATTTTTCTCACGGATAGTGTAGAGCACCTCAGATGCTTGCGTATCATCCTCCCGCAGATAACCTTCTAACTCCCTCAACAGCGGCTTAAGTGCTTCCAAGTCAACTTCTGCATCAACCTTATCAGTGGAGACAGTCTCTTCAGTCAATTGTTTAACCGAGTTCAATACCCTATCCAGTTCCAGCTGCATCAGGGTTTTCTCTCCGTCTATTCGCTTTCCCTTCTTGATCAGATTTTCGCAGGCCTCTGCAGCTTTGAACAACGCTTTCGCACCGACATTACCAGCCACGCCCCTTACTGTGTGGGCAATGTGCTGGGCCAACTCCATATCATCATTGGCAAGTGCACTATCCAGTTTCTTCATGTCGTCGGCATGGCTCTCATGGAACTTCATCAGGATATTGTGATAGAGCTTTTTATTGCCTGACAGGCGGCGCAGTCCATCTTCGATATCAATACCATCCATTTCAGGAATCAGAATATCGACAGAGGTTTTGTCCGGATTCTCTATTTCACCAACGATTTCGACTTGTGGATTTGAAGCAGTCACCCATTTAACTAACGCATCATAGAGCTTTTTGATTTCAATCGGCTTGGGAACATGGTCATTCATGCCAGCCTCAAGGCAGTGCTCACGATCACCAGCCATGGCATTGGCAGTCATGGCGATAATGGGTAACTCATTGAATCGTCCATCATTGCGGATGATTTCAGTCGCTTCAAAACCATCCATAACAGGCATTTGTAAATCCATCAAAATGCCATCAAAGGAGCCTTTCTCAACGGCTTCTACAGCTTCCTTGCCATTGTTGGCTATGGTGACTGAAATACCTGCCATCTTCAGCAGCTCCTGCGCCACCTGCTGGTTAATTTCATTATCTTCAACAAGAAGCAGACGGGCCCCACGCAGAGCCATAGAGGCCTCAGGTATTTCCTCAACTCGGCTACTAGTGACCGACACCTTGTTAAAAGCAAGCATGATGGCATCAAACAAGCTGGACTGGCTCACAGGTTTCACCAGATAACCGTTCACACCCACAGCCTGAGCCTGACTGAGTAGATATTTAGGACTATAAGCTGAAACCATGATAATAGCCGGTTTGTTGCTAAGGCCTTCATCCTGAAGAATATGTCTTGATGCTTCGATACCATTGATGCCAGGCATCTGCCAATCCATCAGAACAAGTTTGTACGGAACATTATTCTGACTGTTTTTAAGTTGCTGAATCGCTTCCTCTCCAGATGCGGTCTCGCCGGATATAAATCCCAACAGATTTAGATGGTTAACAAGAATCTTACGTGAAGTAGAATTATCATCCACCACCAGTACCTGCATGCCCTGAAGATCATTAGGAATGATCAGAGTTTTCTGCTGTATCTTGCTTTCTGCATGCTTCAACACAACATTGAAATAGAACGTGCTACCCTTGCCAAATTTACTTTTCACGCCGATTTCACCACCCATCATTTCGACCAAGCGTTTGCTTATACTCAAGCCCAGGCCTGTGCCTCCATGCTTGCGGGTGGTAGAGCCATCAGCCTGTGAGAATGGTTTAAACAGTTTATTTTGCTGCTTCTTATTTAAGCCAATGCCAGTATCTTTCACTTCAAAACGCAGATTGACCCTGCCGTCGCTTTCATCAATTAATTTGATGCTGATGTCGATTTCACCCGAATCAGTGAACTTCACGGCATTATTGCAAAGGTTGATTAATATCTGCCCCAGACGCAAAGGATCGCCACATAGAGCTGTGGGGACATCACTGGGAACAACAATCAGCAGCTCCAGGTTTTTTTCATTGGCCTGAAAGCTCACCACATTACTGAGGTGGTCGAGTATTCTATTCAGATCAAAGTCAATCTGATCTATATCCAGTTTACCGGCTTCAATTTTGGAGAAATCTAGGATGTCGTTGATGATATCTAGAAGGTTCCGACCGGAATTATAAACTTTGGTGATATAATCACGTTGTTTATTAGTAAGTTCTGTTCCCAGAACAAGATGACTCAGGCCAATAATCGCATTCATTGGGGTGCGGATTTCGTGGCTCATATTAGCCAAGAAATCACCCTTAGCTTTGGTTGCTTCTTCAGCGGCATCCCTAGCTATTTCCAGCGCCTGTTTCGCCTTAAGTTCGTCAGTAACATCCCTTTTGATGGCAATCTGCATCACCCTGCCCTCATGTTCCCCAAGGCCAATCGAAATGGAGTAATCCCGCATGACCCCGTCTTTCCGTCGTTGCCGAAGTTCCATTTGAATGGAGCTTGTCTCCGATTGCTTAATCTTTTCTGTGGTTTGATGGAATTGCTCGAGGGTATATCCTGGCGCCAAGTCCATTGGCGTCATTTGCAGAAGTTCTTCTCTCGTATATCCCAGCTGGTTAATGGAAGATTCGTTGACATAAACATACTGCCCGGTTTCATTATCTGCCCAGCATATCTGGTCAGCGGCTCGTTCCATTACGTATTCTGTGAAACGTAAGTGCGCCTCCTTGGCTTTTTGTTCTGAAATGTCCAGGTGTACGCCAACCATACGAGTTGCCCGACCATCGTCATCCCTCACCGAAGCCTGTCCTATATCCTGTATCCATTTCCACTGGTCATCCGCAGTGCGCATGCGGAATTGGGCCTTGTAAATCTCAGTTTCTCCATTGATATGCTTCTCCACCTCTTCACAGGCACCAGGCAAGTCATCGGGATGCACCAGCTCCTTCCAGCGCTCGACACGCTGACCATATTTCTTATCCAGTTCCTCAGAGGTATAACCCAACATGGTGGACCAAATATCGCCGGTGATCAGTTCTCCGGTGGCTACTGACCAATCCCAAAGACAGGCGTTGGCACCTTTCAGAGCCATATCCAAACGTTCCTCCTGAACACGAAGTGCCTCTTCGGTCTCTTTTCTGGAGCTAATATCTCTCGTAAAGGCGACAATTAATTGCTTACCATTGAATTCAGCGAGATAGAAGGCTCCTTCTACCGGAAACTCACGACCATCCTTGCAACGTTGCGTGCTCTCAGCAGTAACGTAAGGATTGGACTTTAAGCTCCCCACCATCAAAGTATCCCACTGATCCAAAGGAAGTCCTGTGTCGATATCTTGGACACTCATGGATTGAAACTCTTCATGAGTGTAACCCAATACTTCGCACGCCGTATCATTGACATAATCGAAACTGGCATCTTCAGGATTAACCCAGAATGCACAATCAGCAGCATGATCTACAGCATATTGAGTGAAGAGCAGCCGTTCTTCCATCTCCTTACGCTCGGAGATATCGCGAACAATGCCTGTGAATAAACGTTCCCCATCGAGATGGAGTTCGCTCACTGCCAGATCCATATGGAAGGTTTCACTATTCTTACGTTGGCCAACCACTTCCCTATTTTTGTTAATAATTCGAGGCTTGGCACCATCCAGATAGCGTTTCAAATAGCCATTATGTTCACTTCGCATCGGCTCTGGCATAAGCATTTTGATGTTCTGCCCCACCACCTCGGACTCGCTAAAACCAAATATTCTTTCAGCTGCCGGACTAAAACTTTGAACAATACCTCGATCACTCATTACAATAATGCCATCAGCTGCGTTATCGATAATCGAATGAATACGCTGCTCACTTTTCCTGAGCTCTAGCGTACGCCTTTCGACCTGATTTTCCAGATTATCATGAGCTCGTTTCAAAGATCGGTTGGCGCTATTACTTACACTGACAAATAGTCCCATAAGAAGCAGTGATGTAAAGATAGTCAAAATAAGCACAATAAAAATTGTAAACCGGACATCACGAAATGTACGCATGGCGTCATCCACATCAATTTCGGTTGCCATGCCTATACCAAGCTTATGATCCCATAACCATGCTCCCATCACAGTAACGCCTCGGTAGTCCCTGTATCCAGCCACATTGCTGCCGTCGTTTCCAAAAATGGCATTAGTAGCCATCAAAGTGAACGGCTGGGCATCAAAACTCACAGGCTTTGGATGCCCTTCGAGTAAATTTCCCCCAGGATCCCGGATATAAACATTTAGCGCGCTATTTTCACCTTGTTCGAGGAGGCCAATTTCTTGCAGTTGATCTTCGAAGCGACTGTTGGAAAGCATTAAACCGTTCTTATCAATGATGAAGGTTTCTCCTGAATCACCGAAACGAATCGTATTGGTAAATTGTGAAAAATACTTTTTTGGATCCAGCCGTAGACTTAATGCGGCAATGACTTTATCAGAATTGTTTTTGATAGGAGCTAGGAAGAACATGGTTTTCTGAGTCGCTTTAGTATTCCCTTTTTTATTACTCAATGACACATCAGACACAATCGGCGGGACCAGAACTGTTTCACCCCGAAAAACCCTATCGAAAAGGTCGCGTCGCTGCATAGCAATCAGGTTGGTGGTGCCGATATTTGTATCTCGCAAGGAAGCGATCGAAACCCCATCCGGTGCGATGATGAAAAAACCCTCCTGACCGTTTCTTGCTATTTCTATAGCGAGACTGCTCCTAACTAGAGCAAGTTCACTACTTTCAAGCAATGCTTGCCTGTTACGTGGCAGCGCAAGCAAATCTTCAGTGATGATATATAGCTTGGGGGTATTGGCTAAGTGATTAACACTTTCAAAGTGATTTTCTGCCCACAGTTTTGTAGTCTGATGTACCGTCTTAAGTACAAGTCTGGAGTTGATTGCCGATTTGCTTACGTTCATACTCTTCTGTGTCTTCAATAGCCAACCAGGCTCCCGCAGACACGACAAGTAAAAATAATCCAACACCACTAATAACATAACGATTGATCCCATAAGCAGTGTACATATTTGAGTTACTAACGGCTGTCCTACTATGCCTTTTGCGTAATACGGAGACGGAGAGACTGACAACAAGGGTAATGAACAAACCTGCCATTAATGCCCATAACAAGGTTATCAGCCTGGACTGTTGTGTTCGTTTCTGGTCGATTTCATTGCTGGCGCGAGCTTTCACCATCATCATAAAATGATCCAGAGGCACCATAATTTCTGCCTTAATGCGATGGTAATTTAAATTGTGTAGTAACTGCTGGGCTAGTTCTTTGTCCGGTTTTCCAGAGATGATTAACTCACCATGTTCATCCGGATAACGGCCCTCCATCGCCGCCATAGCCAATATCTCCTGCTTGGCTAATAAATTCGACTTAGCTTCCGCCGCCGCCAGCTTTTCCAGCTCCTCCTCGGTAAAGCCTGCTTGTTTCATCAAAACTTGCAGTGCAACAGGATCTCCGGTATTAACCTGATCAAGCCATTTATTACCTGGTATAACGTAATCCCAGAAGATACCGCTATAGCCTTCTGGACGAGGTGCCACACCACTGCGGATATCCAATATCTTATGGAAATACTCCTTGTACATAGGTTCGCCGGTTACACTGTAAGTACGCACCATGCGGGTCAGATCATCTGAACTCTGACGCAGTTCGTCGGCAAGTTGATAGGAGATATATGTGCGCTCCTCACTCTCCTTAATCTGTTGATTGATCTCATCAATCTGCACGATGAGAGAAACCATGCCAAGTATCATTATGAGTGGAATGGCCGTAACCAAGGCTAATAAATTACGTATATTCATAGATATATGCTATCCACATTTTTACATCCAGCTCGTAGATACTCCCTTGAAACACAAGCCCAAATGTGTTAAAAAATATTTTTTAAAAGTCTTATTTGACAACTAATGCAGATTCTCCTCAAAAAGTATTTTTAAACTATCTGCCCCTAACCATGCTTGATAATCTAGAAAAGCCACCAAATTCATTACCAGAAAGATATTTCTGACCCATGCTTAAGAAGTTGATGCTAATAGGGCGCAGATTTGGTTAAGTCTATAACCGTTCTTGACCTGTCCAAACTTACCTTAAATTGGAATACGGTTTCGCTCACCCTCTCGTTGTTGGCGTTTAATTTGTTTGATCTCTTCCTTGTTATCGGCAGTTGCTTTCTTTGGTCTGCCAAGAGTTTTACCTGTGCAAATATAATGCCTTTAGTTCTTATCCATTTCCTGTTGTCACGGGTGCCATAAACACCATCCCCACATTAGGTATCAATATATCCAACATCTGTTCAATATATTTGAAACTACGCCTAAGATATTGCAGTTGTTGATGAATTCCATTTCGAACCAGATTGCTTCCAGGGCGTTTGCGTCTGCTGCTGCTAAGATAAGCCTTACGCGCCTGTTAACGATAGGTGCGAGGCTTCTTGCGCGTGATCCCTTCATGTTTATGCAATTCATCCACCAATGTCTCAGTAATCTCACGGGCATCGTTGAGTAGATTTATAGCGGTTGGAAAACGAATCATTTGATCAGCTACCGTTGCATCTATCAGTAATCGACCTTGATGAGTGGCAGTTTCGCTTTCATCTTTTGAGATTGGGCTGGCTTTGGTTGTAGCATCGCTGGACGGTGGCGATGCTGACGCTTTCTTTTTGCCATCACCACTTTTGACTGCTGCCTGTTTTTCCTTTTGAATCAAAACATCCCGATCAACAATTGCTTGCTCAGAACGCTCAAACAT
This sequence comes from Nitrosomonas sp., assembly GCA_021774055.1. GTDB lineage: Bacteria > Pseudomonadota > Gammaproteobacteria > Burkholderiales > Nitrosomonadaceae > Nitrosomonas. The sequence goes on along the minus strand of JAJFJL010000119.1, from coordinate 4,614 downwards.
ATCGGCACCAGTTTCTTTGCATTACACTCTACCATAAAGACTGCATTGTGATTACATATCAAACTGTTAACTGTTTTTTTAGGAGGCTCTATTTAATCCACAATAGCATTCATTTATACTTTAATATTTAATTGTCATGTAAATTGACTACGATAAATGATATTGCCCAGTAAATAAGGTATTCTGACGTTAATAGTTGCCGTTATCGCTACGATAACTCGTTACCCTACCGTGTAACACTACTGCCAATATACTAAAGCTAGTAAATTATTGATGTGGTAATTCCCACTCTTATATGCAAATAACTTATTATTTTTGTTAACTTGTTCATATATCAAAGTAAAACCTACTTTTAGAAATGCATAAAGTTTTACGTCACATACATTATTCAATCCACCAATACCTTCGCCAATTTCGATTTTTCACTAATTTATCTAATTGGCAAGGATATTGTTTAGTGTGAGTTACAGAAGCAAAAGGGTCGAAGCAAAAGGGTCGCGTCTTGCATTGCAACAAACAACAACTGAGAACACAGAGAAGGAGTGCTATAGATGTTGTATCGCAAGACCTGACATCTCGAATGTTGATCGTGCGTGATTGGTATCAGATCAATCAATATCGACTAACTCAAGATGGCCGTTGTGCAGATTGTGATACCGCTATAGCTGGTCGTTTCGGAGAATCTGCTGGGCAATTTGGTAGAAAGCGTATTCCTATTACGATTGGATCAACTATTCAATACATTACCTAAATCCTGCAAGTAATCGCACACATACTACACAGCAGAGGTGGTCTATTGGGAACGATAAACTGCGGGTGTATATTCACATAGGCAACACATGATCTCAAAGTTACTTAACAGATTTAATAAATGGCGAAACAGATGTCGTTCGTGTGAAGTGGATGGCATTTATAGTTCATTGATTGGTCAATGCGAAAACATCAGAGAAATTGCTCGCTACAAAACAGTCAGTGAGTATCAATGTGACAAATGTGGAACCTTATGGATTCTTGCTGATAATGCGCAGTTTATTACCAAGGTGGTCAGGAATGAATTGTATGCAAAATGGAAGGGGAAACCCTGGCTCCCAACAGCCAGTCAAATTGAAATACTTAATAATATTATCGGTGCTCCTGACTACAATCACAAAGATATATATTTCCCCTGCAATATTCGACTACCAAATGACATTAAAACACAGAGGGCAATCTTAATTGCCACTACAGGTGATTGTTTTGGAAAGTTTCCAATTGACAGAGTTGTAACATTATTAACCAGCGATCATGAAATATCACCCTCAGACTCTGCACTCCCTGCCAATGTTCGCGCAGCAACAATGGTTGCCGAGGAAAAATCTATGGGGTTTGCACCCGTTAATGTAAAAGATGCCAAGGGGGACCGATACACGCTTTCAGGCCAAATGCATTTCTTTGAAAAAGATGGGGTTCTTGGCCCGGAGATAACCCTTGACGAATCACCCTATCATGGAAAAAACATTGTGCACCCAGATTGGGCTGAAAACTATTTAATATGTGATAAGTTTGATTGCAAAACAACAGAACACAAAGTAAACAAGACATGATCTAATTGACTAATTAAAATAAAACCATTTTATCTAATGAAATATTATCGTGGCTAATACCTATCAAGATTATTTTGACGCCCTGGGTTTTAAAGAATCATCCAGCGTTTCTAATGGTGCTCAAAACTATAACATTGAGAATCGGTTTGGTTTTATCGGTAAGTATCAATTTGGTGAAGCTGCGCTTTTTGACCTGGGCTACTACGGCACTGACAACAGTGACAGCAATTTATTTAGAAATGATTGGGTTGGCAACTGGTCGGGTAAAAACGGCATCAATAGCAAACAGGATTACTTCAATAATGGCGCCATTCAAGAAATTATTATCCAAGACTGGCACAATGTTTTGTGGGGAAGAATCGAATTTCTGGGGCTTGATAAATATGCAGGGCAGATTCTGAATGGCAATCAAATAACAATTTCCGGCATGTTGTCAGCCGCGCATCTTTTAGGCGCAGGCAGCTCATCATCAGACACGGCTGGTTTAAAAGGCTACTTGGTGTCGGGCGCGGTGTTCAGCACAGCAGACGGAAACGGAACCACTGCCAACAGCTACATGAATTTATTTGCAGGTTTCCAAACCCCTTTCACTGCCGACCATAATAAAGCTGAAATCATTGCAGGCGGAACAGGCAAAGACGTGCTGAGCGGATTAGCAGGTGATGACATTTTAATCGGTAATGAAAATACGGACACCGCAATTTACCGTGGCAACGCAACGGATTACGAGGTTAATCAAAATGCTAACGGCAACTGGACTATTACCCACAAAAACGGCGGTTCAGACGGCACAGACACCCTCGACGAAATCGAACGCATTCAATACGCTGACGTCTCATTAGCCCTTGATCTTAGCGGAAATGCTGGCATCACAGCAAAGACACTGGGCGCTGTTTTCGGTCAAGAATCTATAGCAAACGAGACGTTTGCCGGTATTGGCCTAAGTTTACTTGACGACGGCATGAGCAACGAAGCGTTGATGCAACTCGCAATCAATGCAGCACTTGGCAATAACGCAACCAATCATACGGCTGTTGTCGACTTGTTATACGAAAACGTGGTTGGCTTTGCACCCTCTGCGGCAGATGAAGCACACTTCGTAAACTTACTAGATTCAGGCGTTCATACCATTCCAACAATTGGAATCATGGCTGCGGATACTATCCTCAATGAGGAAAACATTGATCTTGTGGGCTTATCTCAAACTGGATTGGAGTATTTATTTACTACTGCTTAAACAGTCTGGACATTTGGAAGATCTAAAAACAATAACTTAATTCGCGTAACGCTACGCACTACAATTCAAACGTGATTAAAACTTTCAAGTATAAGGGACTGCAAGTCTTTTCTAGCACCGGCAATTAATCAGGCTTGATCTAGCAAAGAACGCAAATGCTATGAATATACCCGGATGGAAATTGCACCCCTTAACCGAAAACCTTGCTGGACATTATTCAGTAACAGTAAATGGGAATTGGCGAATTACTTTTACCTTTGAAGGTGAAGACGCGATATTGGTTGATTATCAAGATTACCATTAAGAGAAAACAGACATGAGCAAAATGCACAACCCACCCCACCCTGGCGCAACTTTGCGTGAAGATATATTGCCAGCTCTGGGCCTATCCGCAACAAAAGCCGCCGAACAGTTAAATGTAAGCCGCCCTACCTTGTCACGGGTACTAAATGGACACGCAGCTATATCACTAGAAATGGCGTTGAGGATCGAAGGGTGGCTGGGCGTGGAAAATGGCGGAAGCGCGGATTTGTGGATAGCACAACAAGCTGCTTATGACTTATGGAATGCGCGCAAGGCTGGCTTACCAAAAGTGCAACGCGCTGATATGCCTGTGCATAACTAATTAAATTGTATGTCACAAGAACTCTAGGCAAACAGTCTACTTATCTAGACCTGACCCTGAAACTACCAGGTGGTTGACCTACCTTGCCGGGGCGGGATTCTCACCCGCTGGAATTATCGACCTTGCTCGGCCGCACTCCCTAGAATTTGTGCCCGTAGTTATTTGCGCTTGGATGAAGCGCTTCTAGGTTTATCAGGAATTTTTACGGATACCCTGGATGTCAATATCTGGCGGATTAATGCGAGACGACTGGAATCTGTCTTCGAAATACTCAAGACCTTGCAGATAATTTTATTTTGCTCAATGCTGCGGGCAGCCTGTTCTTCCTCAGAAAGATATTCATCCAGCTTGCTTGGGGCGTTCCCCCCGTTTTTTGTTATCTCAGCCATCTCATGCCAGTCCCTGTAGCCATAGAGCTTTGCAGTCCATTCCTGACTTGCTGAAAGAGTATTATTAGGGAACATGGCGCTAAGATGTTGTGCGACCTTTTTGGGACGGGCCAAACCTGTTAAGTAAAAACGCATGCGACAATTTCCTGATTAAGTCGGAGTACCAGCCACCAGGGTCAGATAAGTAGGCCTGACCATGGTAGCACTGGCGACAAAGTTTGTTAGAAAAACATCAAGGTGAGCCCTTGATGATGTTGTTGTTGTTCATAGAATTCCGAGAATTCTGGGGACACAATACTTAATTATCCTTGGGACACAATACTTAATTATCCTTGGGACACAATATTTATTTGTACTGAAATTCCAATCAAACTATGGATTATTAAGTATTGTGTCCCTAGAACCCCCCCTTGCAAAACTTACAACATTCAATTAATCAAAGACTGCTTTGCGGTACTACCGAGATGAATGGGTAATTCCTCGGGCAGGACTTTAACCTGCTAGATAAGTTGCCAGTAACGGCATGCTGACTGACACCTTTTTTCGAGATAAGACTCAGGTGCATGGAAACAGTTGCCAAACAATTTGCAGAGATTGAAAATGAACTATGCCATCTGAATCTTGAAGAGAGATATTATATCGAGATTTCACTTGATTCCTGTGCGTCTTTTTAGTTAAAAGAGGCTCTATGGTATTTCAGGTAGTATTAACACACAATATTAACAATGAGTTAAAGTGTAACCTTTAAAAAATAATTACGCGAATGCCTGATACTTCTTC
>JAJFJL010000118.1 GCA_021774055.1 Nitrosomonas sp. | reverse complement strand
ATGTCACCATCGCTGGATTTTGAATCCAACCTATTTCATATTTAAATCATACTGTTAAGTATTAATCCACTCCGCAAACGGCATTATTTTCAACAAAAAAATATATTTATTATCAATAAGTTATTTTATTTTGCGGAAGTGTCTTAGATGAAAAATGTACTTGAACTGGTGCGTATGGTGGGGCATAAGGATCCGCGTATGTTGATGGTCTCACAATAAATCGGCTGAGGATTTGGCTAAGAAATTAGATTAAAAGGATGCCATGAAAATAATTAGTTAGAGGTGTGGCAATTCTCATATCTCTAGCTTGATAGTTTTGGTATGTTGCAGCAGCTGTGGATTTACTGTTAGGGGTTGGCATTAACTGCATTGTCTTGCAGGGACTATCTAGTACAGCGCAATGCTATACCCTATACTGCGATATAACAATATAAACCTAAAGGAGAAACCAATGGCACGTAAAGGCCCCAGCCATATTCCACAATCATTTACGGCACAACGTGTATTCACCGACAGGGAAATTCCACAGGAAGTATTTGCAAATGCTTTGCATACCCCACAGCCTAAAGATGGTTATCGCATCGTTAATTTTTATGGCGTGGGTGGTCAAGGTAAAACTGCTTTATGTGAGCAATTTACTAAAACACTGGCCGCTGAAAAGAAGCAAAACAAACAATTAGGCTGGGCAAAGCTGGATTTTGAAGTGTTAGCGCAACGTTCCATTGCCAATGCTTTGCTGGAAATCCGTTTGCAGTTGGCAAGGCAGTGTAATATTCCTTTTCCGGCTTTTGATACCGCCTTTGCGCGTCACTTCGCTTTTAGCCAACCAGGGCATGATATCCACAATACCCACCCAGATTTATTCAAACAATATAATGCGATTCTACAAGATATAGAAATTGTTGTTGGTGATATGGCTGCCGACATTCCGGGCGTTGGGTTTCTTTATAAATACGGTAAAAAACTCAGTGTTGCTAGCCAAAACTGGTGGCAACGACGTGGCAAAGCGGTGCTCGAAGGTTTGGATGAGCTGGATCAGCATAAATTATTAACTACGCTGCCCACTTATCTGGGGGCTGATATTTATGATTGGTTATGGGGTGAGCAAGCTGTTCAGTCTGAGGAAAAACGTCGCCTAGTGATTTTGTGCGATACCTACGAGGCATTATGGCGTGACCAGTCAACTAAAGCCGGACTGGATGGCATGTCTGTTGATGAATGGTTGCGCAATCTGGTGGAAGAAACGCCAGGAATTTTATTGGTTACTTTAGGACGTGACAAGCTTAATTGGGTAGAAGTTGACTCCTCTTGGGCAGCGGATATTGAATCCCATTTACTGGGAGGATTGTCAGCAGCAGATGCGGATAAATTTCTGCAACAAGTTCCGATTGCAGAGCCAGCCGTGCGTGCTGCGATTATTACAGCAGCTGATGGGCTGCCTTTTTATCTTGATTTGCAAGTTAGTCTGTACGAAAGTCTTAAACAAAAAAACCAGCAACCGACTCCAGATAATTTTGGTAGTCAACATGAAAAGATATTGCCACGTTTTATCAACCATCTGGATCACCATCATCGGCGTGCATTAGAAGTTGTCGCTCAAGCACGTTTTCTGGATGAACCCCTGGCACAGCAACTAGGGGAAGAATTTCTAGGTGGCAAAGCCAGTATCAATCTGAAACAACTGACAAGTTTTTCTTTCTGGAAACAACAAGGCAATGCCTGGTATTGTCATGCTTTGATGCGTGGCTACCTGCAACAGCGACAACAACAAGATGAACCAGGGTTGTTCACTGCCATTCACCAATATCTGTTTGATCGGTATGACCAGCAATTAAATACCTTGCAACAAGTCACTGATATAACCGAGTCACATAAACAAGCCTTGCTAGAAGCGGGGCATCACCTACAACAATTAGATGCCAGCAAATTTCCTGCCTGGTCTGATGAACGTGGCGAAATATTTTATCAAGCTTATGCCTGGGAACAGTTGCAGCCCTTATGGAAAGGGGCAGTGGAAATTGCTGAATCTTTGTTGCCAGAAGCCTCGTTGGATACAGCACTGGTACTCAATAATCTGGCAGAGTTGTATAAATCACAAGGTAACTATCAACAAGCAGAGCCGCTGTATCAGCGTAGTTTGCAGATACGCGAAGAAAAACTGGGACAAGATCATCCAGATGTTGCGACTTTACTCAATAATCTGGCAGAGCTGTATAAATCACAAGGTAACTATGAGCAAGTAGAGCCGCTATATCAGCGTAGTTTGCAGATACGCGAAGAAAAACTGGGGCAAGATCATCCAGAGGTTGCGGCTTCACTCAATAATCTGGCGGGGTTGTATCGATTACAAGGTAACTATGAGCAAGCAGAGCCACTATATCAGCGTAGTTTGAAGATACGCGAAGAAAAACTGGGGCAAGATCATCCAGAGGTTGCGACTTCACTCAATGATTTGGCAGGGTTGTATCAATCACAAGGTAACTATGAACAAGCAGAGCCGCTATTTCAGCATAGTTTGAAGATATGCGAAGAAAAACTGGGGCAAAATCATCCAGAGGTTGCGACTTTACTCGGTAATCTGGCAGACTTGTATCAATCACAAGGTAACTATGAGCAAGCAGAGCCGCTATTTCAGCGTAGTTTGAAGATATACGAAGAAAAGCTGGGGCAAGATCATCCAGATGTTGCGGTTCCACTCAATAACCTGGCCTTGTTGTATCAATTACAAGGTAACTATGCGCAAGCAGAGCCGCTATATCAGCGTAGTTTGAAAATATGGGAAGAAAAACTGGGGCAAGATCATCCAAATGTTGCGACTTTACTCTATAATTTGGCACTGTTGTATAAATTACAAGGTAACTATGCACAAGCAGAACCGCTATTTCAGCGTAGTTTGAAGATAGATGAAGAAAAACTGGGGCAAGATCATCCAAATGTTGCGATTTCACTTACTGGTCTGGCAGAGTTGTATCGATCACAAGGTAACTATGAGCAAGCAGAGCCACTATATCAGCGTA
>JAJFJL010000117.1 GCA_021774055.1 Nitrosomonas sp. | reverse complement strand
TATGCTCATATTCAAAGCGTGTAAACAGGCGCATAGCACGGCTATGTAACTGTTTACATAATGCAGAAGATGAGCATAAAGACAAAGCTAGATGCTCAAGTTGTTTCATGCACGTTCCTAAGTAACCCAGGTAAGGCGTGATATTCTCGACTACTTCAAATGTAAATCGAAGTAGGTGGCCTGGATGAAGCTTGCGGAATCCGGGGTTGCGATGCTGAATGAGCCGCATCACCTATCACAATAATGTCAAGTGGATAGTCCGAGTAAATTGGTCGAGTAGACCGACACTCCAATATATTGAATTCACACCCAATAAAAGTTGTAGCCAAGCCCCTCTCAGAACCCTGCTTGCGCTATTTACGCACACGGCTCCTCAATAACACACTTCACCCTCTAAGTTGACAACAAATTCACCATGATTCGCGGCTTTGGCAAGGGAAACAACTGGAGTAGTTTAATGCGAATTAAGGGCTGAAATTTTTAATTTATATTATTCAGATACTTGCAAACAAGGAATTCCTGGTACTGCTTACAGTTAATTATAACCAATTGATTTTGCATATATGATTTAGCTCTCAATTCATATTTTAGTAAACTTCTCCCATGTGTAACAACCTCGTTTACCGGAGTTCAGGGGACACAATGCTTAATGAAGTTCTGAATGGACAAATTCACCTTTTTCAGCAATTAAGCGTCGTGTCCCCAGAATCCCTTCCGCACTATCGGTGAGATAATCTACCACCCAGTCCGGTGAGACAGGTGTGAATAAACTTCGCAAGACCCGGCCAGGATAAAACTTCGAATAATCCATCCAGCAATGGCACGGTCACCAGCGACAACAGTTGATTGAGCATTAATAGTGGCAAAGGCTCGTCCTGGGGATTCAAGAAATGCGTCTCAGCATGAAACGATAGTTTAATAATTGGATTTGCTAGCCAGCCACTCCAACCGGGTCCAAGCAATACAATACCTTGCACTCGCATTGCCGGATCGTCTTCATTTCTAGTTTGCAGCAAATAAGATGCCGCAATAAAAGAACCAAGGCTGTGAGAAATAATGAATACAGATCGTTCTGATTCATTCTGCGCATCGCAAAGCGCGATGGTACGTCGTAATGCCTGATCCAGGCCTTGTCGCATTGGTTCCAGATCACGTAGCGATATTTGTGCTAATTAGTGCCTGAACGGAAACCTTGAAACCCTTATCTGACAGGCGTTACAGAGGAAATCTTAAAGCGAAGATTTTGGGATTTAGGACTAAAATATCCAATTCCCAGTAAATTATACTGATATTAGTAGATTCCCAAAAATATTCGTTTCAGATAAATGACATTACCTATTGTAAATAAAGGTATTTACGGGTTTCCGTTCAGGCACTAATTAAGCATCACTAACGTCCTGTTTGGTTGCGCTTACACTAGGCGCTTGGTCAGCCTGTTGCAGGATAGGATTGGAGAGGCCATGGGCATAGAGATCAAAGCCAGCGACGATGAAACGCTGGGCAAAATAGTGAGCTATCTCGCCATAACGTCCAATGTGTTCACTCATACCGTGGACGAGGAGCAGGCAGGTGCATTGGCAGGGTCTGACGGCTGCATTACTCGCACAATCAGCGGGGGGTTGTTGTCAGGCTGATTGATAAAACTTTCTTCCCTCCCAGCGGGGGTAAGGTTCACTAACGAACTGCCGATGTACACAACCCGATAGCATAGCCAGATCAGCAGTATGAATATGACAGTCGCAGCGTGGCGTATGCGATTATATTTCATAATATCGTCCGGTTATCAGAGTTAAATAGCACTCCTACCCTGACCCAAAAATCTCAGTTGACCGCCACAAATTTAAATCTAAGGGACGAGGAAATAATAATTTGTCCAATTTAGGCGAAGTAATTTTGCTCTGATTTGAGGCGGTCTGTAGGGCGCATAGTTATTCTATGTAACCGTAGGACCAACGAAAAATCAGAGTAAAATGGCAAGTCTAAATGGATAAATTATTATTTCCTCGTCCCTAATGCATGAAACCCATAAAGACAATTCTGTGATCTCTGTGTTATGCATGCGGCGCAATGCCCTTTGGTTATTGCATCACCCTACCGCGCTAATCCAACAGGAAAAATCTGATTTATCGCTTTCCTCCCGGCACTGTAATACTTTTTATTAAATCTAAATTAATTTCTAGATATAGACTAATAAACAAACCGATACTTTTAGAATTTCGGAAAAAACCGCCCAGTCTTCTTGCAATATACTTGATATTCTTCGCCAAAAACACGCCGCATTAGCTGCTCTTCACTCCTAACATTGGCAGACCAAACCGGAAACAAAGCTAATGCCCATATTATGAAAATCCAGTTATTGAGTAGAAAAGAAAAACCTACATTTAAAAATAATAAAAACGCCGCATAAAGCGGATGCCTTACATACTGAAAAGCACCGCTGATTACTAAACGCCGCCCTCTGTCTTTTGGCGGCAGTGAATATAAACTCCAAGTAACTAATGCGCTACCAGCTAGAAAAAACACAGTAGAAACTGAAAACCGCACGCCATCATCATTATTAAATATACGCGGTAAACCAACAATATCTTCCAAATAGTATGTCAACACAAATAAAAGCATTGCTATCAGTACGCAGCGTGGGCCTGAACCAAAGATTCTATCGTAGGTATTCAATTATTTTTTCTACAAAATACTTAAATGTGAATTAAGAGCTAAATAATAGCCAGCTCATTAGGTTTATAAAGGGTATACCATCGTATTTTGCAGGATGACATGCCACAGATCCATAGGCTATTATAGCAATCGGACGGGGATGTGGC
>JAJFJL010000116.1 GCA_021774055.1 Nitrosomonas sp. | reverse complement strand
GTCTTCCAGTGAAGAGAAATGTTTAATAAGGCTTGTTGTCACGAGAATCTCCTAAAGTTAGATCTCGCGATGATCTTATATTATACTAATTTTATGCAAGTTTTAATGCGGTCGCCCTGTTCTGGTCACTCTCTGGTAGTTTTGGGTTAGTATCAGGTTATAGTATTAACTATAGAGGCTAGATTTAGACACAAAAAAATTAAATTATCTTGACTATCTTGCGCTCATGTGTTTTATTTAATTAATTCAACGAGTTGACAAGGGGACTGAAAATCCTTGTGTCGATGGTTCGATTCCGTCCTTGGCCACCACTATTCTCAAGGCTATCAGCCTAATTTACCTTTCTCCTGTTTTTCTCTTCTGGTCGCGTTCTCTGGTCGGAATATCTTTTATGTATGACTGAGCTGACTCCAAAGCTAAGGGTCACCACACAGGGATAACAGTCGAACATTTATGTGGGATACCTTGCTTTACAATGGCATTGCGACACATTTTTGCGATGCCGGTTGCCTGCTTTATATCTAAACCAAGAAGTGGAAGGATAAATTCTTCGCCACCAAATCTAGCAATCACGTCTGTGCTTGGCATAACTTCATTGCGTAAGGTCTGTGCAACCAGAAAGGTACCGAATTAGTTATTAATCATACTTTCCAAGCATCATCTTGCTTCCAGCCACTCACCCACGCAGGAACCTCACCTGCAGGCATCGGCCTTGCAATGCCATAACCTTGTGCCAAGTCACAGCCCAGTTGCAATAATACAGTGCCATGCTCAATCGTTTCCACACCTTCAGCAATCACATCACGATTGAATGATTTAGCTAAGACTATGACACTTTCAACAATGGCTAGATCATCAGCGTCACTCAACATGTCTCGCACAAATCTCTGGTCTATTTTAATCAGATTGGCTGGTAAACGTCTAAAATAAATAAGTGAGGAATAGCCTGTGCCAAAATCATCTAAAGCAAAGTTTACTCCCATCTTCATACAGGCATTCATAACTGTTGATACATGACGCACATCATCTAAGGCGCTTGTTTCGAGCACCTCTAGTTCTAAATAGCGAGGTTCAACATCAGGATGGGCCTCTAGTAATGTTGCCAGCCTATCCGTAAAGTCAGGTTGCTGCAATTGTAGCGCTGCAATGTTTACGCTGGTGCCTACGGGTAGATCGAGCCCCATTGTTTGCCATAGGCTAATTTGTGTCAGCGCGGTATCAATAACCCATTCACCCATTTCAATCATCATGGGATTGTTTTCAATGACAGGCAAGAACTCTATTGGATTTAACAGGCCTCGTTCTGGATGTTGCCAGCGTATTAACGCTTCGAATCCTATCACAGCACCTGTCCTCATATTAACCTTAGGCTGATAATGGAGTACAAATTGCTGGTTGTCTAATGCGCTACGAATAACCTTTAGGCTTTCCATTTGCACTTTAACAGCGCCATCTTGAACGGTATCAAATATGTGCCAACGGTTTTTACCCGATTCTTTAGCCACATACATGGCTTGATCAGCATGGCGCACGAGCTGATCGGCATCCACACTATCTTGCGGGTAGAGGGTAGCGCCAATACTGGCTGATACATTTAATGCCACGTCATCGATCATGATAGGTTCAGACGCGGCCAGTAAAAACCGTTCTAATACTGGCTCGCAATCTTCAACTTTAACTAAATCGGCTAATACAGCAACGAATTCATCACCACCAAAACGGGCTAAGGTATCACCTTTACGTAATGCCTCTTTCATGCGAACTGAGAGTGCAATAAGCAGCTCATCACCTACATCATGACCATGGGCATCATTGACTTCTTTAAAATGATCTAAATCTATGAATACGACAGCTAGTGACTTCTCGTGACGGCTGCACTGCAACATGGCTTGAGATAATCGGTCTGCCAGTAACGTACGATTTGGAAGGTCGGTCAGTAGGTCGTAATGGGCAATGTGCTCAAGTTTTTGTATGTTTTCTTTCATAATGGTGATGTCGCCAAACATGCCGATGTAGTTCTGCAACTCGCCGGCATCATTGTGCACGCTACAAATGGTAAGGATTTCTGGATACACTTCACCGTTCTTACGTTTGTTCCAGACTTCCCCGTACCATTGTCCCGTAGTGTTAATTGTTTTCCACATGGCGCTATAAAAGGCGGGTGATTGTCGTCCAGAATGAAGGATTCGTGGATTTTGACCTATAACATCTTCGCGGCTGTAGCCGGTGATTGAGGTGAAGGTGTCGTTGACTTCTATAATGCTACCTTTAGCATCGGTAATCATGATGCCTTCACGGGCATGAGTGAATACACTGGCGGCAAGGGCTAACTCATTTACTCGCTTTTCTTTCTCTTTGTTTTGAATGTCAAGTTCTACGTTGGCTAGCTTTAATTTGTCTTCAGTTAGTTTACGGCAGGTGATGTCAGTATGAGTACCAATCATTCTTAAAGGTTTATAATCATCTGTCCATGAAACAACTTTTCCTCGAGCCAAAACCCATTTATAGGAACCATCTTTACATAACAATCTGTGTTGATTTTCATAGATTAGTGCATCTCGGTTGAAATACCTATTCACGTCTTCGTACACTAATTCTTTATCATCAGGATGAATACGTTTATCCAACTCATCGAGACTGTTCTCTAATTCATTTTCTGTATACCCTAAGATCTCTTTAAATCGGATAGAAAAGATCACCTCATCAGTTACTATATCCCAGTCCCACACACCGTCACCTGAGCCCTCCAAGGCAAATGACCAGCGCTCTTCACTTTCAATGAGAGAATGCTCAGCTCTTCTGACCAGAAAGAGGACAAAAGAAGCTATCATGATAGCTGACAAGACTATGGAAGCAAGCAGGAAATAGATATGTAACTTGCTATCTTCATAGTAAGATTGACTATAATCTTTAAACTTAAATGCTTTATTGCGAGCGTATTCAGTCAAAATATTCATGTTTTGGGTTAGCAATTTAACATGCGCAGCTCCTTTTTCTCTGGTAATGTCGGCAGCCAGCTGGTGTTGTTGGTTCCGTTTAAGATCAATAACTTCGTCACGTATAGATTTCCAATCAGCAAATGATCTATATGCAACATTAATTGTTTCTTTATCCCCCAGAAAACGCTCTTTGATCAATTTAAATTTCAGGTAAACGCTATGTTCATATTGTTCTACTAGGGAAATAGCTGTTTTTAATTCATCTTCGTCTGTAGCTAACGCAACATCCTTCATATATCGGTGCATGGAGAGGATATCGTTATTTGCTTCTAATACATAGATACTGACCGAAAAGGGATGCTGGTACAGTTTATTAGTGAGTTCAGCAAGTTTTGTATTTTCACTTAACACAATAAAAGCGAACAGAATTACCAACAAAATCATTGCTGTGAATCCTGTTAAAATTATCTGTGTAGATGATTTTAGCGGTGATAGTTTAGAATGAAGCATACAATCCCTATAATTGATCGATTGAATATCAGACTGATTTACTTGGTTAAATTATAGTGAAAATTATCTAAGGTCAATCATACAGCGCTACTTCTAACATCATCAGTGTCCCCAATAAGGTGGGCACTGGTTCAGTTAGGTTGTAGACATAACATTTTGAACAATATAAACTTTGTTGCTTTCTAATCTATTTGGTAGAGCAATATCTTCGTCAAGCCCAATTTGATATTGGATAGCACATATCAAGATGGATGTCGTCAGATAAAAAATAATAGAAAACATACGTTACTGTTAGTAAAAAGGTTATGATAAATGCTGGAGTTTATGACGTTACAAACCAGGTGGCAGAAGAATCAGGCTAAGGTTGTATTTCGTAGGTGAGAGCGGAGTGTCCCTTAGAAATTACGTTTATAACGTCCATTGTCACGTTTGATGCTAATTCGTTTTATAGGTTAAGCTATGACCATAGAGTCATTTAATATTTTGACAACGATTTAGTTTAAAAGCAGAATAGAGTTTCTTTACAATATACATAATATAAAAAATGAAAAAACAGCTTATTTTAGTTCTATTTCCCCTTGTTTTCATTCTATCAGTTAATACTCAAGCTATGGAATTAGAAGATAAAGTCATTCCTATTTACGATGGTGATAACGGTATTCTAGAAAAAATTATACGACCAAAATGCCTTATGTGCCATTCGTCTCAACTAAGCGGAGAAGATGCGCGCACTTTTGCTCCCGAAGGAGTTAATTTTGACACCTTTGAAGAAACAAAGCCGCATGGAGATAAAATAATACGTAGGGCTGTCGAAAGTATGACTATGCCACCAAACCCTGCACGTAGATTAGACGACGATGAAAAACAGGCGATGAAAAACTGGATGGCAATGGGATTTCCTGAGAGTACTATGCCAACGCATTACATTGTGGCAGATCAAACCCTAGAATTGCCTGAGATATTTATCATTAATCCTGATGGAGACATTACCACAAAAGCGATTGTAAAAATGGGGTTAACAACACCTTCTGGACAAGCGCTTTTTGAAATAAAAGAATTAAACGTTATTGTTATTGAAGGTGCTATCAATCAAGAATAAGTTACGCAGCAATTCGGAGTATCTTTTAATGCCAGTGGAAACAATAAGTTAAAAACACGGCAAGAAATATTCTTTCAGCTATTCTTCATTGCGATTATATAATATTCAATGAGCTAGATGTTTTTATGCCCTGAATTGCTCAAGTTACGCTACCGAATATCAAAATCATCTGAATGATGGTAGCCAAATCAAAGTAGATTGCTATCTTAACCTAACGACATAGATAGTAATGAGATCATTTTGTTTGTGTCGATGGTTCTTCCGTCCTTGGCCACCACTATTCTCAAGGCTCTCCGTATAATTTACCGTTCTCCTATTTTTTGCTTCTGGTCGGACTATTTTGTTCTCAAACCATTTGTCTCTATAACGTTTATTATGAAATGCTTTGTGACGTATTAAGGTCCTTCATGCGCATGACTTTGTCAGCCGTATCCATAGTGGCATAACAGTTTTGAAAAGTCGTTTGTAATTCCTTTGAAAGCGTAAATATTCACGTAAATTATTACATCCATTGCGCGCATCCAGCAAAAAAGTTCAGGAAAGTTATGAACGATGGTTTTATATAACTGATAAATCAAATTAATCTGTTGCTTATTTTGATGCAAAACTCAACGCGTTTTTTATCTTTGCGAGATGCATTTAGTTTTTGCTGTTTTATCAGTTTTCCCGCTATTTTTGTCTTGGGTATTTTTTCATGAGGTTCACTATAATGAAAGGCAAAGCGCATAACTTTACATTAAAATATTTCTCATGTATCGTATCTTATTGTTTTACTTAGGTAAGGTTGTATGCGCTGAATTGCTGTGGATTGGTGTCTCTATAAATATCGTTATCTCGTTGAAAATGTTTTTGCAAAGCTTAAGTATTTCAGAGATATTGCTACACGATATGACAAATTAGAGTGAAATTTTAAAGGATCTGTAGCTTTGGTTTGTGTGTCCTTATAGTTACCTATGTGAAGCGGCAACAGCCCCTAGTATATTGGCAAAATAAAAATAGATGCCTGTAAAAAATGCAACATCTTAATTAGGAAATATGGTATTGTTGGAAGTGAGCTCTATACGATTAAGAAACCGGTTTCTACCTTATTATTTTTTTACGGGAGAAGTTTGAATGCATTTTAAATATATTGTTGGTATTCTTAGTCTTAGTGCTATGTTAGTCGGTTGTGGTGGTGCTGCTGGTCTTCCTGAAGCAGATTCGGTGAATTGCGCAGGAAGGGGAATGGAACTAGCTCTGCAAGAATTTAATGAAGGTGGCACTGAAGCTGAGCGCCAAAAATTCATTGATGCTTGTGATGCTTTAACTGATTAATGTAAAATTTAAGATGATTGCTTTTATAGCAATCAAAAGCCCTGTTGCTTCAAAAGCTTCCGGGCTTTTTTGCGTCTAGAGCCACCAAAATGCAGCTGCTCACCCCCTCCCCCCAAAAAATACTTAGTGGATTTTTGAGCGATAAAAATTTGATTTTGTGCCATGACATGAAACTTTGATTGTAACTTTCCGATAGTCCCAGCGAAACAATGCAGTTGATGCCAGTGAGAGTATTTTCTGGCATATTTGCCTAAAGTAATTAATTATGCCGAACTTACTTCCCGAAGCAGAACGCCAACCGACTCAACGCATCCAAATAAAAGTGGATAATGGTCCTGAAAGTAGCGGTGTAAGAACCCGGTTTCTCAGGCGGATGGTTGATTTTTCAGATTAAACTGGAGTTCCTGTGCAACTCCCTTACTATCCCCCTTCATAGTAAGTATAACCCCATTGAACGTTGCTGGGACATTCTTGAAATGCACTGGAATGGAGCTAAACTAGTTGATACTGAAACGATGTTAGCATGGGCTAAGGTATGATATGGAAGGGGTTTCATTGAGTAAAAAAACCATGCGTGTAATCGAAAATCGATTGATAAGAAATTCAAATCTGCCAAAATGGGATGTTTATATTCAACCTGTCTAGATCGGGAGTTTATTTTCATCAAACCACCTAGCTTGATTCTTTCTGATATCAAAAGTGTAAACCACTTTTGGATCAATATGAAGGATGCTCATTCATATTGATAATATTGTTGCGTAGGATGGGCCTCGCTACGCTCTACCCATCCTACGTGTTACGTTAGCTGCGAGTTTTACGCCCCAGCTGTTTTTCAATCTCAAGTACATGGAGGATGGTTTTGATAACTGTATCCGGGTTAAGGCTAATAGAGTCAATGCCAAGTTCAACCAGATATTCAGCCATTTCAGGATAGTCAGATGGAGCTTGTCCACATAGCCCGGAGTGTCGGTTATTACGTTTGGCACCATCTACGGCTAACTGGATCATTGCCTTAACACCTGGATCACGTTCATCAAAATCGAAAGCAACGATTTCTGAATCACGATCTACACCTAAAGTAAGCTGAGTCAGGTCATTCGAACCGATTGAGAATCCATCAAATAATTTAGCAAATGCATCAATTTGTATGACATTGTTGGGAATCTCGCACATAATGTAAATTTCCAAGCCATTGACGCCACGTTTAAGTCCATGGGCAGCCATTGCTTCTAATACGCGCTCAGCTTCTCCTATTCGGCGACAGAATGGAATCATTAGTTTTACATTATCTAGTCCCATTACTTCGCGCACTTGTTTCATGGCCGCACATTCCAGGGCGAAACCTTCTGCGTAATCTGGATGTGTATAGCGTGACGCACCACGGAATCCTAGCATAGGATTAGCTTCAACCGGTTCAAACCAACGTCCACCTAACAAGTCTGCATATTCATTAGTTTTAAAATCTGACATCCGAACTACTACCGGCTTGGGATAAAAAGCTGCTGCGATAGTGCCTACACCTTCCGCAAGCTGTTGGATGAAATAATCAGTTGGCTTGGCATAGATTTTAGTCAGTTGTTCGATCGCAGCACGTTCACCGGCATCCTGTATTTTTTCGGGATACACCAATGCCATCGGGTGTGCTTTAATTTGGCTGCTGATGATGAACTCCATGCGTGCCAGACCAACGCCGTCATTTGGTAAGAAACTTGTTTTAAAAGCTAGTTCTGGGTTGCCCAGGATGATCATAATTTTGGTATCTGGGCGCGGCAAATCACTTAAGTCAGTGGTTTTGATAGTAAAAGGAATGTCGCCATGATATACCCTGCCCACATCCCCTTCAGCACAAGAAACCGTCACGTTGTCACCATCACAAATAATTTCTGTTGCTGCTTCTGCACCAACTACAGCGGGAATACCTAATTCACGGGCGACGATAGCAGCATGACAAGTACGCCCACCGCGATTGGTTACGATAGCTGCTGCGATTTTCAGCACCGGTCCCCAATCTGGTGTAGTCATGTCGGTGATTAAGATTTCACCTGGTTGAAATTCTGCCAAATGGTGTACATCTGGAATAACCCTGGCTCGTCCACTAGCTATTTTTTCACCGACAGAACGCCCAGTTACCAGCACATCACCATGATTAGTCAGATGATAATCTTCCAGCCTAGAAGAGGTATGTTGTGAAACGACTGTTTCTGGGCGTGCTTGCACCAGATACAGTTGACCATCAATACCATCCTTGGCCCATTCCATATCCATTGGTCTAGATTGACCTGCGCGTGAACTATAATGATTCTCGACTTTAATCGCATAATCGGCCAGCGTTAATACGTCTGCATCACTGATACAAAAATGTTCCTGATCGGTTTTCGGAGTAGGAATATTACGGGTTGTCTCGCCACTTCGTGCATGGGCGTATACCATTTTGATCTTCTTTTTGCCCAGTGTGCGTCTTAGTACTGCGCGATGACCCAGCTGAAAAGTTGGCTTGTGCACATAAAATTCATCTGGGTCTACCGCACCCTGCACTACATTTTCGCCCAAGCCATAGGCGCCGGTGATAAATACTACATCACGAAAACCAGATTCTGTATCTAGAGTGAACATCACTCCGCTTGCATCCAAATCTGAACGCACCATTTTCATCACACCAATCGACAAGGCAACCTTAAAGTGGTCAAAACCTTGATCGATACGGTAGGCAATAGCACGTTCAGTAAATAGGGAAGCAAAACAACGTCGGCAGGCATCCAGCAACATTTCGTCGCCTTGAATATGCAAATAAGTTTCATGCTGGCCGGCAAAACTGGCCGTAGGCAAGTCTTCAGCAGTGGCAGAACTACGTACTGCGAGACTTAAATCATCCTTATATTCTTCTTGTAACAGCTGGTAAGCATGCAGAATTTCATTGCGCAACGTAGTAGAAAGACCTGCGCCATAGATAATTTCGCGTGCTTTTTGTGCTCGCTTAGTCAGCTCCTGTATATCTGTTTTATCGACATCATCCAATAAGGCATGCAGCGCCGGCCAGGCACCAGCCTCATCAAGCATATCTCGGTAGGCCTGTGCGCTGATGGCAAAACCGTTAGGTACGCGAATACCTTGTGGAGTGAGCGCACGGTACATTTCTCCGAGGGAGGCATTTTTGCCGCCGACCAGAGGCACATCATCTACACTTAGTTGATTAAACCAGAATATATATTGGGAGTCTTGTTTATTCATTTTAATTGTCTTTACGGAGCTTTAATTTATTGGCTGCAAAACATCTTGATTTCAAGTTCGCAAAAGGATAGTCCTTACAAAACAATGCAGTTGATGCCAAATAGAGTATTTTCTGGCAGATTTGCTTGAAGAAATAATTATGCCTGAGTAAAAATGTATCAATCTAATATTAATACTGAATTAGAACTATTTTGTCCTCGTGCCAGTTGTACCTATTATCAAGCAAAAGAAAACACCATTCATAAGGATGGTATGTATCGTACCAAAAATGACTGGTTACCTCTCCAAATGTTTTACAAAAAATGTTTTGTTAAAGGTGAATCAAAGGATTTTCCGGATAAAACACAGAACATATCTTATGTTGAACGAATTAATTTAACGCTTCGGCAACGTATTTCATTTTTGAGACTAAAATCACTGGGGTTCTGTAAAAAGAAGGGAAAATTTAACCATATACTTTGGATTAATTTGTTTGACTATAATTACCGACGAATGCACAAAAACTTACGTATTCCTCTTGAGCAGGAGAAGCGTGACTTGTTCCAAAAAAGGTGGCGCCACCGAACACCTGCTATGGCAATGGGTTTAACTCAAAAACAACTTTCTTGGCGGTTCCTATTGGTAGCGCCTATTCCGGCAACTCATTGATATTATGTGTACGGCATTATTTTGCATGGACTATCGATGAATTGAAAGAAAAAAGCATGGCGTTTATTGATTATTTCAATAAAACGATGGCAAAACCATTTAAATGGACTCATTCAGGGAAAGGGAAACATAAAATTTCTGGTAATCCTGCACATGTAGTGGTTTTTATCACGGGGCGACCGCATTAGAGCTTGCGTGAAATTAGTATAGTATAAGATCATTGCAAGATCTAATTTTAGGAGATTCTCGTGACAACAAGCCTTATTAAAATCTCTCTTTACTGGAAGATCCTAGAATTGACCGTAACAAGGCCATATGTTAATTGACATTATTGTGCTAACGGTCTGCGCTATGGTTAGCGGTGCTGATGGTTGGGAAGCAATTGAAGACTTTGGCAAAGAGAAACTAGATATTGCTGATTCCAAACCGCTGTCCATTCTTTCCGGCTCTTTTTCGGTATTGGGTCACAATTCCTTTTGGCCGTCATTTGCCTGAAGCGCCAATAGCCACACGAATTACGGACATTTTGTGTTAATTGAGTTGGCAATAAGTAACTTTTGAATCGGTTGTTGGTGTATTTGACCGTTTATTGGGCTGCTGGTACATTTTTTTGGTGAAAAAGGGCGTTTATTTTTCCTATACACCTGTATGTTTTTTAGCAGGAATTACGGAATGAGATGCTTTTAGGTGAGCCGGAATTCAAGAATAAACAATAAATTTCCACCTGTTCTTATCTCGGACTCAGGTTATTCTAATATGTTACGCCACTAAAGCTTTTGCCATCAAACTCTGTAACCAATTGAATTAAAATTATAATAAATTTTTAGTGTGATTATCCTACACATCATCCCAGTAAAACTTGACAATATAATTTGAATGTGAGTTTACAGTTAATCTGGTTCTGACAATTATGACTAAAAAGGTATTAAACGATGCAATCCGTCTTGGTCTATTATCACCTTTAACAGGAATTGTTGGTATCTATGGCCCCGAGATTGTTTGGGCGGCACGTATTGCCTGTGATGAAATCAATGAGCAAGGTGGTGTATTGGGGCGTCCCTTGGAGTTAATCGTTGAAGACGATGGTAGCTTGCCACAAACTGCAATTCCAGCAGCATTGAAGCTAATTGATGATTATCAATGTACCGCAATTATTGGCAACCTGTTGTCAAATGCGCGCATCGCAGTGCTCAACCATGTAGCAGAGCCTAGGAAAATTCCGTTATTAAATTTTTCTTTTTATGAGGGCAGCCTTTATAGTCGATATTTTTTTCATTTTGCTGCATTACCCAATCAACAAATCGAAAAAATGATTCCGTATATGGCACAACATTTTGGTCAAAAGATGTTTTTTGCCGGAAATAATTACGAATGGCCCCGTGGTTCTATTGATGCTGCTAAACACGTATTAAGGCAAATTGGTGGCGATATTGTAGGTGAAGAATACCTTGAAATTGGTATAAAGAAAAATGATGTTGATGCCTTACTGAAGCAAGTGGCACGCTCTGGCGCTGATGTTTTTGTGCCATATTTTGCTGGCTCAGATCAGATCATGTTGCTCACGCATTTCACTGAGCTTGGACTTAAAAATCATATGGCTGTCGTCATGGGTCATTATGATGAAATGATGGCTAGCAAACTGCCAGCAGTTGTACGTGCAGGTTTTTATTCCAGTAATACTTATTTTATGTCCGCAGATACAGTTGAAAACAAGCGTTATTTGGAGCGACTAAAGCAACAACCGGATGTTGCAGGAATTTGGCCAAAGGGTAATGGTATTTTGACAAATTTTGGTGAGGGAACTTATCAATGTGTACATGCTTTTGCCAAGGCACTTCAGACTGCAGGCAAGCTCGATGTTGAGTCTTTAGTTAATGTACTAGAGACAATCAGTGTAACTGGCCCGCAGGGTAAAATACACATGCAGGCCAAAACACACCATGCCACTGTTAATAATTATTTGTCGCGTTGTAACGCAGATGGAACCTTTAGCATTATCAAGCATTTTGAAGGTATTCGACCCGTAATACCACCGCGTTACAAGCACCATGTTAAGTTTGATCTATCACAGGAACCTAAATGGATAAATGAAAAAAATAGCAGTACCGTTATTGGTGTTGAACAGCTTCTTTCCTTGGTGGATACTGCTATTCTGATGGTAGATGAAACAGGTGCCATTATGGTTGCTAATCGCAATGCTTGTCAGTTATTTGGCTATAAATTAGAAGAGCTTAACGGCATGTCCATACGGCTGCTGTTTCCACCCAACTTTCGTGAGAGGTATGCCAAAACGTTCAAACAATTCATACGGAGTAATGAAATGAATCATCGTATGAATACACATGGCACTGTTATGGGTTATCGTAAAGATGGTGCTTTCATTTCACTCGACACCGGTATTGCCAAGTTTCATAATAAAAATGAATGGGTCTTGGTTTTTACCATGCAGGATATCACCGTACAAAAACGTACAGAAGAAAAGCTTATCTGGCAATCAACCCATGACAAACTTACTGGTTTGCCCAATCGTTCGCTGATTTATGATCGATTGAGTAATGCTTTGCTACGATCACAGAGAAAGAAAGTTTACATAGCGGTATTATTTTTAGATCTAGATAATTTCAAGCTAATTAACGATACATATGGCCATGAAGCAGGCGATATTTTGTTAAAAATAGTTTCTGAGCGGTTGCTTGAAGAAGTGAGACCAGGTGATACCGTAGGAAGGCTTGCAGGAGATGAGTTTATCGTAATTTGTGAGCAAATTGAGGAAACCAACTCGATTTCTAAATTGGCCATGCGTATCAAAGATGCTTTGCGTCAGCCAATAGAGTTTAACCAATCAAAAATGTTTGTTTCAGCTAGTATTGGTGTGGCAGTTAGTTATGATCATCAATGTTCAGCAGAAGATTTGTTGCGTTCTTCAGATTCTGCTATGTATGCGGCAAAACAAAAGGGGCGTGATAATTTTCAGTTTTTTAATGAAAAACTGCAATCAGAAACTGATAAGAAACTTGCGATCATAAAAGGGTTGCGATTCGCACTTGCACATAACGAATTATTGGCTTATTTTCAACCCATCGTGACGGCCGATGATGGTCATATCACAGGTGTTGAAGTGCTGCTGCGTTGGTATACTGCGGAAGATTGGATTTCTCCGGCAACATTTATTCCCATTGCAGAAATGGTTGGCATAATAATGCCAATTGGTTATTGGGTATTTCGTGAAGGATGCCGGGCAGTAACGAGTTGGCGTAGTTATTTTGGTGACAAGGCACCATATGTTTCCATCAATGTTTCAGCAAGACAGTTAAATGATAAACAACTGGCAAATGAGTTTGCAAATATTTTACGAGAGACAGGGGCTGATCCAAGGTATATTTTACTTGAAATAACAGAAAGTTCATTGATGTCTGATATAGAAACTAACTTAGATGTTCTGCAGCAACTGGCAGATCTTGGTTTGCAAATAGCTGTTGATGATTTTGGTACAGGCTATTCTTCACTAAGTCACTTGTCTCGTTTACCGGTTAGTGTGTTAAAAATTGACAAATCATTTATTGATGACATGGAGACAAAGCACGAAAAATATACTCTAGTTCATTCTATTATTGTTTTGGGGCACTCCCTAGGGCTGAAAATAGTGGCTGAAGGCGTAGAGAATGAAATGCAATTAGCAGAATTAAAAAAACTTAATTGTGACTTAGTTCAAGGCTATTTATTCTTTAAGCCTATGGATGAGCAGACGCTAATTAAAGAAATGCATTCTATACTTTGATATTAGTAGTTGGATGCTAATTAGCCAGGAGGTTGTCCGAGAATCTCGGTCATCGCGAGGGAAATCTGATTCGAGTCAGGTTTTCTCATAATTTGAGGCGAATATTGGGCATACTTTGCGAGAATTATGGGATAATCTGACCGAATCCAGCTTTTTTGCAGTAGCACTGTATTTCCGGATAACTTCCTAGCCTAGATTTTATCTGATAGTTACCCGTTTTTTGAGATGCTTGTAAAATCTTCTTCGCTAGCAAGGTAAACTTGGCTCCTTATATTTCAACAGCTTTCTGATTTGTGTGGCCAGTAAATCTTCATCAACCATCAGCTTCTATATCCCATCTTTTTAGCTGGTGTTACTGTTTTTAGAGGTTTAGAATGTTTCTAATATCATATCTTAGGTCCCATAATTTTATTTTACCTGCATTTTAGACTAAAAACCTTTTCAAGATTACAGTCTATTGCATTCGTAACATGTAAATGAAAAATATAATACCAACCGAACAGATAGGTTCAATTCCTCGCAATCATGTATTGATTGATGCGTATAAGAAATACAAGAAAGGTGAATTTAATTATTCAGATCTGTGTGAGCTAGCTGAAAAAGAAACACTTCAGGTTATGCGGGAGCTTGAAGACCTAGAGTGTCCTGTAATTAGTGATGGCGAACAAAGAAAATTTGACGGTTTTGCCCATTATTGCCTGCATAATTCTTCGTCTTATTCCAAACAAGGGTTCGTAGTTGACTTCTCGGATGGACACAAGCGTGTTTTTGCGCCCCATCTAAAGGCGTCACCATTCAAATATGAACAGACAGCGGATAAATTTCTTGAGTTTGCATTGCAACATGCCCGTGTACCCGTAAAACAAGCTGTTGTCTCTCCTTCCATGTTGAGCCTTGTTTATCCAGCCAGAGGGATTGAAAACTACAATCACGAGCAATTTATTAATGATTTAATTGAACAGCATATAGGTGAAGTGCAGCGCTGTCTTAAGTTAGGGGCGCACAAGGTTCAAATTGATTTTACAGAAGCTCGATTGTCTCTAAAACTTGATCCATCAGGGGAGATGCTTAGGTCATTTATTGATTTGATCAACAAGTGTTTGGCGCATTTTACTGATGAAGAAATACAGAAAATCGGTATCCATACCTGCCCAGGGGCGGATATTGACGCTACCCATAGCGCAGAAGTCGATTATAAGTATCTGCTGCCAGCGCTATTTAAAATTAATGCAGGCAATTTTTATGTCGCTATGCGTGGAGAAAAAGATACAAATAAAGCGCTGCGTTTAATCGGCCATGTTGTTAACCCATTCCAGCGAGTGTTTGTTGGTGTGATAAATCCAATTAGTAAAGAATTGGAAACACCCAAAGAGGTTTGTGAGTTAATTCTTCAGGCTGCGCAATTTATTCCCCCTAATCAACTTGGCACAACCGATGATTGTGGTTTTTCTCCATTTGCTGATGATGTTTCAACGAATAGGGAGTTGGTTTACCAGAAGATTCGCGCTCGACTGGAAGGTACTCGTTTGGCCGAGATAAAACTATTTGGCTGAAGTTAGGTATATGACTCCATCAGATAAAACGCCATCTTTCCAAACCATTGACAAACTAGAAGAAGAAGTGCTTTTGTTGGAGATTGCAAATCATGATCTTCAGCAGAAAATTAAGAACTACGAATTTGATCAATACAAACTTCAAGAGATACAGAGATTGGCAAAAGCAGGTAGCTGGGAGCTTAATCACTTAAGCTATGATTTGGAAATTTCAGATGAGCTATCGCTGCTTCTATATAGCAAACCTTCGCATGCGGTAGATATATCGTGGCATGGCTTTTTAAACATGATATCAGTTTCACAACATAAGGATATAAAGAAGAAATTATTAGAAAATGTAATTAGACATGGTGAGAATTTAGTTTTTGATCACAATCTATTGGTACCTGGTGGCCGCACTATTTTTATACGTCACCACTGCAAGACATTTTATAACTCTATAGGTCAGCCACTAATAACTGTTGGTTTGATACTGGATATTACGAACGAACACAATCAGTCAATTGAGTTGGAAAGGCTTTCGATAACTGATGAACTGACTTGTTTATACAATCGCAGGTATACCAACAACATTCTGAAAGAACAGCATAAGATACTTCAACGTTATCGAAAAACCAGCTCATATATCATGCTAGACATAGATCATTTTAAGCGTGTTAACGATGAATTTGGTCACCAAGCCGGTGACAAAGTGCTAAAAGAAGTAGCCAAAGCCATTAAAAGCAATATCCGGTGCACCGATTATGCTGGACGTTGGGGAGGAGAGGAGTTTTTTATTGTGTGCCAAAATACATTATTGGAAAGTGCCGTAATTCTTGCAGAAAAATTGCGTAAAGTATTTATGAAAATTCAAATTCCAAATGTAGGTGGTATCACAGCAAGTTTTGGTGTAGGAGAAATCATTTATGGTGAAAGTGTTGACTCTATTATAAAGCGTATTGACGATGCTCTTTACGAGGCAAAGGAAAACGGACGAAATCAGGTCAGAGTTGCAAAATCAATCTTATAGCCTGATGTGTTTTGTTTGAATATTTCATATTATCTGGGTGGTCCATGCAAAAAGTTAAGATCAATAAATTCAATGAGTTAGGCGGAAATCCTGGCCTTGTGTTTATAAAAAATCAAGGGGTTAGGATGGGTTTTCTCCAGAATTTAGCTCGCCTGCATCAATTTGTAGGGACCACCTAAGTGACGAGCTTGGGTTAAGCTAAGGGGCAAGGAAATAATAAATCATCCAATTTAGGCGAGGTTATTTTGCTCTGATTTGAGGCGGTTCGTAGGGCGCATAGTTGTTCTATGTAACCGTAGAACCAACAAAGAATCAGAGTAAAAGGACAAGTCTAAATGGA
>JAJFJL010000115.1 GCA_021774055.1 Nitrosomonas sp. | reverse complement strand
TTAAGCAGGTATGTCATATTGAACATTTTCTAGTGAGAGCAGAAGGAATGATTCATAATCATATTTTTGCTGCGCTATTAAGCTATGTGCAATTACAAAAAATGTGCGCATCAGAGATCATCAATAATTGTTATGAACTTAAGCGAGATTTGTTTAATAGCGTCATTACTGGATTTATTCAGCGCACTATGCCAGAGATTAAAAATCTTGATCCAATATTTATACCTGTTGTCAATGCGTAAGTCCTACAGATAACTAGCCCACTTTCTCCATGAGGAAATTATCGCAGTTTTTTAAAAGTCCTTGTCTAATTCATTTGACCAAGACTCACACTGTTATGCATAACGGACAAGCGTTGAGTTAACAAGGAGAACAAGGGGTCATGTGTATTTTTCAATAGCGTCATATACGACTAATTTAATATTGTAAAACATACATACTCCCTTACACTTTTTTGTATATACAATTGATAGTACAGTTATTTTGTGTTCTTTTAATACTATATTATGCCATTTCGTATCTATGCACTTCACTTTTAAGTTTGTCTTCAAGTAGGTCTTCTGCTTTTTCTAATTCAAATCTGCTTTGAAGATTCATCCAGAAATGAGGCGACATGTTAAAAAACACACCGAGGCGCAGTGCTGTATCGGCTGTAATTGATCTTTTTTGATGAACAATTTCATTTATTCTTCTGGGTGGAACTGAAGTGTCTTTGGCTAAACGATATTGAGTAATTCCCATTGGCTCAAGGAATTCTTCTAATAATATTTTCCCAGGATGAATAGGAGGAAATTTCTTTGTTTTCATTTTGGTGCACCTCTATAATTAAATTTTAAGGCGATATAGTTTCAATGATAATCTACAATTTCAACATTGAATGTGTCGCCATTTTTCCATTCAAAACAGATTCGCCATTGCCCGTTAATACGAATACTATGTTGTCCTTTACGGTTGTCTTTTAATTCTTCGAGTCTGTTTCCGGGTGGAATTTTTAAATCATTTATTGTTGTCGATGAATCTAAAATCACTAATTTCTGCCGAGCATTTTCTTGAATACCTGTAGGTAGCTTTTTAGAAAATTCTCTACTAAATATCTTTTTTGTTTCTTTGCATCGAAATGATTTAATCATGCAACGAACAATAACACCATTCGATAATAATGCAACCCGTTAATGTTTTCTTGTGAAGATTCTGGAGACACCATATATGTAAACTGAATAATGAAGATACCAATAACCGCAGGGCATTACACAAAAGTTCTATATGTAAAACAGCGCAATGCCCTGCGGTTATTGCGCTCTACTTTACTGGTCTTCGGATAATAATTCGCTCAATAATCAAATGCGCCTTACGGCAATGAGCTATAACCTATTGCGTGTTTTTGAAGAAGTATCGAAAATACAGGACCCAGAGTTAATTCACCCGTCTGACAAAAAGTACACGGAAGCACTCAAAAAAAGACAGGAAATATCTGAAAAAGAAGGACGGTTTGTGAATCCATTATTCTATCAGGAGAGAATCGTGCGTATAAGCTCCTACACTATTCGGGCAATTCAAAACGCAATAATCACCGGAAAGTCTCTAGCTAGCTTTATGGATGATCTTGTGGCTCGGTTAGTCCCGAGGACTAACCATATTGGAGAACACTGATGCTTTTTCAGGTAATTTCAAGCGGTTAATTTCTTCGCGTAGCACCACAATATGTTCTTGTAGATCTGGATTCAGATTAATAATATTCACCGAATTGTCGGTGGAGTTTTGATTTATACGGTTATTAGTGCCGGAAATATTGTATGTAGTACAGCACCTTTTGCTTCGGGAAGGCCAAGTTTTCTGACATCCATTTTATAGCCAGCTGGAATGTCATGGAATTTCTCATAAAATCCTGCGACGAGTTCTGGGGACACAATAATTAATTGCTGAAAGAAAGGTGAATTTACCCAATTAGAAATTAATTACATATTGTGCCCCCAGAACTTGTAGGGATTGGGAGACCAAGATTACGAGCGGTTTCAATCCATTCCTCAATTACTTCTTTTGCATTTGCTACCGCTTGCTCATAAGTCTTTCCGTCAGCCATACAACCCGGCAGCTCTGGAACCTCGACCACAAAAGATTGGTCTTCGTCACTCCAGTAGATGATTAGTTCATACTTCATCGATATCGCTTTCTGCTGGAATTATCGACCTTGCTCGCACTCCCCAGAACTTCCAAGCTAATAACTTCTGGTTTATTAAGTGGTAAAACAAATTTCATGGTTTTTTATTTTTTGGTAAAATGTTTCGTGATAATACCAAATTTTAACATTCTATTTTGTTAGAATATTTTTTGTTTATTACTTATTAATGGCCAATTTTTGCTCAGTTTAACTGGCTAT
Source organism: Nitrosomonas sp. (assembly GCA_021774055.1). Taxonomy (GTDB): domain Bacteria; phylum Pseudomonadota; class Gammaproteobacteria; order Burkholderiales; family Nitrosomonadaceae; genus Nitrosomonas. Next base: position 2,693 of record JAJFJL010000115.1, on the reverse strand, counting down.
TAACACCTCTGTTACTATACGAGATGCAGTAGTGCCGCCAGATTATCTACATCCCAATCTGGTATTGGTAGGCTGTCAGGGATTTCTGTGCCAGGAGAAAATCGCCCGGTTCTAACCAACGCCGTATGCATTCCGAGCGAAGCAGCACCAGCAATATCGGTATCGAGCCTATCACCTATCATTAAGCAGTGCTCAGGTCCAAAACCAAGTCTGTCCATTGCAATTTGATACAACAAAGCGTGTGGTTTGCCAATAAAAACTGGTTCTACTTCTGTTGCAATCGAAAACGGTGCCACCAATGCACCACCACCTGGAAATACATAATGCTCACCGTCAATATATGCATCAACGCTGTGGTCTGGATTCGTACAAACAAGACATGCTCCCTGCTTCAGAATCAAATTAATCCCAGTAGAAATTGCATCATAGTCAATACCGACACCCTCGCCGATTACAACAAAATCTGCCGCTTGGCTATCTTCAATACCGTATTCACGTAAGGCCATATGTAAACCTTCGCCACCCACCACGAAATAACGAAAATTTTCTTTCTGTTGAGATAACCACAAGGCGGTAGCCTCAGCTGAAGTGATAATCTGCTCCGTATTCGGGCGCAAAAATCCAAGTCGCTGTAATCTATCGGCAATTTCTTCAGATGATAATATGGGATTATTGGTAATAAAGATATGGGGAAAGTGTCGGATAGACAGCATAAATTCGACTGCTTGAGGTATCGCTTTTTCACCGTGGTAAAGGACACCATCCATATCCAGTAATACAGCACTGATCTCTTTTTTCAAAATTGCATCTCACTGAGATTAAGTATTGTGTTCCGATAACTCTTGGAGCTACAAAGAATCGTAGGGTGTAATAACCGCAGGGCATTACACCAAAGCTATATAAGTAAAATGGCGCAATGCCCTGCGGTTATTGCGCCCTACTTTACTCGCAAAAATTACACCTGCCAATAAAAAGCTATTTTCATCTCAGCTAAGGGACGTGCATGAAATAACTTGAGCAACTAGCACAGGATTTATGCTCATATTCAAAGCGTGTAAACAGGCGCATAGCACGGCTATGTAACTGTTTACATAATGCGGAAGATGAGAATAAAGGCAAAGCTAGATGCTCAAGTTATTTCATGCACGTCCCTAACCAATTCATTAAAGGGCTCGTCCAACAAACGGTTCAGATCGTGGCTTCACGCTGCGCGCGAATCACGATCTAACCTTACTCGTTATACACTTGCTATGTTTCATTGCGCCCAATCCATTTGTCCACTACAGGAGGAGTATAGTTCTCCATAGAATCTAATAGTTTCGATGGCTCATTTTCAACCAGCAACATCTCACTATGTATACTCTTAACAAATTGCTCTTCAACAGCGTTATCCAGAAATGAACACAAGCTAGAATAATATTGTTTGACGTTAAGAAGTGCGCATGGTTTTTGGTGAAACCCCAGCTGGGACCAAGTTAGCACCTCAAATAACTCTTCAATAGTGCCTAGCCCACCGGGCAGAGCGATAAATCCATCAGACATTTTAGTCATGATCGCTTTTCGTTCATGCATTGAACCCACGACTATTAATTCCGTAAGCCCATTATGAGAAACTTCCCTATCCACTAGTGATTGTGGAATTACACCTACCACTTCGCCACCACCAGCAAGGACACAATTAGCAATTTCTCCCATTATTCCGACACTTGCTCCACCATAAACTAAACCAATATTTCGGGTAACTAGTTCTCTAGCAAGTGCTCTAGCTGAGTCAATATACTCAGGGCTCTTACCAGGGCTTGAACCACAATAGACACAGATCTTTTTCATGAAATTCCTTAGTAAGCTCATGACGTAATTTTTAGGTATAACGGACAAGCCTTGAGCAGATTCCACCTAATTCGTGTCGTCTGTAAGACGTAAGCGATATTAGACAGAATTCTGCTCCAATGCCTTGAAGGCAGAACGCGATAGCGGGATGACTATCAAGCCATTGGAGTGAAGCATAGCGAAACTCAAAGCTTGTCCGATAGGACAGAGCGCGCGCTGGCGCGTTCTGTCCTATCGTCGCCAATCACTGGGAAATTTAACCGTAGTGAGGAACGAACGTAGGTGAAATTTTTCCATGTGCATTGGCCTTGTTATATTATTAATTAGCCAAAACCAATTTGAGACAATACTACAGCGATTAGTATTGCTACGATAATTACACCTAAAGCCATGGCTAAAAATTGAAATGCAATTGCACTACCACCTAAAATAACAGCACCACCTGCAACGCGAAAAGGTTCTTTTTTAGCGTAACCCAAAATACCAAGTATTATGGCTAAGGCACCAAGCATAGCTGTGGATATGTTAATTATTTTATCTGTATCCATTTTTGATACTTGTGCTGGAATTTCATTCTTCTGACCTTTAAGAGCAGCTATTGTAGCTTTTTTAATTGCGACTGCTTTTTCTGCCACAGTTTGCTCAAGCGATGCTTGGGGTGAAAAGGGGCCTGCCCAGAAATGTAAAAGTGCTAGAAGAAGGGCAACAGAGCCAATTCCGATTCCTATAAAGCTAAATATTGATTTAGATTCGTCCATTTCTTTTATCCTTTAACGCACATTGAGCGGGTATTACCCATAAGAATACACACAGGGTCGCGTCTTGCATTGCTACAAATAACAACTGAGAACACAAAGAGGGAG
>JAJFJL010000114.1 GCA_021774055.1 Nitrosomonas sp. | reverse complement strand
GGTTCAACGCTTCGTACGTCTCCGAGGGGACGGTGGGGAAGCTTGCCTGGGCCGATGCTACAAGTAACATACTGCTGGCAAACATCACGGTTTTTAGCCAAAATTTGGCAGCCATGGTTCTCTCCTTTGTTGTTCGAAAATGTTTTGTCTTTGATTTTTTTATATCTAAGTTCTATTGTTGGTCGTGTATGTCATGTGTGATTGCTTGCTTGTTTTATAGTGGTAATTTAATTCTAATTAATATTCTAGAAGAATTAGCTTGCTGCTATAACGCAAGGTTTTGCACAATGATATGCGCGACCATTTGTAGAATTTAGGTTATATACAATTTGCGTGGTCACAATTGCTGTTAGTGGATTGTTTTGCCAATAGTAGCGTTACTGAGACAAGTGCATAGCTTGTTATACACTTGTTTTAGTGTCTTGCTCTTGACGAAAATTATCGTACTATAAAATCTTCAGCTGTGATCACGCGAGTTGTCTTTTGTGCAGGTTTGTGACCCGCACTGCTACCGTCTTATTTGTGTGGTATAGACAATTGCTCGGCAAGACTACTGAGTCAGGGTGGGGCTGTCAAGAGGATTTAGAAAAACAGTCACTCTTATATCCTCAGATTGATCGCTCACTATCCTGAGATTTTACTGCATTATTATTCATATCAGGCGATAACTTAACATTTGACAATAAGGTTTCTTTTTTACGTTTAACATGAAAAGAAAGTCCAGTACCAGCAGGAACCAGACGTCCTACAATAACATTCTCCTTAAGCCCACGCAAATCATCCTTTTTACCCATAATAGCCGCCTCAGTTAATACCCGCGTTGTCTCTTGGAATGATGCCGCAGAAATGAACGAGTCAGTGGACAATGAAGCTTTTGTAATCCCCAATAGCATATATTCATAGGTTGCTGTAATTTTACCTTGAGTAATTAAACTTTCATTCTCTATCAAAAGATCAGCACGCTCCACTTGCTCCCCCTGAATAAATGAAGAATCTCCAGCACTGACTACCTGTACCCTTCGTAGCATCTGACGAACAATAACTTCAATATGTTTATCATTAATCCTAACTCCCTGCAAACGATATACATCCTGAACTTCATCGGTAATATAGCGCGCTAATGACTCTACTCCCTGCAAGCGTAAAATATCACGGGGATCAGCTGGCCCATCAACAATACTCTCGCCCTTATTCACAACCTGACCGTCGTGTGCCATCACATGCTTATCTTTAGCTATAAGAAATTCATGTGAAACACCTTCCATATCAGTAATTACAAGGCGCTGTTTACCTTTAGTATCTTTACCAAATGACACCGTACCAGTAACCTCTGCCAGCATACCTGCATCTTTTGGCACCCGTGCTTCGAACAACTCTGCCACTCTAGGTAAACCACCTGTAATATCACGTGTTTTGGAAGTCTCTTGAGGAATCCTAGCCAACACTTCGCCAACATTAACCTGTTGTCTATCACGAACCGTAATAATTGAACCAATCTGAAATGTGATACTTACGGGCAGATCAGTACCCGCTATTTTTATTTCTTTATCATCTTCATCAAAAAACTTAACTAGTGGTCGTAAACCTTTTAATTGCGACCCACTACGCCGCTTAGGATCAATAACAACCAGCGAAGATAAACCTGTTATCTCATCAACTTGCTTGGCGACAGTTACTCCTTCCTCAACATTCTCAAAACATACCCTCCCACTGAATTCAGTAATAATAGGACGAGTATGTGGGTCCCATCTTGTCAATATTTCGCCGGCTTTAATATTATCTCCATCACGCACCAATAACGTTGCACCATAGGGCACCTTATGCCTTTCACGCTCACGATTATTTTCATCATGTACCATAATCTCACCACTGCGTGAAATAGCAATTAATTCATTTTGACTATTAGTCACGTAACGCATAGTAGATGAGTAATGTATAATACCGTTGGATTTGCTCTCCACCTTACTTGCCACAGCCGTTCTAGATGCAGCACCACCGATATGGAAAGTACGCATAGTCAACTGTGTTCCTGGTTCACCAATAGACTGTGCAGCGATTACACCAACGGCTTCACCAACATTAACCAAAGTCCCTCGCCCTAAATCACGACCATAACATTTACCACATAATCCATAACGGGTTTCACATGCTAATGGCGTCCGCACTTTTATCTCATCTATTCCTAAGTTCTCTATTGTATCAACAAGATCCTCATCTAATAAAGTACCAGCAGGGCATACTATATCTTGATTCTCCAAATTAATAACATCTTCCATAACCACTCTACCTAACACACGTTCCCGTAGCGCCTCAATTATTTCACCACCTTCAACAAGAGCCTTCATAACAACACCATTACCCGTATTGCAATCCTCCTCAATTACAACTAAATCCTGAGTAACATCTACCAAACGTCTCGTCAAATAACCTGAATTTGCTGTTTTCAAAGCTGTATCAGCAAGCCCCTTACGAGCACCATGTGTTGAAATAAAATATTGTAGAACATTTAAACCTTCGCGAAAGTTTGCTGTAATTGGGGTTTCTATAATTGATCCATCTGGCTTCGCCATTAAACCACGCATTCCAGATAATTGACGAATCTGAGCGGCAGATCCACGTGCACCAGAATCAGCCATCATATAAATAGAATTAAACGATTCTTGCTGCAACACTTTACCGTCTTGGTCCTTCTTGACTTCACCAGTAATTCGGTCACATATTGATTCAACGCCCAATTGATCCATCATTGCTTTAGCAACCTGGTCACCAGCACGCCCCCAGATATCAACCACTTTATTGTACCGCTCACCTTGTGTTACTAATCCTGAAGTATACTGTGACTCAATTTCTTGTACCTCACTCTCTGCAGAGCTAATAATACTGCGTTTCTGAGTAGGTGTAACCATATCATCAACACAAATTGAAATACCTGCTCTAGTCGCATAAGTAAATCCTGCATACATCAATTTATCAGCAAAAATCACTGTCTCACGCAAACTACAGCGCCTAAAGCTTACATTGATAAGTTTAGAAATTTCCTTCTTTTTAAGTGCGTTATTGAGCAAAGTGAAAGGCAATCCAACAGGCAATATTTCAAATAAAAGTGCCCGCCCCACTGTTGTTTCATACCGCGTGATATTTTCGGTCTGCTCACCTTCCGCAGTAATCTTACATTCCTTAATGCGAACAATAACTTTAGCATTCAACTCAACATTACGACTCTCATATGCACGTGACACTTCACTAATATTTTGAAACATCATGCCTTCGCCAAGAGCTCCTATTTTCTCACGCGTAGCATAATACAATCCCAATACTATATCTTGTGACGGTACAATAATCGGCTCCCCATTTGCCGGTGACAAAACATTATTGGTCGACATCATTAGTGTCCTACATTCCATCTGTGCTTCCAATGACAGAGGAACATGAACGGCCATCTGATCACCATCAAAGTCAGCATTAAACGCAGCACAAACCAATGGGTGTAATTGAATCGCTTTACCTTCAATAAGAACCGGCTCAAAAGCCTGAATACCTAAACGATGAAGTGTTGGCGCACGATTTAACATTATTGGATGCTCTCTAATAACCTCCTCTAGTATATCCCATACAACTGGCGTTTCATTTTCTACTTCACGCTTAGCTGCCTTAATGGTACTAGCAATGCCCATCACTTCTAGTCTATTGAATATAAAAGGCTTAAATAACTCTAGAGCCATTTTCTTAGGAAGACCACATTGATGAAGTTTAAGTTGTGGTCCAACAACAATAACCGATCGACCGGAATAGTCCACACGTTTTCCAAGCAAGTTCTGACGAAAACGCCCCCCCTTACCTTTAATCATATCAGCCAGAGATTTTAGCGGACGCTTATTAGCACCAGTCATAGCTTTACCTCTACGACCATTATCTAGCAAAGAATCAACAGCCTCCTGCAGCATACGTTTCTCATTTCTTACTATTATTTCAGGTGCTTTAAGCTCAAGTAGCCTTTTTAATCGATTATTACGGTTAATAACCCTTCGATAGAGGTCGTTCAAATCAGATGTTGCAAAACGCCCACCATCTAACGGAACTAACGGCCGTAATTCAGGAGGCAGTACTGGTAACACAGCTAAAATCATCCACTCAGGTTTAATTCCTGATCTATTAAAAGCCTCCAATATTTTTAAGCGCTTGGAAATTTTCTTTAATTTAGTTTCTGATCCTGTACTCTCCATTTCACGACGTAAATTTTCAATTTCATCTTGAATATCAATACTCTTTAATAAATCTCTAATTCCTTCAGCACCCATACTGGCACTGAATTCATCACCAAATTCTTCAGTTTTAGCAAGGTAATCATCCTCTGTTAAAAGCTGACATCGCAATAAAGGAGTCATTCCAGGGTCTGTTACCACATATCCTTCAAAATAAAGAACACGCTCAATATCACGCAAAGTCATATCCAACACCATACCTAATCTGGATGGCAGCGACTTTAAAAACCAAATATGTGCAACTGGTGAAGCCAACTCAATATGTCCCATACGTTCACGTCTAACTTTCGATAGCGTGACTTCCACCCCACATTTCTCACAAATAACACCACGGTGCTTTAACCGTTTATACTTTCCACATAGGCACTCATAATCCTTCACTGGGCCAAATATTTTGGCACAAAACAACCCATCTCTTTCTGGTTTGAATGTACGATAATTAATAGTTTCTGGTTTCTTTACTTCACCATAAGACCATGATTGTATTTTTTCCGGAGAAGCAAGACCAATTCTAATTGAATCAAATTCTTCTTTATGCGTAACTTGTTTAAATAAATCTAGTAGTGATTTCACTTGTCACTCCTATTAGTCAGAGAGATGAGGCAACTTAAAAAAATAAACTAGTGCAAACTAAAGCCAAGTTTAACGGTGAACTAACTAATCCTGATTCAGGTCAATATCCATTCCTAGAGAGCGGATTTCTTTTACAAGGACATTAAACGACTCTGGTATGCCAGCGTCAATCTTATGATCACCCTTAACAATACTTTCATAGACTTTGGTACGCCCATTTACATCATCAGACTTCACTGTTAACATTTCCTGCAGGGTATAGGCCGCTCCATATGCCTCTAATGCCCAAACTTCCATCTCACCAAACCGCTGACCACCAAATTGTGCCTTTCCACCTAATGGCTGTTGAGTAACCAGACTATATGGCCCGGTTGAACGCGCATGCATTTTATCATCGACCAAATGATGTAATTTCAGCACATGCATATATCCAACCGTTACTGATCGATCAAACTCTTCGCCAGTTCTACCATCATAAAGTGTTACTTGTCCAGCTCTTGGCAAGCCAGCCAATTCAAGCATATCTTTAATTTCTTCTTCAGCTGCCCCATCAAATACTGGCGTTGCAAACGGAACACCCTCCGTTAAATTACTTGCCAACTCAAGTATTTCATTATCAGTAAACGAAGAAATGTTCTCTTTCTTACCACTACTATTAAAAACTTTATCTAAAAATTCTCTAATCTCAATTATATTGCGCTCAGTTCTTAGCATATCATCAATCTTTTTACCAAGACCTTTTGCCGCCCACCCAAGATGAACTTCTAGAATTTGTCCTACATTCATACGGGACGGAACTCCCAATGGATTAAGAACAACGTCAACAGAAGTACCATCTGCCATATAAGGCATATCTTCAAGCGGAACTATTTTTGAAATAACACCTTTATTACCGTGACGCCCTGCCATCTTATCACCCGGCTGCAAACGACGCTTAATAGCAATATATATCTTAACCATCTTCTGTACGCCAGGTGGCAACTCATCACCTTGCGTAAGCTTTTTCTTCTTTTCGTCAAAAGCTGCGTCAAAAGCTTCACGCTTCTGCGCCATACTTTCTTTAACTTGCTCCAACTGAATACTAGCACTTTCATCAGACAAACGAATATCAAACCAATAATGCGGATCAATACTTTCCAAATAATCTTTTGTTACCAATGAACCTTTGGCTAATTTCATAGGTCCACCAGTTGCAACTTTATCTGCAAGTAGACGTTCAATCCGCTCAAATGCATCAGCTTCCACGATTCGCATCTGATCGGCCAAATCTTTTCTATATCGATCCAGTTCATCGTCAATAATTTGCTGAGCTCGTTTGTCTCTCTCAATACCCTCACGAGTAAATACTTGCACATCAATAACCGTACCAGAAATCCCAGAAGAAACACGTAAAGATGTATCCTTTACATCAGAAGCTTTTTCACCAAAAATTGCACGTAATAACTTTTCTTCTGGTGTTAACTGTGTTTCACCTTTTGGTGTTACTTTACCAACTAACACATCACCAGATTCAACTTCTGCCCCAATATATACAATACCAGATTCATCCAAGCGGCTTAGTTGCTGCTCCGATAAGTTTGGAATATCAGCTGTTATTTCTTCAGTACCTAGCTTAGTATCTCGACTAACTACAGATAACTCTTCAATGTGTATAGAAGTAAAACGATCTTCAGCAACAGTTCGCTCTGAAATTAAAATTGAATCTTCAAAGTTATAACCATTCCATGCCATAAATGCAACCAACATATTTTGACCTAATGCTAGCTCACCCATATCAGTTGAAGCACCGTCAGCAATTACATCCTCAGAATTAATCTCATCACCAATCCTTACTAAAGGGCGTTGATTAATATTCGTATTTTGATTGGAACGAGTGTATTTAATTAAATTATAAATATCCACACCAACTTCACCAGCATGTGTTTCAGTATCACGCACTCTAACCACTATACGTCCAGCATCAACATAATCAACAATCCCGCCGCGCAAAGCTCTTACTGTTGTCCCAGAATGCTGTGCCACAACACGCTCATTACCTGTACCAACCAACGGCTTTTCCGCACGCAAACAGGGAACTGCCTGACGTTGCATATTAGATCCCATCAAAGCACGGTTAGCATCATCATGTTCCAAAAATGGAATAAGAGAAGCTGCTACTGAAACGATCTGCGCAGGGGCAACATCAACATATTCAATACGATCTGCGGTTGACAAGGTAAATTCGTTCTTTTGACGACAGGAAACAATATCACTAGTAAAGTTACCTTCATTGTCCAGCTCAGCATTTGCCTGAGCAATCATATACTGACCTTCTTCAATAGCCGACAAATATTCAATCTTATCAGTAACTTTACCATTCTTAACACGACAATAAGGTGTTTCAATAAACCCATATTCATTAGCGCGTGCATAAAGTGCCAATGAATTAATAAGACCGATATTTGGCCCCTCTGGTGTTTCAATCGGACACACACGCCCATAATGGGTCGGATGAACATCACGAACTTCAAACCCAGCACGTTCACGTGTTAAGCCACCAGGACCTAAAGCTGAAATACGTCTTTTATGTGTAATTTCAGACAATGGATTGGTTTGGTCCATAAATTGAGATAATTGACTCGAGCCAAAGAATTCACGTGCTGCAGCAGAAACTGGTTTTGCATTGATTAAATCATGTGGCATTAAATTATCTGACTCAGCCTGGCTTAACCGTTCTTTAACTGCACGCTCAACACGCACTAACCCAGATCTAAACTGATTTTCAGCTAATTCACCTACAGAACGCACACGTCGGTTACCCAAGTGATCAATATCATCTATCTCACCACGACCATTTCGCAATTCCACAAGAATTTTAATAACCGCAATAATATCTTCATTTGACAGTGTTAACGGTCCGGTTAATTCTTCCCTACCAACCCGACGATTAAACTTCATGCGCCCAACGACAGACAAATCATAGCGATCAGAAGAATAGAATAACCCTCCGAATAATGCCTTCACAGCCTCTTCTGTTGGTGGTTCACCTGGACGCATCATATGATAAACTGCCACCTGGGCTGTTAATTCATCAACTGTTTCATCTATCCTTAATGTCTGAGAAATAAACGCTCCATGATTAAGATCATTAACATAAAGCGTACTGATCTCTTTTATGCCAGCCTCATTTAACTTTTCAAGCGTTTCCTCAGATATTTCTTCATTAACTGACGCAACAACTTCACCAGTTTCTTTATCAATTACATTATGAGCAAGCACCCGACCCAACAAAAAATCTTCCGGCACTGTAAACCTGCTAATATTAGCTTGCTGTAATTCACGAACATGTTTAGCAGTTATTCTCTTATCTTTCTCAACAATTACCTTGCCACTTTTTGTTACAATGTCAAAGCTTGCAACTTCACCACGTAAACGCTCAGGAACCAGTTCAAAATCAATACCTTCCTTGACAAAATAAAAACGGTCAAATATAAAAAAATCAGCAAGAATTTGCTCAGAGGTACAACCAATCGCCTTCAGCAATGTTGTAACTGGCATTTTCCGACGCCTATCAATACGAAAAAAAAGACAATCTTTTGGGTCGAACTCGAAATCCAACCATGAACCCCTATAGGGAATAATACGCGCAGAAAAAAGCAACTTGCCAGATGAGTGTGTCTTACCTCTATCATGCTCAAAAAACACACCTGGAGAACGATGCAATTGAGAAACAATCACCCTCTCTGTACCATTAATGACAAATGACCCTGTATCTGTCATCAATGGAATCTCTCCCATATAAACTTCCTGCTCTTTGACTTCCTTTACTGTTGGCTTAGAGGTTTCCCTCTCCATAATTGTTAACCTAACTTTAGCCCGCAATGGTGAAGCATAAGTTAAACTGCGCTGTTGACATTCTCTAACATCAAAAGAAGGCGTTCCTAATGAATAACTGATAAAATCAAGTCGCGCATTCTTAGAATGACTCTCAATCGGAAATATAGAATTAAACGCTGCGTGCAGGCCTTGATTAACACGCTTACCAGGAGCAGTATCTTCTTGTAAAAATGCCGCATATGATTCGAGCTGTATAGCGAGAAGAAAAGGAATCGGCAAGGTACTAGCTCGCTTAGCAAAACTTTTACGAATACGTTTTTTCTCGGTAAACGAATAGCTCATGAAATTTCTCCGGAAGAAGCAAACAGAGGATAGAGGAATAAGAACAAGAAATGTTCGTTATTGACTACGATGTACGATGCCAATTCAATGCCAACATAACCATTTATTACAAAAAACACTGGCTGGCCACAAATCAATGCAGACCAGCCTAACTTTTTAGTTGTAGTACTATTTAATTTCGCAAGTAGCACCGGCTTCTGTTAACTGTTTTTGTATTGCTTCCGCATCATCTTTAGCAATACCTTCTTTGACAGCTTTTGGCGCACCATCAACCAAATCTTTCGCTTCCTTTAAACCTAACCCTGTTACCGAGCGTACCACTTTAATTACATTAATTTTACTTTGACCAGCAGCAGTCAAAATTACTGAAAATTCAGTTTGTTCTGCGGCAGCTTCACCTGCTGCAGGTGCAGCAACAGCAACTGCAGCGGCGGCAGCTGAGACACCAAATTTTTCTTCCATTTCTTTAATTAAAACGGATAACTCTAATACCGTCATACTTGCGATTGACTCTAATATATCTTCCTTCGATACCGCCATTATTATCTCCTAATAAAAAATTAACTTTTGCTTACAAAATATACGCTACAAATCATTTCTTATCGCGCACACTCGCCAAACCACGCACAAACCGTGTTGGAACCTCATTAAGCGTCTGAACAAACTTAGCAATTGGAGCTTGCATAGTACCCAATAATTTCGACAACAATTCTTCACGACTAGGTAATGCAGCCAATGCGGCAACATCCTTACTAGACATAATTGAATCACCAATCGCACCAACTTTTATCACAAATTTATCATTGGTCTTAGCAAACTCATGTAACACTTTTGCTGTCACTACTGGATCTGACCCAATGCCATAAGCAAGTGGACCAACCATATACTTTGCAAGCCCTTCAAACGGAGTGTCCGCAACAGCACGGCGTACAAGAGAATTTTTTACAACACGAAAATACACGCCAGACTGACGTGTTTTAACTCTAAGTTGCGTCATTTGACCTGCTTCCAAACCTCGATACTCAGCAATAACAACAGCCTGTGCATCAGCAATTTGACCACCAACCTCTGCTATTATTGCCTTTTTCTCTTCAAGATTAAGACTCAAAGTTTATTCTCCATCAATTAAATACAGCATTGAAACTCAATATCAAGATTAATCTTAGACATTGATACACAATACTACGAACCGGCGACTATAAATTCAGGAAACAACATATTCCATTCTTGAGTACGCCATCTACGTTGGGCACAGACCACAAAAAAACAAGCTCTAGCATAACCTAATCTGCAGCCGTAACAATTAAACTCAATGCACATATATATCAGCACAAAGTCCCAACGGTCTTTGACAACCTACTAAATCTAATGCAAATTAAATTTAGTAGCCCAAAGTCTTTTACTACAATAACTACAATATACTTGTTTGATCCACCCTAACTCCAATACCCATAGTACTAGAAATTGAAACTTTTCGTAGATAGACACCCTTAGATGCAGACGGCTTAGCCTTATTAAGTGACTCTAGCAATGCCGCTAAATTTTGTTTCAATGCATTCACATCAAAAGTTGCACGACCAATCGTACAATGAACAATTCCGGCCTTATCTGCACGGAACCTAACTTGTCCAGCTTTTGCATTCTTTACGGCATTAGCTACATCTGGCGATACTGTACCAACCTTAGGATTTGGCATTAAACTACGTGGACCAAGAATTTGACCAAGCTGCCCGACAATACGCATCGCATCTGGGCTAGCAATGACTACATCAAAATTTAAATTTCCTGCCTTAATATCTGCGGCTAAATCTTCAAATCCAACAACATCAGCACCAGCATCCAAGGCTTCTTTAGCCTTATCACCTTGCGCAAAAACTGCAACACGCACAACCTTACCTGTCCCTGCTGGCAGCACTACCGATCCACGCACGCCCTGATCTGATTTTTTTGCATCTATTCCAAGGTTAACTGCAACATCTATCGATTCATCAAATTTAGCCGTAGCCGCATTTTTAACAACTTCAAGCGCCTCATCCAAAGAATATATTTTATTACGATCTAAATCTTTCTTTATCGCTTGATAGCGCTTTGATGCATTTGCCATTCTAAGCCCCCTCCACTTCAATGCCCATACTTCTTGCACTACCTGCAATTGTACGCACAGCAGCATCCATATCTGCCGCAGTCAAATCAGGCTCTTTTACTTTCGCTATTTCTTCAGCTTGTTGCCGAGTCAATTTTCCAACCTTATCAAGATGTGGCCTAGCACTACCTTTACTAACACCTGCAGCTTTTTTTATCAACACCGATGCAGGCGTTGTTTTCATCACAAATGTAAAGCTCTTATCAGCATAAGCAGTAATAACAACAGGAACCGGCAAACCAGCTTCTATTTTTTGAGTTGCAGCATTAAATGCTTTGCAAAACTCCATAATATTAAGTTGTCGCTGACCAAGAGCTGGCCCTATTGGTGGACTAGGATTTGCCTTACCTGCTGGCACCTGTAATTTAATATAACCAACTATTTTTTTTGCCACAAGAATCCTCCTTATGGGTACATACGAGCATCATGAACACTCTCCCCGATCAATAAAAACCAACAGCCCTAATATTACAAATAAAACAACAGCTAGATTTTTTCTACCTGACTAAAATCCATTTCAACAGTTGTAGATCGGCCAAAAATGGAAACCGATACTTTAAGCTTACTTTTATCGTAATTTACATCTTCAACGTTACCATGAAAATCAGTAAACGGACCATCTTTGACTCGAACCGATTCACCTAATTCAAAAAGCACTTTTGGCTTTGGTTTCTCTACACCTTCTTGAATCTGATACAGTATATTCTGAACTTCTTTTTCACTTATTGGCGTAGGTCTCATAGTCGTTCCACCTATAAAACCAGTTACCTTATTTGTATCTTTTACCAAATGCCAAGTTTCATCCGTCATCTCCATCTCTGCTAGTACATAGCTTGGAAAAAACTTTCTTTCACTAATACTTTTTTGCCCGCCTTTCATTTCAATTACTTCTTCAACAGGCACAAGAATCTCACCAAATTTATCCTGCATTCCAGCACGCTCAATACGCTCTATTAAAGCGCGCTGCACCGACTTTTCAAATCCCGAGTAAACATGAACCACATACCACTTCATACGTATTTTTTCCAAAGGATCACAAATCAATCCTCACGATTCATAAGTAATTTAACAGCAGACAACAAACCGGCATCAACCAACCACAGAAATAACGCCATTGTTACCACAAAAGCAAACACCAGCAATGAAGTTTGAATCGTTTCCTTGCGTGTTGGCCACACAACTTTTTTGGTTTCCTCTGATGCTTCCATACAAAACACATAGAATCTCTGCCCCTGTGTTGTAAACCAAGCTACCGCTATCGCCATAAGAAAACCAAGCAATATCGACACTACTCGGAACACCATAGCACTATCACGAAGATAAAAGAAACCAACCACACCTGCCACCATCAAAACTAATGCCAGCAAAAGCTTAATATTATTCACTCTACGCACCCCATTCTTAATACTTCTCAGCAACTAGGCCACGAAGACCATGCAAATACAACCCATACTTTAATGCTATTTCTAAAGACACTATCCACACAATTTACAACACAACAAGAAATCAATGAACCTACGAACCTACAAAAACTACACGACGACCAAAGCAAATAATGCACTTGTATCACTACAAGCACAAACATCTCATCTATTAAATCTACAAATTTAATTCTGGGAAAATATCAACTAGATATTAAAACGGCAGGCCAGGAGGGCATCGAACCCCCAACCTTCGGTTTTGGAGACCGACGCTCTGCCAATTGAGCTACTGGCCTATTTTTGCAACTACAAAGATATAAAACAGTTCTTAGCTTAACATATAACAATCAACTAAAAACCATATAGATAGATTTTCTTACAAGAATAATTATTCAATAATTTTAGCTACTACTCCGGCACCAACTGTTCTACCGCCTTCTCGTATTGCAAAACGCAATCCATCTTCCATAGCAATTGGTGCAATCAGATTAACAGTCACTGAAACATTATCACCAGGCATCACCATTTCTGTTCCAGCAGGAAGCTCAATCGCACCAGTGACATCAGTAGTACGAAAATAAAACTGTGGGCGATATCCAGGGAAAAATGGTGTATGACGACCACCTTCATCCTTACTTAACACATAAATTTCTGCTGTAAATTTAGTGTGCGGAGAAATACTTCCTGGCGCAGCCAATACCTGACCGCGCTCAACCTCCTCACGTTTAGTTCCTCTCAGTAGAACACCAACATTATCACCAGCCTGCCCCTGATCCAACAGTTTCCTAAACATCTCCACACCAGTACAGACTGTTTTAATTGTCGGCTTCAACCCAACAACTTCCAGCTCCTCACCTACCTTTACTATTCCACGCTCAACACGTCCCGTAACAACCGTTCCACGCCCAGAGATTGAAAAAACATCTTCCACCGGCATAATAAAAGCACCATCTATAGCACGCTTTGGCTGTGGAATATAGCTATCTAAAGCTTCTGCTAACTTTAGTATTGATGATTCACCTATATCACTCTGATCACCCTCTAGAGCTTTCAGCGCTGAACCAATAATAATCGGAGTATCATCACCAGGAGAATCATACTTACTTAACAATTCCCTAATCTCCATTTCCACCAGCTCTAACAATTCGGCATCATCTACCATGTCAGCTTTATTCATATACACAATAATATATGGCACTCCAACTTGACGAGCTAACAGTATGTGCTCACGCGTTTGCGGCATAGGGCCGTCAGCTGCAGACACTACCAGAATTGCACCGTCCATTTGTGCTGCACCGGTAATCATATTCTTAATATAATCAGCATGACCGGGGCAATCTACATGAGCATAATGACGCTTATCTGTTTCATACTCAACATGGGCAGTATTAATAGTAATACCACGCGTCCGTTCCTCTGGCGCAGAGTCAATTTGAGCATAACTCTTCGCATCACCACCAAATTTAGTTGTCAATATCGTTGTAATCGCTGCTGTCAGCGTGGTTTTACCATGATCAACATGCCCAATTGTTCCAACATTTACATGTGGCTTCGATCGATCAAATTTACTTTTTGCCATAACTAATTTCCTATTAAAGCTAACGCTACTTTTATCTTTTCACTCTATGTTTTTAATGGAGCCCATGGCCAGAATTGAACTGGCGACCTCTCCCTTACCAAGGGAGTGCTCTACCACTGAGCTACATGGGCAAGTACAGCTGCGGCTAATCCCCTACAACTTCCTATTGGAGCGGGTGAAGGGAATCGAACCCTCATCGTAAGCTTGGAAGGCTTCTGCTCTACCATTGAGCTACACCCGCATCTTTTACGAGAAGAACATGTACAAAAAAACTCTACCCAAACTCAGTACTTCCACGGTTATCTTTTACACTAACTCTTAATTTGGTGGAGGGGGAAGGATTCGAACCTTCGAAGGCTGAGCCGTCAGATTTACAGTCTGATCCCTTTGACCGCTCGGGAACCCCTCCAAAAAAACAACAGGCGATTATAAACACATATCACCAACAAGACAAGATGTTTTTCAAAGTAACTGTATTTTCACCAAAGCTACTTAACTTATATACCATCTAGACCTAATTAAAATTACACTAAAGCATAAAACCTAATCCTGCAAGTGACCACACTCACATTTTGCACAACAGACTGTTACACACTATATGCATGATCACTTGCAGTGATCTAGGTAAAATTAGCTATCCAACAAAATAATTTCACGCATTATACATACTGTCCGGCTGCATAACCAGATGACCATGCCCACTGAAAATTAAATCCACCCAATTGCCCTGTAACATCAACAACTTCACCAATAAAATACAATCCTGAAATTTTTTTTGCCTCCAGTGTTTTAGAGGATAATTCTTGCGTATCAACCCCACCACAAGTCACCTCAGCTTTTTTATACCCTACAGTACCAATTGGCATAACCTCCCAACACTGTACTTTTTTTGCGATCTGATGCAAGACATGATCACTATATTGATTCATTGGCCTAACAATTTCCGCCATAGTTGCCAAAGCTACTTCAAGCCAAGCTTGAACAAAACGTTTTGGCAAATATTGCGCTAATAAATTTGTTAATAACTGCGAACTACGTCGACACGCCAAAAAAAGACTGATCACATCATGTTGCGGCAACAAGTTTATCTGTATAACATCGCCAGCCTGCCAATACAAAGAAATTTGCAATATTGCTGGGCCACTTAACCCACGGTGGGTAAACAACACATTTTCCCGAAAAGCAGAACCATTGCAGCTAACAATAGCATCAATCGCAACCCCTGATATCTTGGCAAAACAAGCAAAATCTTCTGATGCAAAGGTCAAACCAACTAATGCTGGCCGCAGTGGTGTAACAGCAATATTAAACTGCGTGGCAACTTGATAACCAAAAGCGCTCGCACCAATTTGTGGTATTGATAACCCACCAGTACCAATCACAAGCGCATTAGCGGCCAATACATTACGATCTGTTGTTAACAAAAAACGCGCGGCAGAAGAGCTATCCTCTTGATTAATCATCTCAATTCTACGCACCTGCGATGATACCTGCCACACTACACCAACCTTGTCACACTCACTTAGCAGCATATCAATAATTTGCTGAGAATTATCATTACAGAATAACTGACCTAATTTTTTCTCATGATAAGCAATCCTATTTTTTTCTATCAAAGCAATAAAGTCTTGTGGTGTAAACCGTGCTAAAGCAGAGCGACAAAAATGAGGGTTATTTGAAAGAAAATTTTCAGGCTTAACATAAAGATTAGTGAAATTGCACCGACCTCCACCAGAAATGCGGATTTTTTCTGCTAATTTACTAGCATGGTCAAGCAACAATACTGAACGCCCGCGCTTGCCTGCTTCAATGGCACACATCATCCCTGCGGCACCAGCACCGATTACCACTACATCTTTTGTCAACTGCATAATTTATTATGAAACTTTAATCTGGCTCCATATTAAAACGTGCTGCCAACATCATCACAGCGAATAAAAAAATTGACAAACCGATACGCCAAGAAAGCGAATTAACCATACGGCTACTCTTGCCTTTGTCCTTAAGCATGTAATACAACGCAGACCCTAAACTATAAAATATTAAAATAAATAATATAGCAGCAAAAATTTTCAAAGCTTTTTTCCTGTAAAATTTGAACGTCGTGAATTTTATATGAGATGCACAAATTATCCAATGACTATTTAGAAATAGAAATCAAATAGTATCATTTACATCTAGAAAAGAATCATAACAATCAAGTAATTCTATTTTCACTAACTTTGACAAAACCTAACCCTTAACAGCCCCTAATCTTTTACCTGAAACAAGCAATGACCAAGAAAAATCTAGATACCACAAATTTACCTCCAGCTATTTTCTTAATGGGGCCAACTGCTAGCGGAAAAAGTAAAATTGCCATAGAGATTGCCAAGTATTTTCCAGTTGAAATTATTAGCGTTGATTCTGCCCAAGTGTATCGTCACATGGATATTGGTACAGCCAAACCAGATTCCGCCACACTAGCTGAAATACCACACCACCTAATTGATTTAATTGACCCAGATGAAAGTTACTCTGCCGCACTGTTTCGCAGCAGCGCACTTAAAATAATGTGTGAAATCACTTTGCGCGACAAAATTCCATTGCTAGTCGGTGGCACTATGCTCTATTTCCGTACACTACAACAAGGACTCTCTGAATTACCACCTGCAAATAAGATATTACGCACAAAAATTGATCTGATGGCTAAAGAACAAGGCTGGCCTGCTATGCACCAAGAACTCCATCAGCTAGATCCAATTTCTGCCGCACGTATTAAATCAACAGATAGCCAACGTATCCAACGCGCACTAGAAATATGCTACATTACCAATAAACCAATGTCAGAACTACTAAACAAACCAAAGAATGCCAACTTCCCCTATCACACAACCAAGATTGCACTAATTCCCAGCCAACGCACGGCATTACATAAACTTATTTCACAACGCTTTGATAAAATGATTAGCTCAGGCTTAATTGAAGAAGTTCAATCGCTACAAACCAAATTTTCTTTAGATGCCAACATGCCTGCCATGCGTTGTGTTGGCTACCGTCAGGCTTGGATGTTTCTAGACCAGCAAATTAATTTAGCTACCATGCATGAAATGGGATGCGCAGCTACACGTCAGTTAGCTAAACGTCAACTCACCTGGTTACGTAGCATGCGTGGAACAGAATTAAAAGAATTTGATTGTTTAGCTAATGACTTGCAGGAACAAATAATTCGGTATTTACAAAATCAAATGTCAGCAATGACAAGCTGATTACCCTAAGTTCAGGATAACAACAAGTGGCAATTTATTTTCCAGGCGTTTGGTAAAAACCACCGTCTTCAGACGGTGACTTTGATTTTAATGTTTTGACTCATGCGCGTTTATTACGGTGCGAGAATGATGACTTTAGTCATCAGCACCGAATGCGCTAACCCACCTACTTTAGTAGGTGGTAGTTTAGTCTTAAGTACCCACTCCTAAAAACATATTATTTCGTCATTCCTGCATGTTTTTAGCATGAATCTATATTGAATAAATTGAAATTTGTAATATAAGGTGCATGGAATGCACCCTTGTATATTAAGCACCTCTCCAAAACACAGCACGAATGGCGATAGCATTATTTGATGCAGCGTCTTTTGTGACAGCTAGATCATAATATTGTGCTACCAGCCCATATTTTTCTTTCAACCAACCAATACGTCACAGTATTTCTTTATACGATTTGACCGTTCTTTTCTTTTATAATCTATTAGCTAAACTTTGTAACGCATCTTCAAAGCGTTGTGCAAACCGATCCTGCCGTCATTCCGCACACCATTACCCAGATCCAGCATATGATTTTTCGTATTCAACTCCCAATAGTTTTAGCAAGTTGACATGATGCCTATGTTGATCTGGGAAGGTTACAGCTTGTTTTTTCAGTGTTTCACAGATACGATACTCCAGTGCTGCATAAACCATCAAACAAATCGTCATTACCATCATCAGTGCCATGACACGTTTATGTGATTTCAAAAATATTGTTGGAGCCATAATTAGAGGGTCTTTTAAGAAACAAAAGACTCCTTCGACTTTTTGTTGATCTTTATAATAAACCACGACAATATCTGAATCAGGTAATTCTTTGCAATCTAATTGATTTGTAGCCAAAATAAAACATTTCTTGCACTCTGTAGTACTTTGTTTAAGAGTTTGTTTGCTTGTTATTAGCACCCGCTGATAGGCTTCAGGTGAATAAAAGATAAGCCATCGTTGGTTGATACCAGCATACATACACTTAAGCTACGGTGCGCAGATTCACTGATATTGCTCATCAGTCTGGCGCGACATTATGAATGATGTCACGAGCCAGTGTAATGGTTTCTGGAACACGGGAGATCCACCAGACATTTTTCATAAGGGTCAATGTGTCCGCCACGTATAGAGCGCTATCAGCACTACGTATTCAAAGAATCAATACGCATTTGATCAATATGGGAATTAACAGTGTCATAAGCTGTTATTGCCACTCAGTGTCTCATCATCAAAGGAATGCCTGCCTGCCGCTCACAGATTAGCTGCAAACAACCTGAGGACGATGATCACGACTGTAACCCTTAGTAATAACGGATTACACCATCTTTTAGTCAGTAACCCCAGTTAACTGACGACCAATCCTGCTAATTGTGGGTACAAGGCGTCAGGGCCATAATTTTGGTTCACTGCGTAAGCAGTACTGGGGTCAACGGATGTGGGCGCGAGGATATTTTGCTTGTAGCACAGGGAATATCACAGATTAGATGATCAAAAATTACATTGAGAACCATGCAGAGCGAGAAGATGAGTTCCATGTTGAGTAGGACTCCAAGTCGTACTCTCCAGCCGCCTTGGGGAGGTTGGCTTGCAGCAGGATTTAGCCTGAACGGCACTTGCAGTGCAAAATTCAAGGATATCTTTAGCCGCTTGATAAGTCATTTGATTAATTTAGATCCATAGTAATTAGCTGGCATCAAATCCCACGCAACAATTCGTTAATACCTGTTTTAGAACGTGTCTTAGCATCAACTTGTTTAACAATCACCGCGCAGTAGAGGCTATATTGATTATTTGCTGCTGGCAGGCTACCAGAAACCACAACTGATCCTGCCGGAATACGGCCGTAGGAAACATCTCCGGTTTCTCGATTATATATTTTTGTACTCTGACCAATATACACACCCATTGAGATAACTGCATTCTCCTCAACAATAACACCCTCTACAATTTCAGAGCGTGCACCAATAAAACAATTATCGCCAATAATTGTCGGATTTGCCTGAATTGGCTCTAATACACCACCAATACCTACCCCTCCAGACAAGTGCACATTTTTCCCAATTTGGGCACAAGAACCAACAGTTGCCCAAGTATCAACCATCGTGCCTTCATCAACATAAGCACCAATGTTGACATAAGATGGCATCAAAACAACGTTACTAGCTATAAACGAGCCTTTACGTACAGCAGCTGGAGGAACCACACGAAAACCACCGTCACGAAAATCTCTTGAACTATAATCTGCAAATTTTGACGGCACTTTATCAAAATAATTTGAAAAACCACCTTTAATAAAACTATTATCCTCAATCCGAAATGATAATAGCACTGCTTTCTTAAGCCACTGATGTGTTGTCCAATCACCGTCAATTTTTTCGGCAACTCGCAATTTGCCGCAATCAAGCATATCTAATACTTTGGTAATTGACTCTTTCAAACTCGCATCAACATTACGCGGAGTAATTTCTGCACGACGATCAAACGCTTCTTCAATAGTAGCTTGTAACTGTTCCATAATTTTTCCTAAGTAATATTTTTAAATCTAGCGCCTTGCTCTAGATATCTCTAATCCGATAATTCAATAACTAAATTCTTTATTCTAGCAATAGCTTCCAAACATTCATCTGGTGATGCAACTAATGCAATGCGTATAAAATTCTCACCTGGGTTAACTCCATCCACATCCCGTGCCAAATAACTGCCAGGCAAAACCGTAACATTATAGTCACGACGCAATCGGCGCGTAAAATCAACATCGCTAATTGGTGTTTTAACCCATAAATAAAAAGCTGCTTCTGGCATTGATACAGGCATAGCTCCGGCAAACGATTCCATCGCTGCAGTGAATTTTTCTAAATATAAACGACGATTCTCAACAACATGTGATTCATCTTGCCATGCGACCATACTTGCCGCCTGTACAGCTGGATTCATGGTGCAACCATGATAGGTGCGATAAAGTAAAAATTTCTCTAATATTGCAGCATCACCTGCAACAAAACCAGAACGCATTCCTGGTACATTCGAACGTTTTGACAAACTACTAAACACCACCAGACGTGGAAAACCATCACGACCTAAACGATGAGCAGCTTCCAGTGCCCCAAGCGGTGGGCGTGTTTCATCAAAATAAATTTCAGAATAACATTCATCCGCCGCAATCACAAAACCATAACGATCGGAAAGTTCAAATAATTGCTGCCATTCATCCATCGACATCACACTACCGGTAGGATTACTTGGAGAACAAACATAGATAAGCTGAGTACGTGACCAAATATCATTAGACAGCTGACTGTAATCTAAACTAAAGTTATTACTTGGTAGCGTATTAATAAAAGATGGTGTCGCCCCAGCTAAGAAAGCTGCTCCTTCATAGATCTGGTAAAACGGATTAGGGCAAACTACTACCGGCTGCGTAGCAGAACGATCAATCACTACTTGTGCAAAAGAAAATAACGCTTCTCTACTGCCATTAACAGGAATAACCTCTGTATCAGAATTAATACTAGGCAGGTTATAGCGTTGCATTAACCATGTTGCAATACTATCGCGCAGCTGATTGCTGCCATGTGTTGTTGGATAACGAGCTAACCCCTGAATATTATCAACCAGCGCTTGACTGATAAAATCTGGAGTAGCATGTTTAGGCTCACCAATATGTAGATCAATCCTATTGCAATCTTTGTTTGGCATAAGCCCAGCAAACAACTTGTGCAATTTTTGAAAAGGATAAGGCTGTAATTGATTCAGATTCGGATTCATAGCAAGATAAGTTGCAGACTAGGCCAGCAGTTTATGATCATGACAAAACACCCCTACAACCAAGAAAATTAATTGGGGTTGGATTATAACCTAGATAAAACTTAGATCCTGCAAGTGATCACACATATTTTGCACAACAGATTGTTTCATATAACAAACTTTATTCTTTGAGAATATCAATAAAGCATTCCATGTAGAATAAAATTCACTTTACAAAACAATTTGTTAATCACTATATGAAGATTACTTGCAAGATCTATGTAAAACACCAGAAACCTAACTCAAACGATAAATTTCTGTATATTTTTTATTAAGATAACTAACAAAATAGTCTGGATTAAGTTTCTCTCCTGTTACTTGCATAACTAATTCCTGCGGAGTACATAATCTTCCTTGACAATGAATTTTTTCATTCAACCAGTTTTTTATCGGCACAAAATTACCTGTTGAAATATTTTCTTCAGTATCTGGCAATTCCTTAACCATACTACGATAAAACTGGCAAGCATAAATTGCCCCCAAAGTATACGAAGGAAAATAACCAAAAGCACCACCACTCCAATGTGAATCTTGCAACACACCTAAAGTATCAGTGGGTGGTTTAACACCTAAATATTTAAACATCAATTCACCCCAGATCCCAGGCAAATCATCCACAGAGATTGAACCATCAAACAAACCACATTCAATTTCATAACGTAAAATAACATGTAACGGATAGGTTAATTCATCTGCTTCAACCCGAATAAAATCAGGCTTGCAACTATTAATTGCTTGATAAAATGAGGTTGCTGATTCGCCAGCCAGGTTTTCTGGAAAGGTTGCTCGAATAGTCTCGAAATAATGGCTACAAAAAGGTTTGCTTTGCGCAATCATCCGTTCCCAAAAAAGCGATTGAGATTCGTGAATACCCATAGTTAACGATTCTGATGCCGGCAGGCTTCTTCCTTCTAACATGCGCCCTTGTTCATAGAGACCATGCCCAGTTTCATGAATTACTGCATACAATGATTCAATAAAATTACTTTCTTGGTAACGAGTGGTAATACGAACATCTGTCGGATGACTACCGCCACAAAAAGGGTGTACAGATACATCCATCCGCCCTTGATCAAATTGAAAACCAATATCCTGACTAATTTGTCGCGCTAACATTTCCTGTTTCTTAACAGGAAATTTACCATGTAGAAAAGAAGTGTTAGGTTGGTATGAACTGTCTTGTACTGCTTTAATTAGAGGAATTAGTTCATCTTTAAGCCGCGCAAAGATTGGAGTAATTTCATCCTTAACAGTACCACGTTCAAAATTATCAATATTGGCATCATAAGGATCCATACCTGGAAAAACACACTGCGCCCATTCTTTTTTTAATTCAAGAAAACGTTTTAAAATTGGAGCAAAATCTGAAAATTTATTTTCCTGACGAGCAGCAACCCAGATAAGGTGACTTTGAGAACTTAGCTTAGCCATTTCTTGCACTAATCTTTTGGGAACCTTAGCTTCTAAGGTCACATTTCGCCGTGCTTCTATAATATTACAGCGTTCAATCTTACTTAATGAAGTTATATTTTCTTCTTTCAATACATCCAAACAATCTTCCAAATGCGGATCTGTCATCCGTTCATGAATAACACCCGCAAGCGCAGCAATTTGTTCAGAACGTATTTCTGCCGCACCAGATGGCATCATAACTTGATGATCCCAACCAATAGTCGCCATAACACCATTAAGATGTGAAATTTCTTCTAGCTTCCCTACTAACGTTTGATAACTTTTTGTTATTGTACTCATTACTCATCCAAATTTAGGGACGAGGCAATAGTAATTTGTCCATTTAGGAGAAGTTATTTTGCTTTGATTTGAGGCGGTCCGTAGGGCACATAGTTATTCTATGTAACCGGAGGAGCAACGAAAAATCAGAGTAAAAGAGCAAGTCTAAATGGGCAAATTATTATTTCCTCGTCCCTTATTTTAAAATATATGCTTGCCATGACTTGGCAGCTGTTTCAAAAACATCAATCGGTAGTTTTATCAAATCACCTTCTTCTTCAGCATAATCTTCCTCAATTTCAATATGATCCGGATATAAATATAAACAATAGGCATTCCCAATACGTTCCCATGAAGATGTCTGACCGGATTTAACCGCAGTTATTTGTTGCAATAACTCGGCTATCCATTGTGAGCTTTGCTGTATATCAATGGTAAGATAGGCAATAATTAAATCATGTGCCAAGTCACCTTGAATACGACCTGGCCATGTAAAACTATCTTTACTCATTGATATAGATCGGGAAGGCAGTATTAATTCGTCCTTTATTGTTGGGTGGTGCCATACCTATGGTAAAAATCTGGTCGTCGTTACTGCAATATTTAGTTAAATCATCCCCCGTAACATTTGGTATATTTTGTCCACATTGAGTCCAATTTGGAGCACCTGCAGGACAACTCTTATCTATATTTCCTGCAGCATAAGCTATTGAGTTAAGTACTTGACTAACAGAACAGTTATCAGGAAACATTGATGAGAATTTATTCTTATCAGGATGATCTTGATGTGACCATCTTCCGGTATAAATACCTGCTGCATTTGGCGAATCCTGAACAGTAAAACTTGCCACTGTTTCTGGATCAACGCCCGCTGGTCGTGAATGAAACCCTTTTGGACGATTACCTTTAAATTCACCACAAAAAACATGTTGTTGATTCATCTTTAAACCATTGTCAAGCGCAACCCAATGCGGTAACGTGGCACAGTCTACGCTAGCTATTGCTGAAAATGGTAACCAAATAAGTACCATTAATATAACAATCTTTTGAATTTTACTCTTCATAACCATCCTCTTTTGCAAGTCATTGGAATAACATATGTCATCTCACACAAAAACTGCTAAAAAAATCGGCTTTATTTCACTTGGTTGTCCCAAAGCACTAGTCGATTCAGAGCACATCCTAACGCAACTACGTGCTGAGGGATATGAAATCTCATCTTCTTATGAAAATGCTGATTTAGTTGTAGTTAACACCTGCGGATTTATCGACAGTGCGGTAGAAGAATCGTTAGATGCCATTGGTGAAGCACTGACAGAAAATGGCAAAGTTATTGTCACCGGTTGTCTAGGTGCAAAAGAAGATGGCGATATAGTCAAAAAAGCCCACCCTCAGGTACTTGCTGTAACTGGACCAAATGCATTACCTGAAGTTATGTCAGCCATACATCACCACTTACCGCAACCACACAATCCTTACACTGATTTAGTACCAGCACAAGGAATCAAATTAACCCCAAAACATTACGCCTATATTAAAATTTCTGAAGGCTGCAATCATCGTTGTACTTTTTGTATTATTCCGTCTATGCGCGGCGACCTAGTTAGCCGCCCCATCCATCAAGTTATGCAAGAAGCAGAAAATTTAGTTAATGCTGGTGTCAAAGAGTTGCTAATTATTTCGCAAGATACCAGCGCCTACGGGGTAGATATCAAATATCGCACTGGCTTTTGGCAAGGCCGCCCAATAAAAACTCGCCTAACCGAGCTAGCTCAAGCTTTAGGGTCACTAGATGTATGGACTCGTATGCATTATGTTTATCCTTATCCACACGTGGATGAGTTAATCCCATTAATGGCAGCTGGAAAAATACTGCCTTATCTTGATGTCCCCTTGCAACATGCCAGCCCACGCATTCTAAAAGCAATGAAACGACCTGCCAATACTGAAAATAATTTAGCGCGTATCCAACAATGGAGAAGAATATGTCCTGATATCACGTTGCGCAGCACTTTTATAGTCGGCTTCCCTGGTGAAACTGAAGCAGAATTTGAGGAACTATTAGAATTTTTACAACAAGCACAACTTGATCGAGTTGGCTGCTTTACTTATTCACCTGTAGAAGGTGCAAACGCAAATAAACTGCCTGATCCAGTACCTGAGGAAATAAAACAACAACGTTTAGCACGTTTCATGGCGGTGCAAGCAGAAATCAGTCAAGCACGCCTTTCCCATAAAATTGGCCAAAAAATCACTGTGCTCGTTGATGAAATTCGTGAAGACCAAGCGATTGCGAGAAGTTCTGCTGACGCACCAGAGATTGACGGTCAAGTCTACATTGACAATGCTAATCACCTAAAACCTGGCGACTTTGTTACAGTTGAAGTCACCAATTCTGATCAACATGATTTACAAGCTAAAATAAAAGACAAAGAAACAAAATTACCATGATTACAAATATTCAACATTTTCTTGATAAAAATAGAAATGTAGCTAATTTACCAGGCGAAGTATTAGAATTATTACGCTTCTTATCATCTGTTATTAAAGTAGCAAGCGCCGTATACGACGAACCAGTACCATTCTCGAACACCAAATCAAGCATTGTCATAACGAAATAGAAATATGAGGATAAACGTAACTATACCTGCCACTAAAAACAACTAACCATGCGTCAAATTTTTCTTGATACAGAAACCACCGGATTAGAACCAAAACTAGGCCATAGGATTGTTGAAGTTGCAGCAATAGAATTAAATAATCGGCAATTAACCGGGCGGATGCTGCATCACTATCTAAACCCTGAACGTAAGAGTGATGCCGGTGCATTACAAATACACGGATTAACCAGCGAATTTCTACAAGATAAACATAAGTTCAAAACGATTGCTGACGAATTCCTAGCATTCATTACTGATGCTGAGCTTATTATTCATAATGCACCTTTTGATGTTGCATTTCTTGATCATGAACTAGGACTAGCTAAATTACCACTGTTAGCCAATCACTGCGCAATGATTACCGATACCCTAACAATGGCCAAGAAATTGCACCCTGGCAAACGTAACAACCTAGATGCATTATGTGACCGTTATCAAATCGATAACTCTAAACGCACATTACATGGTGCACTACTAGATGCCGAGCTGCTAGCAGAAGTTTATCTGGCCATGACCCGTGGTCAAGAAAGCTTGCTAATTGATTTAGAAACAACTCCAACAGAATCTAGTTCACAAATAAATATTAATGAACTAAATCTTATCGTACAGTTAGCTAACCAAGAAGAATTGGAATTTCATCAACAACGGTTGCAACAAATTGATGCTGAAAGTAACGGTAAGTGTGTATGGAAAAATTTTAGAAATGAAAGTTGAATAATTTGTGCATAATGGGGCATCCTTCATTATCCGGTTTATATTTAATTAAGGTAGGGTGCATTTTACGCACCAGCATAAATGGCGCATGAAATGCACCCTATCGTGCTTAAAATTACGATTTATGGACAATTGTAGCGTAGATTCGTAGCTTGGATGAAGCGCAGCGAAATCCAGGGTGAATAGCAATTTACCCTGACTATCCACTTTCATCGTTATGATGAGCGATGCTGCTTATTCCAGCATCGCAACCCCGGATTCCGCAGCCCCATCCAGGCTACTTACCTAAATCCTGTAAACGATCGTGCATATAATGTACAACAAATTGTTTCATAGAGTGAGTTTCATTCTACGTGAAATACTTATTGATATTCTCAAAGAATGAAATTTTCTATATGGAACAATCTGTTGTGCAGTATGTGTACGGTCGCTAGTAGAATCCAGGTTATTTTGTTGATAGCAAACTTTCCGCACACTTGTTAGAATCATAGGTTCTTAACCATTCCTGAAGAACTCTGTTAGGTTGCAAACAAATACCATAATATCTAAGAAAGCTATTTAGTTAATAACTGACTAAACAAATCAGCTTTATTTTTTAACAGAATAGAGATTATATATTTGATTTTTCCAACAAGTATTTCAGGCTAATAAACAAACTGATTGACCATAATTTAGGACTGTTCATGACTACCAATGATTTCCGCCCATCAAAAGAACCAAGTGTTTTTTATCCTCCGCAACGTGTTTTAATGGGACCTGGACCATCAGACACCCATTCACGAGTACTATCTGCCATGGCACGCCCAACTCTGGGACACCTGGATCCTGTTTTTACCGAAATGATGGAAGAATTAAAAAGCCTACTACGCTATTCATTTCAGACCAATAATCTAATGACATTCCCTGTTTCTGGCCCTGGTTCAGTAGGCATGGAAATGTGTTTTGTTAATATGATTGTTCCTGGTGATAAAGTAGTTGTTTGTCGCAATGGTGTGTTTGGTGCACGCATGATTGAAAATGTAGAACGTCATGGTGGTATTGCAGTAGTTGTCGACGACAAATGGGGCGAACCTGTCGACCCACAAAAAGTAGAAGATGCTTTAAAACAAAATCCAGACACCAAAATTTTAGCTTTTGTACACGCTGAAACCTCTACAGGCGTGCTATCTGATGCTAAATTACTGTGCGAAATTGCACGCCGTCATGATTGCCTAACCATTGCAGACACCGTAACTTCATTAGGTGGCTCACCAATTTATGTTGATGAATGGGGAATCGATGCTATTTACTCAGGCAGCCAAAAATGCCTTTCATGTCCACCAGGATTATCACCTGTTAGCTTTTCAGAGCGTGTTACTGATCTAGTTAAAAACCGCAAAGAAAAGGTACATAGCTGGTTTATGGACTTAAATCTGTTATTAGGTTATTGGGGAACAACCAGAACCTATCATCACACCGCACCTACCAATGCACTATATGGCCTGCATGAATCACTGCTAATGTTGTATGAAGAAGGACTAGATCATTCTTGGGCACGCCACAAACGTAACTACAGTGCGCTAAAAGCTGGATTAGAAACCTTTGGCATGGAATATGTGGTTGAAGAGCAATACAGATTGCCACAACTTAATGCCGTACATGTACCTGCAGGTATTGATGAAAAAGAGGTTAGGCGCAGATTATTAGAACAATATAATCTAGAAATTGGTGCCGGACTGGGAGATTTCGCTGGAAAAATATGGCGCTTCGGCCTGATGGGTTATTCCAGTAGAGTTGAGAATATCCTACTCTGCTTGAATGCATTGGAAACAGTATTCTCCGACATGGGAATGAAACTTGAACAAGGTGCTGCTGAATCTGCAGCACATCGTAACTATGCAGACAATCCAATGCCATCAAGCTCTTCAGATTAAGCACTAGGATTATCTCAGAAACTAATTTGTTTCTTTGCATCACACAAACAGGCATATAGTGCGAGCTATATGCCTGTTTGTGTATTCTAAACAAGGCAAATAAATCTTAAATTAAATTCTGTTTCACCTAGATCCGGCAAACTATCGTACATATAATGCGCAACAAATTGTTTCATAGAATAAATTTTATTCTATGAAACATATTTACTGATATTCCTAAAGAATAAAATTTACCATATATAACAACCTATTGCACAGTATATGCATAATCAATTACAGGATCTAGGTTTCACTTATTAATATGCGCAAAAACTCACATAATTTAGATGTCTTATTCTCCTAGGATATTTATTTTGGACTTTCCGATAACAATAATTACAGCCCCACTCTGTGCATTTACAATTAGTTATTTTTCCATCCTATGGCTTTTAAAAGGTAATGTACCAAAAATTCTAGATTATCCAAATGCACGCTCTCTTCACGTCA
>JAJFJL010000113.1 GCA_021774055.1 Nitrosomonas sp. | reverse complement strand
ATCGGTTTTACCAAATACCACAAAGCTGGCGCCACTGTAGCTGCCATTGGAGCCATCAAGATCTGCCCCAACAATTAAATCAGCCAGCCCATCACCATTTACATCACCTGCATTGCCTGATATACCACTTTGATCACCAGCACTTACGCCGTTGATCACAAAGCCACCAATACCACCTTCTATGTTTGAGAGTTCAACTACGCTACCATCGGTTTTACCAAATACTACAAAACTGGTGCCACTGTCACTACCATTGGGGTCATCAAACTCTGCCCCAATAATTAAATCAGCTAACCCATCGCCATTAACATCACCTGCGTTGCTGACGGATATACCACTTCTATCACCAGCACTTACGCCATTAATCACAAAGCCACCGATACCGCCTTCTATGCTTGAGAGTTCAACTGAGCTACCATCGGTTTTACCAAACACCACAAAACTGGCGCCACTGTCGCTACCATTGGGGCCATCAAGGGCTGCTCCAACAATTAAATCAGCAAAACCATCACCATTAACATCACCGGCATTGCTCACCGATAAACCGCTCCAATCATTAGCACTTACGCCGTTAATCACAAAGCCACCGATACCGCCTTCTATGTTCGATAGTTCAACTGCGCTACCATCGGTTTTACCAAATACTACAAAGCTGGTGCCACTACCACTACCATTCGGGTCATCACTGAATGCCCCAACAATTAAATCAACCAGACCATCGCCATTTACATCACCTGCATTACTCACTGAGGAACCACTTCTATCACCAGTGCTTACGCCGTTAATCACAAAGCCACCACTACCACCTTCTATGTTTGAAAGTTCAACTGCGCTACCATCGGTTTTACCAAATACTACAAAACTGGCGCCACTGTCACTACCATTGGGGTCATCAAATCCTGCCCCAACAATTAAATCAGCCAGACCATCGCCATTTACATCACCTGCATTGCTCACTGAGGAACCACTTCTATCACCAGTGCTTACGCCGTTAATCACAAAACCAATATTATTGGTATTTTGCTCAAGGGCAGAAAGTTCTATTGGTGCAGCTCCTGAAATAACTGCACCAGATACAGTGATCCCTTGTTGCACCAACAAGCGCACTGAATCATCTAGATTAAGATTCGCTGAAGGGGAGTAAATAGCATAGTTAATAGTATCTATTATGATGGTATTACCACTATCAAAGAAGGTTGTGCTACTGAGGTTTAAAGTGTCATTATTGCTGCCATTAATACGTAAATCATTCGCTGCTTCATTACCAGCAATAGTTAAAATATCATCGGTGGTTAAGGTTAGACTAGAAGTAGTATCATTCAGGTTAATGATTTCCAAACTACTTAAGCGATTATTAGCAATGCTTCCAAAATCTGCATTCAGGGTGGCATCAAAACGCAAAGTATCCGTACCCAGACCACCATCTAATGAAGCAAAAACTAAATTAGAAATAGCTAAAATATCATTGCCAGACCCACCGCGTAGCACGTCTGCACCACCATTACCTAGTAAGGTATCATCACCCGCTCCAGCTATTAATTGATTAGCATTCGCATTCCCAGTTAATATTTCCGCGCTACTAGAACCAACTGTGGCCGAGCTACCTTGACCACCGAAAATAACAAAACTACTACCACTGCTATATCCATTAGGATCATCTGCAAATGCAGCAACAATCAAATCAGCAAACCCATCGCCATTTACATCACCAGCGCCACTAACAGAATAGCCACTATGGTCATAGCCACTGACCCCATTTATTACAAACCCACCAACACCATTTTCTATCGTTGATAACTCAACTTTAGTGCCATCAGTTTTACCAAATACTACAAAACTGGCACCACTATTTGTGCCATTAGGATTATCACGATAAGCACCAACTATTAAATCATCTAGACCATCACCATTAACATCACCTGCACTACTAACCGATATGCCACTAAAATCATTTGCAGCGACACCGTTAATTACAAAACCATCAGTGCCATTTTCTATCGCTGATAGTTCTATGGCCGTATTGTTGGTTTTACCAAATACAACAAAACTAGTACCACTACTGTATCCATTTGGATCGTCTCCTTTTGCGCCAACGATTAGGTCATCTAGACCATCGCCGTTAACATCACCGGCATTACTGACAGATTCACCACTGTAATCAGATCCACTTACTCCATTGATGACGAAACCACCACTACCATTTTCTATGGCTGATAGTTCTACTGCTGCGCTGTTGGTCTTACCAAATATCACAAAACTGGCACCACTATTTGGGCCACTGGGATCATCACGAGGTGCCCCTATAATTAAATCATCTAACCCATCATTATTAACATCACCTGCATTACTTACTGACTGACCACTCCGATCAAAATCACTCACTCCATTAATTACAAATCCGCCATCTCCATTTTCTATCGTTGATAATTCAATTTTAATGCCTTCAGTTTTACCAAATATTACAAAACTAGCACCACTATAATTCCCTCTAGGATCATCAAAATATGCGCCCACAATAAGATCATCTAAGCCATCGCCATTAACATCACCTGCATTGCTAACAGAACGACCGCTCTTGTCACCATTACTAATCCCATTAATTACAAAACCATTATTATTAGCATTCTGCTCTATGCTGGAAAGTTCTACTGCTGTGTTATCAGTTTTACCAAAAACTACAAAACTGGTACCACTATCAACTTGATTGGCATCATCACCCTTTGCCCCAACAATCAAATCAGCCAAGCCATCGCCATTAACATCACCTGCATTACTAACGGATACACCACTGAAGTCCTTTGCACTAACACCATTAATAACAAAACCACCTATACCATTCTCAATAGCAGAAAGCTCTGTTATCGTGCCATTTGTTTTACCAAAAACGACAAAACTAGCGCCACTATCCAAACCTCTTGGGTCGTCACCGATTGCGCCAATAATTACATCGTCTAAACCATCACCATTAACATCACCTGCATTACTAACAGAAAAGCCACTTTGATCATTAGCACTCTCCCCATTAATTACAAAACCAGTGTTGTTGGTGTCTTGTTCAACAGCGGAGAGTTCAATTCCTATTGATGTTATAAAATTAAATGTAGTCAGATCATTGATACCAGCATACATATTACCGGCAACATCTTTAATCGCAGTATCTGCTATTTGTACACTGTAAGCACTCCCAGGTTTAAGATTCGTAATAAGGTTTATAGTTAAAATATTACCAGTAATACTAACTTGGGCAATATCAGTCACTGCGATGGTACGTGTATCACCGCTACCATCACTGATCACAATATTACCCACGCCAGCTACAACAGGTTCACTAAATGTAAGTACTACATCATCGTCAACAAAAACTCCGATAGCATTATCAGTCGGCGCACTAGTAGTCAGAATTGGGAGGGTAGTATCAATATTGTAACTTTCAATATCAATTGCAGTTGCTTCACCATTGGCATTACCGGCAGTGGTGGTAACACTAGCTTCAATTGTATGGTCACTATCAGCTATTAAATCACTGCCCGCAACAGCTATGCTGAAAGT
>JAJFJL010000112.1 GCA_021774055.1 Nitrosomonas sp. | reverse complement strand
CCTACTGCATTTGTATTTCTAGATAACCTGCCATTGACTTCGAATGGAAAATTAGACCGCAAAGCACTACCGGCCCCGGGTGAAAGTGATCAGCTTGCACATAAATATATTATGCCACGTAACCAAATTGAGGAAGGTCTTGCCAGTATTTGGGCTGAAGTGTTGGGTGTCGAGCGTGTAGGTATTCATGATAATTTTTTCGAGCTTGGCGGTCATTCCTTACTAGTTATGCAGGTAGTGTCACGTATTTATACCGAATTTCAAGTAAAGATATCTCTGCGCACAGTATTTGAAGAGACAACTATAGAAACCCTCGCGAAAGTAGTAGAAGTAGCGCAGTGGTTGAGTTTGAATAGCAGCCAAGAAGCTGTACAAGACAAAGGGGAGTATGAGGATATAGAGTTATAAAATATAGCAAGTTCGTATAGATAAAACCTTAGGAATACGTATGGAATAGTATCGACAAAATGAAAAATAATAACCTAATATGGCATCATGCTAGTGTAACAAGAGCACGCAGAGAGGCTCAAAATAAACATAAAAGTGTTGTGCTTTGGTTTACTGGATTATCTGGTTCTGGTAAATCCACCTTAGCCCATTCGGTAGAAGAGATATTGCACCAACGTAATTGCCGTACTTTTGTACTTGATGGTGATAATGTTCGCCATGGTTTATGTGCAGACTTAGGGTTTCTTGATGAAGACCGTCAAGAAAATATTCGTCGAGTGGGAGAAACTGCTAAATTATTTGTAGAAGCTGGTGTGATAACTCTGACCGCTTTTATTTCTCCTTTTCGTGCAGATCGTAAACATGTTCGTAGCATGTTTACTCATGGAAACTTTCTAGAAATATTTTGCGATTGCTCTTTGGAGATATGTGAACAAAGAGATATTAAAGGACTTTATAAACGTGCTAGAACAGGTGAAGTTAAGAACTTTACCGGTATTAATTCTCCCTATGAATTACCAGAAAAACCAGAACTTAAAGTGGAAACCGGAAAGACAACTGTAACAGAAGCAACAAGACAAGTTATGGATCTTCTTGAATCTCGCGGAATACTTATTGACAGTTATAGAAATAAAGTTTCCTGTAGATAATAGCCTATTGTGCAGCATATACTACTTTTGGCAGTATCTAAGAGCCTGTAGGACTTATGAGTTTCGGCTGCAAATTTGGAGAAGTCGGCCCAAACCCTCCCCGGTTTTCGTTAAATATACCCAATATTCATCTCAAACTGGTGAGAATTTGACCTCGATTATCTAAATTTTCGCTTCGAAATTATAAGTCCTACAGGATCCTATAAAAAGATAATGAAATTTGGTGAGCTCATTCCATGCTCCATTCACGATGTTTGCAGGTAAAGCGTTCCGTACCAAATATTCTTTTATACCGCTCGAACTATAAAGTGTGGATTTATAATAGATTCTTTAATGTTATACAACAAAGGGGTATTATCTTTAGCAATAATTACTTTACCACCAGCTGCATTAACCACCGCATGTGCTGCTGCAGTATCCCACTCGGATGCAGGACTAAGTCTAGGGTAAATGTCTGCTTTGCCTTCCGCCACCATACAAAGCTTAATAGAGCTACCCATAGAAATCAATTCATATTTATCAAGCTTATCTAAAAAACACTCCAAGCTATCACCTGCATGTGTTCGACTTCCAACAACTCTCCAAGAATTACCTGCCTGGTGCTGTTTAGTATGAATTATTTGCTGTTCTCCAGCTTGTATTCTTTTCGCTGGCTGATCTTTTTCACCAGTCCAGGTAATATTAAGAGCAGGTGCATGAACAACTCCCATAACAGGTTCATGATTATCAATAAGCGCAATATTCACCGTAAACTCGCCATTATGTTTTATAAACTCTTTAGTTCCATCTAATGGATCTATAAGCCAGTAACGTTGCCATTTTTTACGTATATCCCAGCTAATATTTGCTGATTCTTCAGAAAGTATTGGGATATTAGGAGTAATTTCTTTTAGCCTCTGAACAATTAGATTATGCGCAGCTAGGTCAGCTTTTGTTAACGGACTATTATCTAACTTTTTACGCTCATCAAAATTGTCTGTATGGTAAATCTTAAGAATTTTATTTCCAGCATTTATTGCAATAGAAATAACTGATTCAATCAATAGCATTTTATTTGGCCGGTATAAGTCTCAATGTGTGTATTGATTCATCTGACATAAAAGCAATCGGCAGGCCTTGCATCCAATGTTGATGTTGATTCATATAGTGTTTCGACAATGGGTGGCCTGATTGGCCTCCTGGCATATGAAGAATGCCATCTTTCAGGTGTGCTGGTGAGACAACAAGACGCATGCTTGCAGCACTATCTAATGAATCTACACGTACACAGAAATAGCAACCTGGCAAAGGGTCATTTGGGAAATCCAATAACCTACCTATTCCAGGAATTGCCTGACTTAGTGGGTGGGTATAATCTGCAACGTTAATCTTACCCCAAGTTAAATCATTTAGTGACTTAGCTGCATGCTTTTGAATAAGTTCCTGAGCACTTTTTTCAAGTTGAGCCAAAAGAAAAGAATCCCAATCTGGATAACGCCCATGATCCGGTATTAGTCTTGCATCATTTGATTCTATAAGTGCCTGCAAAGGAACATCAATATAAGCCCAGTTATATTTGAATTCAGCTTCTAATGCACGACAAGGTTGTAGTATTGGCTCAAATAAAGCTTGCGCCAAATCAGCTCGAAATTGAACAATCAAACCAAGCCCCAAGCTATCAGTATTCGCAGTGCCATCCCAGGCCAGAAGATACTCACGTAATGTACGACGATCAGCTTGTTCAGCAAGTTTGTCTGGAGTTAATGCTAAAAGTGCTATATCACGATAAAAGTCATAAACACCTGACACAGTGTCCAGCTGCAATTGCAACATATCTTTTTCACTAACCTTATCCAACACACTAAGACGCTCTTTAATACGGTGAGCACGGTAACCGCTGGCAAATGTATGACCAATAGTATATGGGTAGTCTTTATGTATACTACGGTTATTAGCATTTACTACAAAACCTTGGGGGCTGCCTGAATCTGTGCTGCGTGGTAGTTCTTCAGGTGCAATATAATGCGACCAACCTACCGATCCATTTGCCCATGAATAGCTAGTTGAGCCATTGAATCCTTGATACTTATTGCGTACTGGTATCCTGCCCATGATAGTCCAAGCAACACCGCCAGTGTGGTCAGCTAGAATTATATTCAATGGTGGACCGCCTGTTTTATTGATCATGGCAAGTCCCTGTTCCAAAGTTTTTGCTTCGTCAATGTAAAGGATATCTAAACTAATTGCATCAGGATCTAGAGCAGTCCAATGGATGGCAACCGGATGCTCCAACAGCGGCTGCATCGCAACTGGGCCCCAAATAGTTGTTTGAATTGTTATTTCTTGTGGTTGCGCATTTTTTACCTGAATTGATTCATATTTGATACCAAAGGACTTCCAACCATCAGCTGTCAGGTATTCTTCAGGATTATCTGGATTAACTTCAATTCTCACTAAGTCTAAAATATCTGCTCCCAATGATGTCGCACCCCATGCCAGATGTTTGGTTGCACCAGAAACAATAAGTGGCGTGCCTGGCAAGTTAACTCCTGCGATATTTTGTTTCTCAAACTGCAATTGAAATTGGTACCATATATTTGGCACTGAGATAAGTAAATGCATATCGTTAGCCAGAATTGCCCTGCCATCCTTAGTTTTGCTACCAGACACAGCCCAGGCGTTAGAGCCTGGCTGCACATAAGAAGACTGTACAAAGCCAGTATGCTTTTCTGGAAAATTGCTAGCAAACAATGACGCCAGCGCTTTTACTGGTATTGAACTATCTGTAGGTTGGTCTTCTTCTAAGACTGACTGTGTATATGTGTCTGTTTTAGGTGTAAGAAATTGATATACCTCTGGCGGCAAGGCATGCTCCATTACACTCACCATACGTTCAAAACCCTCTGAGTCATTTAGTGTTTGGAACATGTCGAGCACAATCAACAAGCTGTCTTCAATACGCCAATGATCTGGGCGGTAGCCAAGCAGAAGAAATTCAAAAGGCGCTATTGCCATACTATCAATAGCACTGTTCACTCCATCTGTATAAGCCTGTAGTATTTTTATTTGATTGCTTGGTAGGCGTAAAATTATTTCTTTGACCACACTTTCAAAATCATAAATTCTTTGTTTCTTATCATGTAGTAGGGCTGCTTCTCCGAAAATTTCAGCAAGTCTACCGGCACTTTTACGCCGCAATAAATCTATCTGAAAGAGTCTGTCACGTGCTGTGACATAGCCTAATGCCCGGAATGCATCTATACGGGATTTGGCAACAATAGCTGGCGCATGGAACTCATCTCTAGTAACCACAACTGGTGCGGACAGCCCTACTATTTTTCCTTCAGTTTCTTTGTCATATAAGGATAATTTAACACTAAAAAAGACCACACTTAGCCCGACAATAACTATCAAAACAATACAGACAGGCAAAGCATATGCTAGGCGAAGATTGCGCTTAGCTAGTAATTTAAATATTTTCCCCAAGCTTATTACTCCCTCACCAATATTATTTTTGTGATTCTAAATTTAACTGCTATGTAATTTCTAAAATTTTTCCATTTTCTAGCTTAATGCATCGATCAGCCATGCAAAAGTATTGGTCATCATGAGTTATTACAATCACTGTTTTTCCTCGTGCTTTTAAATCGTCAAGAATTTTTGTATAGAAAATCTCTTTAAATAATGGATCTTGATCTGCAGCCCATTCATCAAACACATAAAAAGGTCTATCTTCTAAATATACGGTCAATAATGCCAGACGCTTGCGTTGTCCTTGTGATAAAGCTGTTGTTGAGAATGCTCCATTTTCCACTGATACTTTGTGATCTAGTTTCAGTTGTCTCAAATATTCCAGGGCCTTCTTATCTACATGTTCATCTACCAATTCTAGCAGGCTATCAAAAAGATAAAAATCTGAGAAAATCACAGAAAATTGTTGACGATAAGCTTCTCGGTTGGCATCAGAAATAAGATTTTTATCTAGCATAATTTCACCGGACTCTGAGTGGTAAAGACCTACTAATAGTAATACCAAACTGGACTTGCCACTACCGTTACCACCTGTTATAAAAACTAACTCCCCTGGTTTTAGTTCTAAGTTTAGGGGTCCAAGCGTAAAGTCACTACCGTCTTGATGATACCGGTAAATAACATTCTTAAATTTAACTGTACTGGGGTAAGTGGGTAATGCGTCCGCTTGTTTAATATTAGTAACTTCTGGGTTATTTTCAAGTTCGTTACGTAGAGTCGCAATTTTTGTAAGCGATACATTAGCTCGACTTATAGCAGGTATACCGTCAATGATGGTGGAGATTGGCCCAATAATATATAGTAGTGTCAGGATATAGCCAGTTATCACTGAATTATCAGTTATAACCCACCAGTTATGTGTGCCATAGAGAATAGTCCCGATTAAAAAATAAAGAACCGCACCACCCCATGCAGCTGCAAAAATAAATATTGTCATCGCAGAGATATTATGGCGACAATATGCTTTTGCTGTTGGGCCTAATTCATTTTCTAGAAAAATATTTCCACGACTGTGATGTAGCTTAATTTCCCAGCAATTCCCGCCTACACCTATCACCCACAAAAATAAAGCGCTGTAGCTGCATTATTAATAAAAAAATCGTAAACTATTACTATTTTAACAATCTAGAAATGTGGTTCCTATGGGATTCTCTCGTAAATTCTTGTCAGC
>JAJFJL010000111.1 GCA_021774055.1 Nitrosomonas sp. | reverse complement strand
ACCTGTACTAAGCTCAGCATAACGCATAATAAGATAGTCAAGCCCAAGGTATTTATAGTGGAGTAATTTAAGATCTCTTCTTTGGGGGTACACCACCCGACCAACCGGGTCAGAATAATGTCGACCATGCTTGTAATTAATTTCTTCTATTGCATCAGGGTTAAAGATGCAAAGCTTACTCATCTTCTTATAAGGCATGCCAAAAGTAATTAGATCACATAAAGGTTTTTCAGCATTTGGGTAATCATTTGAGATCATTTGATAACCTTCTGACGGAATAGCTGTAATACCAGCATCTCGACACTGCTCAAGATAATTCCATAGATCAGGGTGATAAAGATGTTCATCCATACTGCAAATAATCACCCAATCTGCCTTATTCCGGCTTTGTTTCCAGATGTTGTTATTAAACTCATGAGCGGCGGCCACAAATGACTCGGGCTGTTTGTAAAAACGATCAATCTTAACCTTTGGATATTTAGCCAACATACCTAGCGAAGCATCTGTAGACGCATCATCAAAAATAAAAAAATGGTCGGCAATTGCATCGTAATGCCGAAAATAATAAGGAATCATTCTTTCCTCATTCCAGCAAAGTGAATAAATATGGATAATCATAATCAGTATTATATGGTAAGTGTTCTGGCAGTTACTAAGAAACGCGGATTAATGGGGCTGGATATAATTGCTTATTATTAGCGTGAGCAACTTGCATAGTTTAACCTGAGTTCGGGATAAGAGAAGGTAATGATTTGTTATTATTTTTTGAGTGTCTGCTTGCCTGAAAGCGTCTCTTCCCGTTATTCCTGCATGCTTTTAGCAGGAATCTAACGGTATGGATTCCGGCTAAAAGAATGCAGGAATAACGTCGTATGGGAGATTTTATATGGTTTAATTGAAAACTTTATAACATATAAGAATATCCATTAAAATCAAAAAATATTATCCCGAACTAAGGTTAGTTTATTATTTCTTCATTCAATACCTTCGCTAATTTAGCTTTATTAAGGATTTCAGTCAAAACCATAAATTTTCAGTACATTTAAATAAGTACATTATAAATTGTGAAATTCTAGTTTTCTGCTAATTTTTAATTTTGGCGAAGGTATTGTTTACACTAAATTATTGTTGCCTAGATCCTGCAAGTGGTCGTGCATCTAATATGTACGATCGCTTGCATAACCTAGGTATTAGTTTTTTTAAGCGACTTCACGCTTAGGGCAGTGTAATAAAATTAACAAATCATGGCAGTGATAATTCCCATACTACCCTCCTGTTTGTTAATTCTCACCAGAACATTAACGCCTAAATCATGCAAGTGATCCAGGTATAAATAAATTAACTTATGATGTCAAACGATATTCTTATGATGACATTGGCAAACCTGAACCATTGAAAGCTTCCGATTGCTGTAATACTTTGCGGACACAAATGATATAGTCATAATTAGGGCAATACCTTCGCCAATTTAGTTTTTTGATGGTTTTTGGCAAAAACCACTATTTTTTTGTACAATAAAATCAATGTATTAAAAATCATAAAATTCTAATTTCTGGCTGGTTTATTGAATTGGCGAAGGTATTGTTAGGGACGAATAAATAATATGTTATCCATTTAGGGCAGCCACACAGCTCTGCCCCTACCAGTACCAGTTAAAAAATGAAAAATATAAAAGACGAATATTCAATTCGTACTATGACAAAACAAGAACTTTCGGGTAGCAGAGGAAGGGTGGAACCCTGGTTTGTATGACCTTGATTGTTTCTATCGTGCGGATCCAAACAGTTTTCTTGTTGGACTAATTGATGATGAACCAAAAGCAACAATATCTGCAGTGAAATATAGTAAGAATTTTGGATTTGTGGGGTTTTATATTGTTAGATCTGACTTTAGGGGATTCGGTTATGGAATTGAAATTTGGAATGCAGGTCTCGAATATCTTACTGGTCGTAATATTGGTCTTGATGGTGTAATAGCACAACAAGATAATTATAGGAAATCTGGACTTAAATTAGCCTATAGCAATATAAGATACGAAGGAACAGGAGGAGGAACATTTCCCGGTTGTAAGGAGATAGTTCATCTTTCTACAATCCCCATTGACGACATAATTGACTATGATAAAATATTCTTCTCAGGTGACCTCCCGCCATTAAAATTAAAAAGGTATCAGTCATTGTATTGTGCGTATGACTTGCAAATTACAATGCCTGACACCATTTTTATGATTTCGAGAAGAATCTTATGTAAGAATCACGCCTTGTTTAGAAATACTACCCCATGTTATTCAATTTATCTGGAATTGATTTTTCATAACGTACAGGATGTAATAGTTTCCTGATTCTTCCTTCATTCACTGCTTTTTTTATCCAGCTATTTAACTGTGTTTTAGACACGTCCAATATTTTCGATAATTCATCGACTGCAGTTGGTGATTCTAGCTGATTAATAATCACTGGCAATACAGCTTCGTAGATAGTAGATTCTGGTGTTTCGATAAGACTATCTTCTATCAATGGCTCAATAGAAGCAGCCTCTTGTTTTTTATCTGTCTTTGATTTATCGGTTTGTGAGATATGCTGTTCCTGAAAATCAAATAGGCTTAAATTATCTGGTTTACTACTCTCGACACTCTTGGATAAATCTACAAGCTGTTGACTAAGATTATCTTGATTTACTACTTCAGGCCATTCGAAAGCTCCTAACTTTAACAATTCTTTGTTACCGGCGGGAACACTTTTGCCTGGTCGTATAAAAATCGGTAGGGAAATTTCTCGTTTCAGTTCCTCAGTTGCTCCAGCCCAAGTACCACCTTTTTTATGTTCAGCACTAACAACTAAGCCATAATCAGCCATAGCATAAATTAATTTATTCCGCCCCATTGCTGTTCCAACCGTAAAGCGGGCATTAGGGTGGTAAGGAGATATTAAAAGCAGTTGGTCATCTGATATTGCTTTTCGCGCATTGCGTTCAAGACTTTTCTTGAGGAGGTTCTCAGCAAGAACGCCTATTGTAATGCCACCAGAATCCAGCGCGGCAGTCATGGCAATCTGATCGACTCCACGAGCCCCTCCAGAAATAACAGATATATTGTTGTAGGCACATGTCTCAGCTGTTTTACGGGTAAAAATATCACCATCGCTATCTACATTTCGTGAGCCAACAATTGCAACGCCGCCACCTCTCAATAGAGATCGGTCACCCACTCCGAAAAGGAGCGGAGGTGCTTTGTCTTTCAGATGTTTCTTATAGCGTGCAGGATAATCACTATCACTTCGGCTGATGATCCAAATGCCATTTCTCTGCCACTCCTCTACAACAAATCCAAGTTGCACGCCTCTACCAAGTAGTGACTTCAAACGTCCCCTCTCAATTCCAGAGCCTGCTGCTGCCAAATCTAATTTTTCATGCTGAAGAAGATCCTCTGGCCGCATTTTCTCACTAATTAACCAGCGGACTAAAGCGTTATATTCTGCTTGCGTGAGTGGATTTACAGTGCGATCTTTCCCTAATACTCCGCAGAGCAAAATTATCGCTTTCGTGTCAT
This sequence comes from Nitrosomonas sp., assembly GCA_021774055.1. Lineage (GTDB taxonomy): Bacteria > Pseudomonadota > Gammaproteobacteria > Burkholderiales > Nitrosomonadaceae > Nitrosomonas. The sequence goes on along the minus strand of JAJFJL010000111.1, from coordinate 1,195 downwards.
TAGTTAAAAAGTTACTCATCTATCAATCCATCCTGGGAGAATTAAGTGCTAGTGCTAAAGGATAAACTGCCGTGCAACCTACTTGACGTAACAAAGCAGATGCAACAGTAAGAGTCCACCGCGAATCAACCATATCATCAATTAACAGGCATGGACTATACTCTTTATGTTCAAGATTAATTCTGAAAACACCATCTAAATTTCGTGCCTGCTGAAAGCTATTTTCCATAGTTTTCTGTTGTCTATTTGGCTTTACTTTTTCCACGCAAGAAATAAATGGCAGGTTAAGAGATTTCGCTAATCGTTGTGCAAAATCAGGAACTAACTCAGGCTGATTAAGTGAGGGGATGCAGGTTACCCATTCAGGAGTAGGGGTGGGATTCCATCCTGCAATCATTTCAACACACGCCGTTACAAGCTCATCTGGAAAACGGTTAGTTTGATATTTACCTGAAGCAACAAGTTGTCCCCACCCCGCATCACGCCACAAACTTAGGGTGCGACCTTCAGATGCTTGCAATTCTGTAGGGATATTCCTTTTTTCAAATTTATGATATTTGAATATATCCTTTACAGGCCATTGCTTACGAGGTTCGATTGGTTGATAACTCCTGCGAAGAAAAAGTGCTGCTTGATTTGCTAATTTATCGTCGTATTGCTCAGGCAGAAGGAGATCAGAATTACAGTTTTTACATTTGCCGCAGTTTTGTGAGCTTGGATCATCTAACGCATTTTGAAGGAACGCCATCAAGCACCCATGATATTCCATATATTCTTGCATCTGCCCCTGTTCTTGTCTCCGAATCTGGGTGATTTCATTCACATACTCTTGATTGATTTCGTAGTTAGCTGCTGAGGCTGTAACATGCCATTTGGAACCAATTTTTGCAATTGGAGAGGGAGATTCTACAGTCAAATATTTGATTGTTTTGTTGATTTGTGAAAATCTAATATTTGTAGTGCGTTGCATATCTGGTACAGATAAACCATCTTCTGCGTTATCAAGCAATTCAAGAATAGCAGTGATGTGTTGTTGAGGTGGGAAGGCACTACGGATAAAGAAGTCTGCAATACGATCATCCTCTTCACCACAAAGAAGAATTCCATATGCTTCTTCAACGGCACGACCAGCACGACCAACCTGTTGATAGTAATGAACCACAGAAGCAGGTCTTTGAAAATGAATTACAAATCC
>JAJFJL010000012.1 GCA_021774055.1 Nitrosomonas sp. | reverse complement strand
ATGATATTGTTGGTGGTGGCTTAACAGGTACTGTAATAGTTGATGCAACAGGTTCAGCAATTGTTTCTATTGACTTGTCTGTTGACAGGAAGACGGAAGGTGCAGAAACGATAAGCGTAACCTTGTCGGGTGGTTCAGTTGCTACTACAACCGTAAATGACACCTCTACTGACCCTGCATTCACGGTAACAGCAACGTCAGCAGCAGTAGATGAGGGTACGACAGCTGTGTTTAATATTGCATCAACAAATACAGTTGCAGGAGATGTAGTAGCTTATACCATCACTGGAATAGATGAAAATGATATGGTTGGTGGTGCCTTAACAGGTACTGTAACAGTTGATGCAACAGGTGCAGCAGTTGTTTCTATTGACTTGGCTGTTGACAGAAAGACGGAAGGTCCAGAAACACTAAGCGTAACCTTGTCGGGTGGTTCGGTTGCGACTACAACCATAAATGATACCTCTACAGACCCTGCATTTACGGTAACAGCAGCGTCAGCAGCGGTAGATGAGGGTGCGACAGCTGTGTTTAATATTGCGTCAACAAATACAGTTGCAGGCGACACAGTGGCTTATACCATCACTGGAATAGATGAAGATGATATGGTTGGTGGCGCCTTAACAGGTACTGCAATAGTTGATGCAACAGGTGCAGCAGTAGTTTCTATTGACTTGTCTGTTGACAGAAAAACGGAAGGTGCAGAAATAATAAGCGTAACCTTGTCGGGTGGTTCAGTTGCTACTACAACCGTGAATGATACCTCTACAGACCCTGCATTTACTGTAACAGCAGCGTCAGCAGCAGTAGATGAGGGTGCGACAGCTGTGTTTAATATTGCATCAACAAATACAGTTGCAGGAGATACAGTAAGTTACACAATCACAGGTATAGAAGAAGCTGATGTGGTAAGTGGCATCTTAACTGGTACTGCAACAGTTGATGCGACAGGTGCAGCACTTGTATCAGTTGATTTAATAACAGATAGAACCACAGAAGGTGCGCAAACATTAAACATTACCTTAGCAGGTGGTTCAACAGCGAGTACCATAATTAATGATACATCGCTTGACCCTACCTTTACGGTAACCGCCGCATCTGCATCGGTAGATGAAGGGGCAACAGCCGTATTTAATGTAACTTCTACAGATACGATCGCTGGCAACACGGTGAGCTATACCGTTACAGGTATTGATGAGGATGACGTTGTTGGTGGTTTTGCTAGTTTAACTGGTACTGCAACAGTTGATGCGCTTGGTCAGGCTGTTATTTCAATTGCTTTGTCAGATGATTTGTTAACTGAAGGTCCTGAAACATTAACGGTTACCTTAACAGGAGGTTCTGCTGCTAACACAACAGTTAACGACACCTCTTTAGATGGCACTTTTGTATTAACTACTGGTGTAGATGCAGGTTTGCCTTTTACTGGTAGTAAGTTTGATAATATATTTGTTGCAAGCGAGACTACCTTAACTTCTGGCGATATTTTAGATGGTGGTGATGGTAATGATGTGTTGAATTACTCAGCTTCTCTACCAGGTGATGGTAAGGGTGGCGTTGGTCCTGGTGTAAATCATGGAGCATTCGAGCTAAAAAGTATAGAAAAATTAAATGTAACAGTGGATGGTTCAGGCGCTACTCCTACTGAAACGGCTTCCTTTGATCTTTCAGGCACCACAGGACTTAAAACCGTGGCTGTCAATAATTCATCAGCATCTGCTGCATTTAATCAACTACCAAATTTAGTAGATATTGAAATTGTTAATTTGACCGGTGCTAATGGCACGACGACGGTACAATTTCAGGATTCAGTAGTCGCTGGTGGTAGTGATAATGTTAATTTGACTGTGGATGATGCCGCAATTGGTATTCTACAGATTGGTCGTGTTGGAGATCCGAATGGTGGTATAGAAACATTGACAATGGTCACCAGTGGTCAGGCAACAACGATTGGCACCCTAGACTCAGATTTAACAACATTGAATATATCTGGTGATAAGAGTTTAAAGGTTACTACTGGGCTGAATGATACTCTTACTACCGTGAATGCAGGAACCTTAACCGGCAATCTAGAGATTGATTTTAGTAAATCAAAGTCAACAACCAAAGTAACCTCAGGTACTGGTGATGATACGCTAACCGGTGGCCCTTCAGATGACGTGATTGATGCAGGAGATGGTAACAATACGATTGTTACTGGTGGTGGTACTAACACAGTTACGACCGGAACAGGGATTGATACTATTACTGGTGGAGCAGGTAATGACAAAATCAGTTCTGGTGATGGTAAAGATACGGTTATTTCAGATGCTGGTAATGACGATATTGATTTAGGAGGTGGGGATGATACCGTTACCGTAGCTACATTCTTAGATACCAACGATAAGATAGTAGGTGGGGCCGGTACAGATACATTAGTTGCAACAAATATCGCCGATGTGAATGCTGCAACTGATTTTGCAAATGTTAGTTTGTTTGAAGAATTAACCTTTACTGCTGCTGCAACAGGTACCTTGACCGGTACAGATGGCGCTAATGCAGCAGGTTTTATGACGTATAATTTTGATGGTGGTATTACAGGGGGAGCAGTTAATCTTGCAGCATCTAAGGCGGAAACTGTTAACTTAAAAGGCCCTTTAAATGCTGGTGGTACTGACATGATTGTTGGGCTTGCTACAGATACAGCATCAGATACTTTAGCATTGAATGTCGATGTGGCTGGAGGAAGTCAAGTACTTAAATCATTTACAGCAAATGATATTGAAACTTTTAATCTTAAAGTTACCGGCTCTCCTAATACGTTAACGATTAATACCCTAAGTTTGACCGATTTAAATACTAGTACCTTAAATATCTCTGGTGACTCAGGACTTACCGTTGGTAAACTAACAACAACACTTGGTACAGATATTAAAATTGATTCAACCTCTACAGGCCCATTAACCATAAGCAATATAAATGCGGGTACTGGTGCGGTAACACTAACGGCAGGAAATGTAAATGTTGTTGTAGATACCTCCTTTGGTACTGGGGCGGATGTAATAACAGTTGGTAACGGTGTTCATGATATCAAGGCAGGCTCGGGTAAAAATACGATAACTGTAGGTAATGGAACATCAGTCTTGGGTAAAATCACATCTACCACTGGAGACGATACAATTACTGCTGGAGACGGTCATTTTAATATTGATGCCGGTGATGGTAATAACAAAGTAACTGTTGGTAAAAATCTTGCTGCAAATGGTATACAAAGTAAAGTAACCACCGGCATAGGTAACGATACAATTACGGTTGGTAACGGTAATGGCTTCGCTCTAAATAACGGCTTCGATATTGTGGCCGGTTTGGGTGATGATGTAGTTGTTGCAGGTGATGGAAATGATACGATTACCGCAGGTACGGGAGCAGATGCACTTGAAGGAATTGATAACCTAGATGGTGGTGCTGGCGATGATACTTTCAATTTCACACATTCTACTGATGCTTCAAAACAAGGGCTTACATCTGCAGACACGGTAAAAGGTGGAACAGGTAGTGATACGATTGTTATTACAGATGATTTGACAGGTTCAGTAATTGTCGATGATATTTTCAATAATGTAACATCGGTTGAAACCTTTGATGTTTCTGCGAGTGCAGGTGGTTCAGGTGTTACTGTAAACTCAATTGCGAATGCAGCAGGACTGCAAAAGATTATTGCGACAGGTGCGGGTAAAGATAATGTTTCAGTTGGTGAGGGTTTTAATAACGCGCTTACGGTTATGTTCGGTGGTGGAGACGATACACTTGATGCGACAAAAGCTCCTGGTGCAGTTAGGGTTGAAATTGAAGATGGTAACTTAACCGCTGCTGATAATTTTGTGGGTGGTGCTAGTAAAGGTGATGTGTTGGCAATTACAGCTAACGGTGGTAAAGCAGTAACTGACGCAACTTCTTTTGAAACTATTGAGATTGTTGAAGGAACGCCTGCTACTGACATGACAGAGTTAACATTGGACGATGTTGTTGTTGACAAAAGTATGACGTTTGTTGTTGATGCTACGGCACTTAAGAATTCAAATGCAGACTTTGCGCTTGATGGGTCAGCAGAAACTGACGGCACACTGGATGTTCGTTCTGGTGAAGGTGATGATACTATTGTTACTGGAGCACAGGCTGATATTGTTGCTGGTAACGGTGGTGCTGATAAAATTACAACTTCTCTTGGTAATGATGTTATTACAGGTGGAAGTGGTGCTGACTTGATCCATTCTGGTCCGGGTAATGATGTCGTAGATGGTGGCTCTGGTGTTGACTTCATTGAAGGAGGAACTGGTGCAGATACATTAACTGGTGGTACCGGTAATGATGGTTTCTTTTATGGTGCGTTGATTGATTCAAATGCAACAACGACTGACGTTATTAAAGATTTTTCAACAACGAATGACCAAGTTCAGATATTGAATACGATTCTCATAGCACCTCTAAATTTTGCGGGGAATGCTGCAGATTTTGGTACAGCACAGGGTAATGCAACCGCAGGAGGTGGCACGATTGATTATGTATTCCAGCAAGATACTAATATGTTGTGGGTTGATTTAAATGATGACGGTACGCTTAATGCTTCAGATTTACAGATTAAGCTTGAAGGTGTAGGGTCTATCACAAAGGGTGATGTTGTTTCTCTTACTCCTCCCCCTGATGCACTTACAATTACTAATAATCTTGTTGCACCTGCTTCAGCTTCAATTGGTACATTAATTAATGGTGGAATTGGTGTTTCAACCTTAACCTTTATTGGTACTAATGATATAACCAGCAATACCTTGAACAGTATTGAGAATGGTGTTTTCAATGCTGGCTCTTCGAATACAATGAACAAGGCGCAGTTAACAGGCTTTACTAAAGCTACGTTCAATGCTGATGCTTCATTTACTATTCCTGATGCAGCAGTGACCACAGCAGATCTTACAGGTAAGGGTGGTTTGATAGATAATATTGGTAGCTTAAGTTTGGTTGGTGGTTCAACTATTGATACTGCTACAAATACTGATATCAATATCAAAACTACAGGTGTGGCTGCTTCAACGGTAACAGTTAATGCATTGGCAGTTACTGGTGATATTAATTTAGCACATGGCTCTGATGTACTTGTAGCTACGACAGGTGCAAATATTAGCGGCATGAAAACTGGTGGAGTTGCGGGTGCAGCGTCAAGTGCTGAAAATTTGACTATGGACGGTGCAATCAATATGACTGTTGCTCAGTTTAATGGTTTTACTACATTTACTGACGGAGCTGGTAATCCTGACGTAGTTACATTAAGTGATGCTAGTGGTGCGACTGCCATATCAGTAGCTGCTAGTAGTGATGGTGTAGTTGATGAGCTTAAATTGGCGGCCGGCACAAACAAAGTCGACATAAGTGTTTCAAGTGACTTGAAGGTAACTGAAACAGGTGGCGGTGGTGTAACAACACTTGATATTACTGGAACATATAAAGGTACATTTACGTCAACAGCAACAGCTGATGTAATAAACTTAGCAGATAAATCAAATATTGCTGACTCAACAATTGCCGGTGGACATGGCGCTGCTTTCACAATTGGTGCAACGGTAACTATGGATGAAGATCACCATGATCTTGCAACTACCATAACGGCCGCAACAGGTGCTGATACCATTATTATTGCTGATAATGGTGGTGGAGATAGCACTACAACCGGTGCAGCTCAAGTAGAGTCTTATACTCTGGCTACTGGTTTTGCTGATGGTACACTTGGTGGGAAAGGTTTTACTATTGGTACTGCAGCTCAGAACGTTACAGTTACGAATGCTAGTAATGTTGACATCGTAACTGATGGCGGTTTCGATATATTAACTGGTACATATGATGGAACTGCTGGTAGTACAGTTAAGATTGAATCTGATCCTGGAGATAATTTTGAAGGTGCGACATTTACAGCTATTGATGATTTATTATTTTCGGCTGCTGGAACAGTTACCGTAGATGAGTCTAATGTGGTGGGGATTGGAAATGCTATAACAGGTTCTGGGGGGGCGGATGTCCTATCATTTAAAGGAACTATGGGTAGCTCTTCTAATTTAAATGGACTATTACTGACAGGTGTTGAGACACTTGATTTTGCAACTGATTATGACTTAACGCTTGATGCTGCAGATATGAATGATGTTACAGATATTACTGTAACGGGTGGTACGAAACACAATATCACTTTGAATGATGCAGATGATCTGTCAGCGATAACTATAGTTAATGGAATTGATTCGTTGAACTTTGGTAGTTTTGCAGTGACATTGGATCAGGAGAATGTTGAAAATGACTTTACTACCTTAGTTGGTAATGGAAATGTTGCTAATGAAATAATTACGACAGGTAATACATCGTTTAACTTTGGATCAACGCTAATGAATGTAGCAAAAGTCACGGCTACTTCACCAGATGATACCAAAGCAATTACAATTGCAACGATTCCAAATGCTTTAAACCTTGTAGTTGATGATGCTGATGTTGATATTAACGGTGGGGTTGGTACTGTAGATCTTGATGTTGCAGCGGGTAATATAAGTGCTCAAGTAATTGATCTTACTGGTAATACTGGTGTTGCAGATATTGATGTGGCTGGATATGACGGTAGCTTTGCATTAACAGTAACTACTGGAAATGCAGCTTCAAATGCACTTGATATCTTAACTGATGCGGGGGTTATTTTGGTAAATGACCTTCAATTAACCAGTGGTGGAGCTAAAGATACTTTAAACATTACAAGAGCAGGTGTGGTTACTGCTGATGCCTCAGATATCATCGGTTTTGAGATTGTAAATGTCAATACTGGTGCTGCACAGTTTAATTGGACTGCTGCTGATGCAGATATTAGTGGTCCATTGACACTTACTGCTGTAGCTGGAGTTCATACAGGAAACTTCCTATTTGATGGAAAGTTAGATGTTGGAGAAGCTAATGTCCATACAGTATCTTTCGATGCCACTTCTGCAAACCTTTACTCAGTTGAAACTGGTGATGGTGCTGATGTTGTAAATATTAGGCTTATTGATGCTAATGGACTACAAATAACAGATACTATTGGTACAGGAGCGGGGGTTGATGATATTAATATTATGTTGAACGGCCAAGATTTGACCTTAGACGTTAATACAATGGCATTAACTGGTCAGGATGGATTAGACTTCAGTGGTACCGCAACTACACCAACAACTGGCTTAAATATTACACTTGATGATGCAGTTAATCTTCTAGATGTTGATTTTAGCGGTGTTACTAATGGTATAACTGTCGATACTGATGATGAAGCATCTGGTGTAACTGTTCGAGGTTCTCAAGGTGATGATGATATTAAAATACAGGCAGTAGCTGACGGTACAGACTCAACTGTTGATCTGCAAGATGGTGGTACAGATATTGTATTAATTGATGGTGATACCCGTGTTGATGATAATGGAGTACTGACTATCTCTGGATTTGGTGCAGGTACAGGTGGTGATGTTATAGATTTAGATGACACTACTGCTGTGACGGCAACTTTGGTTAATCCAAATTCGGTGTCTGTAAATAACGTTGCGGCAGGAGCTGCAACCAACTTGTATGTGTTAAAACATGCTGATTCTGAGATTGATGGTTTATTTACTGAAATAGCGGATGGAGGTGCTGTTGAGCAAGCTATCATATTGAATAATGTGACTATTAGTAATGGTAGTACGGCTGGTGGTGCTGGTAGTCAGTTTTATGTGGCAATTGAAAATAAAGCACATACTGGTACTGGTATTTACCGTGTTGAAATTGCTACTTTGGCTGCTACTGAAGTCTTGGATCTCACCTCTGAGTTTGGCGTTGAACTAGTTGGTGTAGTGGATGCGGTATCAGTCGATACTTTTGTTGCAGGAAACTTTGCCTAACTAGTAGCACGTATGCTGGGTTAGTTTATTAGCAAAATAACGTAACCCAGCATTCATCTATCTATAACGGAAATAAAAAAACCTCACTCGGATTATTCTGGGTGAGGTTTTTTTTGTCTTTTTCTCTAAAATAAAGGCTCGTAAATAATTTGCCTTATGTTAAGAATCATGAGTTACAAAACTGGGGTCAGGTCTAGATTGGTGGTGTTATTAGCTTGCTAGTAATTGGCATTATGTAAGATAAACTAACAAAGAGGTTGCTACCTCTTGAAATACATATAACGATGTTATTAATTTTAGTGACAAAATAGGTTATATTTGACAAATGATTATGATCGGTATAATGTCCATCCATGAGCAGATTAGATGAAGTTAAGGAAATGTTAACTACTCTCAGGGTAGCAATGAGTTTGTCTTTTGGTATGTTGATTGTTACTATAAATGGCATTATTAAACGTATAGATAATGGTGTTATTGATTATATATTTTGGTATGGTGTTGTATTTGTGTTCTTTCTACTAATGTTAATTGTAGTGTTAATAATTAACATATCTAGAAAAACTAAAGAGATAAGAGGGTTATAAGATGGAAATTGGCTTTATAGTTATTGGTCTTATTGCTGTTTCAACAGCGGCAGTATTGGCATTTGCTGTTTATAAGCTTTCTGGCGAGTAAGGGATCAAGATCAAAATAAGCGGATCAAAAATGCTGGGCAGCAATGCTGGGGGTCAGGTCTAGATTCGTGGTGTTATTAGCTTGCTAGTAATTGATCATTATGTTAAATGAGTTGGTAGGTTGACATTTAATTTTGATAAGTCTAACATTGCAAAATTAGTGAGTTGGATAAAAAGAAAGCAGAGCTAGGTTTTTGGGAAAAGATCTTTTTTGCGTTATTTGCTGCGATTTTTGGTGTGTCTGGATGGTTTTCATCAAATTATAAAAATGCTGACGTGGCTTTGTTGATTGCTACAAGCTTAGTTTTTGTATTTGCAATTTTATTTTTAATTGTTGCATATAGGAAAGTCAAAAAAATAATTAATGAGATAGGAAAATTGTAATGGGTGATGTTATTTTGGTTTTAATGGGTGTTATGATTGCTGCTGTTTTTGCTTATATGGCTTGGGATGTAACACATTATGATTCAAAAAAATGAAAAATTGGTTGCGTACATTTGAACGGAACAAAGCGCGGTAGGTTGTGCACAAGATAGGGGTCAGGTCTATACTTATGGTGTTATTAGCCCGCTAGTAATTTGCCTTATGTTAAGAATCATGAGTTATTGACAGTAAGTGGATTAGGTATTAGGATGTGAAATCGTTTGTTTTACTGGAAGTTAAAATGTCAGAAGATTTAGATCCGAATAACTTTACACAAAAAGATTTAATGCAGTATTTGTTGCATGCTGTTCAGCATTCGGTAACTCGTGAAGAAATGTCGAGTCAATTTGAGCAAGCGGAAAAGATGAACCAAAGACGGTTCGAGCATATTGATAGTAAATTTGAGCATATTGATCGTAAATTTGAGCAGATTGATCGTAAATTTGAGCAAATTGATAAACGACTTGACGAATTGAAGAAAGAAATAAGGGGACAAAGTGTTGAATTAAGGCAAGAAATAAAAGATCAAGGTGTTGAATTAAGGCAAGAAATAAAAGATCAAGGTACTGAGTTAAGGCAAGAAATAAAAGATCAAGGTACTGAGTTAAGGCAAGAAATAAAAGATCAAGGTACTTAGTTAAGGAACGAAATAAAAGATCATGGTGTTGAGTTAAGGAAAGAATTATAAGATCAAGGTGCTGAGTTAAAATTGGCGATACAAGATCAAGGCAAGAAACATGATCGTTTGTCGTGGGCAATTTTTGCTGGAATGCTTGCTATTCTTTTTAAAGATTATATTGTTTAGGGTGTCAACAAAACTGGGGTCACACATCAAAACTGGGGCAAAACTGGGGTCAGGGTAGCGGCCGACAAGGCCTTAATCTTGCGGGTGAAAGTCCCGTCGCATCAATTGCTCGATTCAGATGCGTAGTGATGCCACGGTTCGTGTTGGGTAACCACATGTTCATTGCGTGGTGTATAAGCCCCAGC
>JAJFJL010000110.1 GCA_021774055.1 Nitrosomonas sp. | reverse complement strand
TCATGTAAACATTCAAAATAGGCCATTTCAGGAGCATAGCCAGCTTCAACTAAGGTTTCAAAGCCAGCCTGAATTAATGCAGTTAAGCCACCACACAATACAACTTGCTCACCAAATAAATCAGTTTCAGTTTCTTCACGGAAGTTGGTTTCAATTACACCACCTTTGGTGCCACCATTTGCTGCCGCGTAAGATAAAGCCAAGTCACGAGCTTTACCTGATTTATCTTGATGTACCGCAATTAATGAAGGTACTCCGCCACCTTGTAAATAGGTTGAACGTACCAAGTGCCCTGGTCCCTTAGGTGCAACCATAATAACATCAAGGTCTTCACGTAAGGTTAACTGGCCATAGTGAACATTAAACCCATGGGCAAATGCAAGCGTGGCATTTTGTTTAAGATTTGGTAGGATTTCTGTTTCATAAGTAGCTGCCATACTTTCATCTGGCAGTAACAACATAACCACATCTGCATCCTTGACTGAGGATGAAACTTCTTCAACAGTCAGCCCAGCTTGCTTAGCTTTATCCCAAGAAGCACCATTTTTACGTAGGCCAACTGTAACCGTCACACCAGATTCTTTCAAATTATTTGCATGCGCATGCCCCTGCGAGCCATAACCAACAATAGTTACTTTCTTTCCCTTAATAAGAGACAAATCTGCATCTTTATCGTAATAAATTTTCATTACTCTCCTTTTTTAATCTTTTAAAATAGCTCTCATCTAGTCCCTACAAATTTTCTAACACTACGGTAAGAATAACTTGCAAAATCTAGGTTTAACTTACGTGCCCAAATAAACGACATCCTTCATACCAGCCCCAAAGCAGCTCACACTTTTGATGTTCAAAAGAATCACAAGTAGGGTGCATTCCATGCACCATTTATGACGTTGGTGCGCAAAACGCACCCTATCTTATTAAATATAAAAGAAGCGTGAAGGATACAAAATAAACTTATACCTTTAATATTCTTTCGCCACGCCCAATGCCAGAAGCACCAGTACGCACTGTTTCAATAATTGTATTCTCAGTAATTGCTTCAAGAAAAGCATCTAATTTTGAACTGGTGCCAGTTACTTCAATGGTATAAGATTTATCTGTAACATCAAGAATACAACCACGAAAAATATCAACTAAACGCTTAACTTCTTCTCTTGTTGCGCCAATGGCTCGCACTTTAACCAGCATCAATTCACGCTCAACATGATCACCATCGTTAAGATCAAATACTTTAACCACCTCAATTAGTTTATTCAGCTGTTTGGTGATCTGCTCTATCACATCATCTGAACCGACAGTTACCAAGGTCATCCGTGATAATGTTGGGTCTTCAGTCGGTGCTACGGTAAGAGACTCAATGTTGTAACCCCGCGCTGAAAACAATCCAGCTACACGAGATAAAGCTCCCGCTTCATTTTCCATCAACAAGGAAATAATATGTCGCATTTATGTTATACCAAAATCATTTCAGAAAGGCCTTTGCCACCCGGCACCATTGGGAATACATTTTCAGTTTGGTCAGTAATAAAGTCCATGAATACTAACTGATCTTTAAGCTTAAATGCTTCCTGTAATGCCCCTTCAATATCACCTGGCTTTTCAATTCTCATGCCGACATGTCCATAGCTCTCAGCAAGCTTAATAAAGTCAGGCAAGGCATTCATATACGACTCAGCATAACGATTGCCATGAAAAAACTCCTGCCATTGTCTGACCATTCCCATATAACGATTATTCAGGGTAATAATTTTCAATGGCAGTTTATATTGCTTGCAAGTCGATAATTCCTGAATACACATTTGAATACTTGCTTCACCCGTAATACAAGCAACATTTGCTTTAGGGTTGGCCATCTGCACTCCCATTGCTGCAGGTAAACCAAAGCCCATAGTACCTAAACCACCAGAATTGATCCAACGACGCGGTTTATCGAACTTATAGAACTGTGCTGCCCACATTTGATGTTGACCCACATCTGAAGTAATAAAAGCTTCGCCTTTGGTGATCTCATAAAGCTTTTCAACTACCATTTGTGGTTTGATAATAGCGCTATCTTGATCATACTTTAGGCAATCTCGCTCACGCCATAAATCAATTTGTTTCCACCACTCTTTAAGAGCAATGTTATCTGGCTCAATTTTACTAGCTTTGATTAATTTACTTAATTCTTTCAAAACTTCCGTAACTTCACCCACAATTGGCACATCGACTTTAACACGCTTTGAAATAGAAGACGGATCAATATCAATATGAATAATTTTCCTGTCTTCATTAGAAAAATGCTTTGGATTACCAATCACACGATCATCAAAACGTGCACCAACAGCGATTAAAACATCACAGTATTGCATCGCCATGTTGGCCTCATAGGTGCCATGCATGCCTAACATACCAACAAACTGTCGGTCAGTTGCTGGATAACCGCCCAAACCCATTAAGGTGTTTGTGCAGGGATGGTTCAATGTTTTTACTAAATCAGTCAATGGTGTTGCAGCTTCACCTAAAATAATTCCACCGCCAGTATAAAAAACCGGACGCTTAGCATTTAATATCAACTGTGCAGCTTTTTTTATCTGCTGTGTATGTACTTTAATGACTGGGTTATAGGAGCGCATAGCAATTTTATCTGGGTAAACAAATTTAATTTTCTGCTGCGTAACATCCTTAGGAATATCTACCAACACTGGGCCAGGGCGTCCAGTCGATGCAATATAAAACGCTTTTTTCATAGTCTCAGCCAATTCAGAGACATCTTTCACCAAGAAATTATGCTTCACACAAGGGCGTGTAATACCAACTGTATCAACTTCTTGAAAAGCATCTAGACCAATTGCTGCGGTTGGTACTTGACCACTAATAACAACCATTGGTATTGAATCCAGATAAGCGGTTGCAATACCAGTAACTGCATTAGTCAAGCCTGGCCCAGAAGTAACTAATGCAACTCCGACCTTTTTACTGGAACGTGCATAACCATCGGCAGCATGTAGCGCTGCTTGTTCATGCCGCACCAAAATATGCTTAACTTTATCCTGTTTAAATATCGCATCATACAGAAACAGCACTGCACCACCCGGGTAACCGAAAATACAGTCCACACCTTCTTTTTGTAAACACTGTATTGTAATGTCAGCGCCGGTTAATTCCACACTCATGCTTTCTACACCTCAATAATAATTAACGATTAGGGACGAGGAAATAATACTTTGTCCATTTAGGCGAAGTCATTTTGCTCTGATTTGAGACGGTCCGTAGGGTGCATAGTTATTCTATGCAATCGTAGGACCAACGAAAGATCAGAGTAAAAGGACAAGTATAAATGGATAAAGTATTATTTTCCTCGTTCCTTAACTACCTGTGCCACCAACAGTTAACCCATCTACTCGCAATGTCGGTTGACCTACACCTACTGGTACACTTTGCCCTTCTTTACCACAAGTACCAACACCTGGATCAAATGCCAAATCATTCCCAATCATAGAAACACGCGTTAGCACATCAGGGCCGTTACCAATCAAAGTAGCACCTTTTACCGGATAAGAAATTTTCCCATCCTCAATCATATAAGCCTCTGCCGCTGAGAAAACAAATTTTCCACTGGTAATATCAACTTGACCACCACCAAAATTCACTGCATACAAACCATGTTTAACTGAAGCAATAATTTCTTCCGGCTCTTTATCGCCATTTAACATATAAGTGTTAGTCATCCGTGGCATTGGAATATGTGCAAATGATTCACGTCGGCCATTACCAGTAACTGGTAAATTCATTAGCTTTGCATTTAAGTTGTCCTGCAAATAACCTTTAAGTATGCCATCTTCTATTA
>JAJFJL010000109.1 GCA_021774055.1 Nitrosomonas sp. | reverse complement strand
ACTAGGAAATAATAAATCATCCAATTTAGGCGGAGTTATTTTGCTCTGATTTTAGGAGGTTTGTAGGGCGCATAGTTATTCTATGTAACAATGAAAAACATAGTAAAAGGGTAAGTCTACTAAATGGATGATTTATTATTTCCTTGTTCCTAATCACTATGCTGCCTTGTAAATTATAGAGTTGAGCTGTTGTAACATTAAGGCAATTAGATCAGCTTCTTTACCATGTAGAAAAAAATGATTACCAGGGAGTCTATATAATAAAAACCGACTTCTTGTTTCATTCCGCCATGAATCAAGTTGTTGTAAATTAACTTCTTGATCCCTAATTCCCCCAAAAGCTGTAACCGGACATTCAAGTAGACTTCTGCGCTGATAACAATATGATTCATATAAAGAAAAATCCGCTCTTAAGCTTGGCAACATCAACTCCATAATTTCATCATTTCTAAGTAATTCTTTTGGCGTGCCATTAAGACGTGCAAGCTCCTCAATAAGTGTTAGTTTTGGCAAGCTACTTAGTGAGCGACGTTTGATCTCTTGATTGGGTGCAGCGCAACCAGAAACGACTAGGTGTGCTGGTACTGGCAGATGCTCTAAACGAAGTTTATGACTAATTTCAAAAGCGATAAGAGCGCCTAAACTATGTCCAAAGAATACAAAAGGTATCCCAAGATAAGGCTTAATTTCTTTAACTATTGCTGTTATTAAATTAGCCAGGTGTCTAAAAGAAGTTTCATTAATACGCGCACCTCTTCCTGGCAGTTGAATTGGGCAAAGATCAACTGTTTCAGGAAGGTGTGCTGCCCAATCATGAAATATAGAAGCGTTGCCACCAGCGTAAGGAAGACAAAAAAGACGTAACTTTGCTGATGATTTAGGTTTTAGATTTGGCAGCCATGGCGAAAATCTAGGACTGTTTATTTGCATTTCTGAATAGAGCTAGTAATAGACTTGGTTTATGGTTAAATGAGTGCTAGATTTAGGGACTAGGAAATAACAAGTCATCCAATTTAGGCGAAGCCATTTTGCTCTGATTTGAGGCGGTTCGTAGGGTGCATAGTTATTCTATGTAACCGTATAACCAACAAAAAGTAAAAGGACAAGTCTAAATGGATGCTTTATTATTTCTTCGTCCCTTATCCAGCATTTTTGCTACGCTCCTGCGCTGCAGCCATTTGCTTACGAAGACTTAGTGGACGCATGTCGGTCCATACTTCATCAATATATTCAAGACAGAAATCTTTTTTGCCAGTTTTACCAACAGTCTTCCAGCCATTAGGAATTTTTTTATTTTCTGGCCATACCGAATATTGTTCCTCATGGTTAACAACGACATGATAGATAGTTAGATCTTTTTCATCCAGATTCATAAATACTTCCTTTTTTATGTAATTTTATATATCAATAATTTCCTTATTTTAAAAATAAACTTGATGCATTGGCTTGTCAATGCGACATTTTGACGCGCGACAAAATGTCGCATGTATTGGAAAAATAAGAATTATTAATCTACCTACTATTAAATTAATAACCCTTAAGAATAAAATCCGAAAGACATGATAAAACTTACGTGTTGACAAGGTTAGGGACTAGGAAATAATAAATCATCCAATTTAGGCGGAGTTATTTTGCTCTGATTTGAGACGGTCCGTAGGGCGCATATTCATTCTATGTAACCGGAGGATCAACGAAAGATCAGAGTAAAAAGGCAAGTCTGAATGGATAAAACATTATTTCATCGTTAGTTAAATTAAGTAAACAATGTTTTTTTTACATGCACATTCCACCAGTCTGCGACAATTTGTCACATTGGCTTCAGCTAGATGTCAATAGTAAAATATCCAGCTTCAGCATAATAAAACAGGATATTTTATATGTGGTACAGCATGATTAATAAAATATATTGGCATCCAACGCTATGATTATGATGTTATATTTTTCAAGTTATAACTGACCAAATACCAGACAAACATAAGTGTTTAAGCTTTTAATTTTATTGCTTGTTTGTGCTGTTTTAATCGGGCTTGGTGGTTGTATGACAGCACCACAGCGGCATATTGAAGATATTGGTGCCGGAATCCCAAATCAATGGCATGGTGCTAAGGAAGCTAATCAGCAAGTTCTTGAATATTGGTTGACTTCATTTGAGGATGATAATCTGACTGCTTTGGTGCATAGTGCTTTAGCTAATAATTATGAACTAAAATCAGCCGCTGCTAGGGTGGGTGCGGCTATGGCGTTAGCGCGTATTAATGGTTCTAATCTTTGGCCGCAACTTTTTTTGTCAGCTAATCATCAACAAGCACAAGTTCGTAATGCTGGATTTGGTGCATCCCAGTTTAGTGTGTTTGAAGTGTTGTTTGGTTTGAGTTGGGAGTTGGATGTTTGGGGTCGGATAGGTGATATTAAACAAGCATCAACTCAAGAAGCAATTGCCACAGCAACTGATTTTGATGCTGCACGTTTGTCTTTGGCAGCCAGAGTAGCGCAAAGTTATTTTGAGCTTGCCGAAGCAAAGCTTCAATCCGAAGTTGCCGCACAATCATTTGCAGAACGGCAAATAATTGCTAATTTAGTACAAGGACGTTTTCAACGTGGATTAGTACGTGCACTTGATTTACGTTTAACACTTACCGATTTAGCTAACGTTGAAGCACAGCATATGCGTGCGTTGAATCAAACCCAGCTTGTTACTCGCCGCTTAGAAATCTTATTAGGACGTTACCCAGAAGGAAATTTAGCGGAGATCTCAAGTCTCCCAGAACTACCTGCAGTTATTCAAGCTGGATTACCATCTGAGCTACTTGAGCGCAGACCTGACCTGATTGCTGCTTTTGATCGTTTAAAGGCGGCAGATCTTCGCTTAAGCAGTACTGAAAAACTACGCCTGCCACGTATTACTTTGACCGCAGCTGGTGGCACACGTAGCGATGATTTATCTGATTTAATTGACCCTCGTGCAGTTGCTTGGAACGTTATTTTAGGTTTGGTGCAGCCAATATTTACTGGTGGTCGTATAAAAGGTGAAATTTTACACAGTGAGGCGCGCACAGAAGAAGCGCTTAATCTCTATAAAAGTACCGCACTTAATGCTTTTCGTGAGGTAGAACAAGCATTAGCTGCCGAAGAATGGTTGCGAAAACAAGAGATAGCTTTAAGAAAAGCGGTCGAACAAACAGCAGCAAGTCAACAATTGGCAGTTTATTCTTACCGTAACGGCTTGATTGAAATTCTTACCTTACTGGACAGTTATCGCAGCACATTTAATGCGCAAACTGCTTATCTTGCAGTCAAACGTCAATTACTTAGTAACCGTATCAATCTTTATCTAGCTTTGGGTGGTGGTGTTTGATGGTGGCGTACTTCTTCTACAATATATTTTAATAGCTATTTTGCCAATGAAGATTCGTCGTCAACTACTTATCGCATTATCAGTCTTAGTGGCAGGTGGTTTATTTGCCTTTGCCATTATCAAGTTCTCTCCCCAAACTGAGCAACAAAAAGAAGTAATTAAACCTCCCGTAGTTCAATTTATCGAAGTAAAGCTAGAATCATTACGTATAGACGTTCACGCACATGGTCGAGTAATGGCACATACCGAGATTGATCTGGTTGCAGAGGTTTCAGGAAACATTGTTGATGTGTCCCCTGCATTTGTCAGTGGTGGTTTCTTTCGTAAAGGAGACTTGCTAATAGCTGTTGATCCGGCTGATTATGAACTTAAAGTGGCTCAGTCACTGGCTAAGGTTTCAGAAGCACGTTATCAATTGATTAGAGAAGAAGCTGAGGCTGAACAAGCACGTGAAGAATGGCAACATATTGGGCAAGGGGAGCCTAGCCCACTAAACCACCGAATACCCCAATTAGCCGAGAAACGTGCAAAATTAGCAGCCGAAAAAGTAGCCTTAGAAAATGCCAAGTTATTAAGACAACGTACTGAAATACGCGCACCATTTGATGGCAGAGTACGCACTAAGATGGCCGATATCGGACAATACCTTACGCGCGGTATCGCACTAGGTACTATATACAATAGTGAGTTAGCTGAGGTTCGTTTGCCTTTGAGTAATCATGCTTTAGCTTTGGTTGATTTTCCTGCTGCGGTTAATGGCTCTCACTCATCAAAGGTTGTTTTGCATGCAATGCACCTGGGACAAAAACAGACCTGGCATGGTCATATTGTACGCAGTGAGGGGGTTGTTGATGAAAATACTGGCATGATAACAGTTGTTGCTCAAGTCCCCGATCCTTTTGGGCTTATTGCAGATGAATCAAACGCAGTTAAACAGACATCAGTTGAATTACCATTGGGCTTATTTGTAGAAGCCATGATTGAAGGACGCTGGTTTGATAATCTAGTAGTTTTACCTAGCAGTGTATTACTTAATGATAATCAGGTGGCTATCATTGACATAGAGAATCGACTTCGCTTACGCACGGTTGCAGTACTGAAACATGAAGCGAAGCAGGTAATCATTAATGCTGGGTTAAATACTGGTGAGCAAGTGCTTGTTGCTGGAATGCTTCGGCCAATTGAAGGGTTACATGTAATACCTCAACTATCTACTGTAAAAAATGATTATCGTACACATATGCTCGTTAAAAAAGAAAAGCATATTGATGTAACCGCAAGCCAATGAAGTTAATTATCTGGTTTGCCAAAAATCCAGTTGCGGCAAACCTGCTTATGTTATTAATTATTGCTGGTGGTTTACACAGTCTTTCCGTAGCTAAGCGCTATGTTTTTCCTCCCGAACTTAAACATCAGTTGCTTATTGAAATCGCCTATGATGGTGCTAGTCCTGGTGAAGTAGAGCAAGCCTTGTGTATTCCAATTGAAGAGGCTATTCATGATTTGGAAGGCCTCCAACATATTAACTCAACTGCAAGTCAAGCATTATGTCGTGTAATCGTAGAGTTTGATCCAAACGTAGATTCAGCACGTTTTCAAGCCGCAGTGCAAGCACGTCTGGATGTAATTACCGTATTTCCTAAAGAAGCTGAGAAGTTAACGGTTAAAGAATTAAAATCAGGCATACTTGCCATCATAGTGGTACTTCGTGGTGAAGCTGATACACATATTTTGCAACGTTACCGTGACCGCTTACAGGCTAGATTAAGTGCACATCCAGATATTGGTTTGCTTTCACCCTTCCCAGAATTACCCTTTGAAATATCAATTGAAATAAGCGAATTAGATTTGCGCCGCTACAAACTTAGTTTTGAAGAAATTGCTGCGCTTATCCGACAGTCATCTAAAAATATTCCGGCTGGTGAACTTAAAAATAAAGATGGTAAGTTGTTGCTGAAGAGTAACCAGCAAGCAATGAATATTGACGACTATGCAGCAATTGAGCTGCGTCATACTAATCATGGCGCAAGTCTGCTATTGGGTGATATTGCGCAGATCACTGAAACAGTGCGCGAGCAAGACTTGTTAGTCAAATCAGACGGTAAGCAAGCAATGGAAATTTTTGTTTGGCCGAAACATCAAATCGGAAAAACAGTGGCTGCCGTTGATGAAGTAATTGCTATATTTAAACCGGAATTACCCTCTGATATTGAGGTAATAACTTGGGACGATTGGTCAAAATACTATGAACAAAGTATGTCCATGTTATTGAATAATGCCATTCTTGGTTTTATTCTAATTTTTATAATCTTGACATTAACACTACAAACTCACATTGCATTTTGGGTCAGCAGTGGGATCTTAATATCTATTTTAGGGGCATTCTGGTTTATCCCAATATTAGATATTTCACTAAATACTTATACCATTGCAGCATTAATTCTAATCTTAGGTGTGGTAGTGGATGACGCTATTATTGTTGGTGAGCGTATTTATACCCACCAAGAACATGGCAATCCTGGTTTATCTGGTGCAATCAAAGGTATAGCTGAAATTTCACCGTTGGTGGTATTGATGGTGTTATCGACAATGATTGCATTTGTACCAGGTCTTTTTCTGCCAGGATTTACCGGTCATTTAATGTATAACGTATCTGTGGTAATCCTTCTGGCATTGGCATTTTCTATGCTTGAAGTATTACTAATTTTGCCAGCTCATTTGGCGGGAGAAAAGGTTTTAGTTAAACAAACCAGTTTTATCTCATCAATACAAGCACAGGTAACCACAGGATTGCAATGGCTAATAAACTCCATTTATGTGCCTATGTTACAAACAGCAGTTCATTTACGCTATATAGTTTGCGCAGGATTTATTGTTTTATTGCTAATTATGAGCGCATTAGTTTTATCCAATCGAATTCCTAGTGTTATTGATGCACCAGTAGATGATTATTATTTACACACCACATTGACACTACCTGTTGGCACTTCTTTTGATGAAGTTAATCAACAAATTTCACGTCTTGAAGATATTGCTAACGAGATTCGAGCAGAGCTAAATATTGAACTGGAAATGGATTCATCGCTAGAAAATAACGATAGCATCCGACATGTTCTTACTCTAATTAATGACAACTGGGGTTTTATTAACCTTGAAATAGCTATAGACGAACGTGTACGTGACAGAATGGGACAAATTGTAAAACAATGGCAAGAGCGTTTTGGTGAATTACCAGCGAATACCACGCTTACCTTCCAAACGGTATGGCCACGTGATTTTGGTTTGTCCGCTGAGAATCATAGCAAAGCTATTGAATTGGTATTGACAGCAGCAGATACCGCACAACAAAGCGCTGCGGGTGAAATACTTAAAGATAAGCTTGCAGCATACAATGGTGTACACAGTGTGGCTAGCTCTATGCAGGCGGGCAAGACTGAATTGCGTCTTAAACTGAAACCGATGGCAGCAGCTTATGGGTTAACTATGCATAGCCTAGGAGAGCAAGTACGGCATAGTTTTTTAGGGCTAGAAGTACAGCGTTTTTTTCAAAATCAAGATGAAATTCGAGTTATGTTGCGATTAGCTTACGCAGATAGACTCACACTTGATAACTTGTACGATCTACCAATTAAGCTAGGTAATGGTGAACAGATTCCATTTAGTATGCTTGCTAAGGCTGAATATGCTGCAGGTTTTGCTCAAGTTACAAGACAGGATCGTGAACGGATACAGCTAGTCAGTGCCGAAGTTTATAGTGATGTAACCAATGTTGAAACTATTTTGAGTGATTTAAATACAGGTGTTATTCCACAATTGGAAGCGCAGTTCCCAGGTTTAGAAATTAAGCCTGGTCAATCTAGACAACAACAAGAAAAAGCGATGTTTGAACTATGGTTTTATGGTGCATTAGCTTTATTCGGTATTTATACGCTGTTGGCGATACCGCTGCGCTCCTACACACAACCGTTAGTAATTATGCTCGCGATTCCTTTTGGGTTTATTGGTGCTGTTATTGGTCATTTGTTGCTAAAGATTCCATTGTCCCTTGAATCTTATGTTGCCTTATTTGCCGTAGGAGGTATTGTAATTAATGATAGTCTAATTTTAATTACTCAAATTAATAAAAACTTACAGCAAAAAATACCTCTTTATAAGGCTACAGTTCTTGCTAGTAAATCTCGTTTCCGTGCCATATTTTTGACAACGATAACAACTTTTGTGGGTTTAATGCCACTTATTAGCGCGCAAGGCTACGATGCTGAAAAAATTATGCCAATGGCTGTAACCATTGCTTTTGGTGTCTTATTTTCTTTTTTTGTAACATTGTTTTTAGTACCCACCAGCTATGTTATTTTAAAGGGTGGGGTTAAGAAACGATGCTGCCAAGTTAACTTGGCGAGCGGCACTAGATAATTTGAGTCTGGTATAAAGAAATAAATTCAATTACAATTAGTTATATTCGATATTCAAGTTTAAAAATAGCCTAATTTATATTTGCAGGTTATATTTTTATAATTGGGCAATTATTAATTTCCATATTCTTAACTATTCACTAACCATTATTTCTACTATTATTTAAAATATGGATGACCCACGTATTATTATTGCACTGGATTACAATAATTCAGAACAAGCATTAGTTCTAGCGGCACAATTAGATCCGAAGCTATGTAGGCTAAAAGTTGGTAAACAACTTTTCACCATAGCAGGCCCTAAGTTAATTGAAAAATTAATGCAGAGTGGTTTCGAAATTTTTCTTGATTTAAAGTTTCATGATATTCCAAATACTGTAGCCGGTGCTTGTAAATCTGCGGCCAGTTTGGGTGTATGGATGGTTAATGTTCATGCACTAGGAGGAAGAAAGATGCTGCTTGCCGCAAGACAAGCTTTACCAATTGGCACCACAAAATTAATTGCAGTTACTTTACTAACCAGTATTGGGCCTGATGATTTACATGAGATTGGATTAGGTCCTACGCCAGAACAAATTGTTAGACGATTGGCATTACTGGCACATGATTGTGGACTTGATGGTGTAGTATGCTCACCATTAGAGACGGCATATTTAAGAACACAAGTAGACAGTAATTTTCATCTGGTAACACCAGGAATACGCCCAATAGATGCAAGTATAGATGACCAGCAACGTATTGCAACACCACGTCAAGCAATTGAAAATGGGGCAACTTATCTTGTGATTGGACGGCCTGTTACACAAGCAACAGACCCACTACGTACCTTACAGCAGTTAAACAAAGAAATTACTTCTGTTAGCTAAATAATTTTAACTACACCTTTAAAATCTTTTCTTTTGCCGCCAAATACCTTTTCCTAAGCAATCTTCTAGCGCAAATAAGAAATGAAAATTCATATTAAAAATGGGCGCTTGATTGACCCAAAGAATGGTATTGATGCTATTCAAGATGTTTTTATTGCGGCAGGCAAAATTCTGTCACTAGGGTTTGCTCCTGATACTTTTTCTGCAGATCGTATTATAGATGCACAAGGATGTATCGTGTGCCCAGGATTAATTGATTTATCAGTACGATTGCGTGAACCGGGATTAAAATATAAAGCCACGCTTGAATCAGAAATGTTCGCCGTTGTAGCTGGTGGAGTAACTAGTTTAGCGTGCCCTCCTGATACTGACCCACCATTAGATGAACCTGGGCTGGTAAAAATGCTCAAGCACCGTGCTAAAAATTTAAATTTAGCACGAGTGTATCCAATTGGTGCATTAACAAAAGCTTTAAGTGGTACCCGTTTGACAGAAATGGCTGAATTACATGATGCAGGCTGTATTGTATTTGGTCAATCTAATGTAGCACTAACAAATTTACATGTAATGATGCAAGCCATGCGCTACGCTTCAACCTTTGGTTTTAGTGTATGGCTACGCCCCCAGGATGCACATTTAACACACAACGGTGTCGCCCATGATGGCGAGATAGCAACACGTTTAGGGCTGCCAGTAATTCCTGTGTGTGCAGAAACTATAGCTTTATCAAATATTATTTTATTGGTCAAAGAAACAGGTGTTAGCGTACATTTATGTCGTCTTTCTAGCATGGAAGGTGTTGAAATGGTTCGTGCCGCTAAACGACAAGGTCTACCTATCACCTGTGATATCAGCTTTAATCATTTGTATCTTTCAGATATGGACATTGGTTTTTTTGATACCAATTGTCATCTTGTGCCACCATTACGGAGTACTAGTGATAGAGATGCATTAAGTGTTGGCTTGTTAGATGGAACGATTGATGCGATTTGTTCGGACCATACACCGGTTGATGATGATGCAAAACTACTACCTTTTGGTCAAGCTGAAATTGGCGCAATAGGTGTGGAATTATTATTACCTTTTACTCTAAAGTGGGCAACTGAGAAACGAATTTCACTAATTAAAGCTTTCGCTAAAATTACTCAACAACCAGCGCGAATATTAGGTATTGATGCAGGTCATTTGTCGCTAAATTCAGCAGCTGATCTATGTATTCTTGACCCAGAACAATATTGGAAGGTAACCATAACTACCATTAAAAGTCAGAGTAAGAATACTCCTTTTTTGGGAATGGAGATTCCAGGAAAAGTAAAATATACCTTAATCAATGGCGATATTGTTTATCAAGATACCGATTAGGAATATGGCCGCCAACTTAAGACTGGACAAAACTTGTAATTAAGAAACATCCCCCTCGTCATTCCTGCATGTTTCTAGCAGGAATCCATGCCGGGGCTATCCTGGATTCCTGCTAGAAACATGCAGGAATTACGGTGGGTGGATATTGACGGATGCCATATCTTGTCTCGTTCTAAGCTGGCAGTCCCATTTTGTATGTAACAGTAAAGGGATATGCATTGTAATTCATCCGCCCTACACAAGACCCCAAACACTGTAAATAATCATTAAACTTTATAACAAAATTAACCTGGAGCAACATGACTAACCCATTACTAGATTTTTCTGGATTACCTTGTTTTACAGATATTAAAAACGAACATATAACACCTGCAATAGAGAAGCTATTGGGTGATAGCAGGAAGGTAATTAGCACAACAAAATGCAGTGTAGATACACCTACTTGGCAAAATTTTGTACAACCAATGGAAAATATTAACGAGTATTTAGCGCGTTCCTGGGGACAAATATCCCATTTGAACGCAGTTATGAATAGCCCAGAATTGCGTGAAACATATAATGCCAATCTACCAAAAATAACTCAGTTCTACGCAGAATTATCACAAGATCAACAATTATTTGAAAAATTCACTAAATTAAGAAATAGTTCGGAATTTGATGATCTTAGTACTGCCAGGAAGAAAATAATTGAAAATGAACTACGAAATTTTAGACTTGGTGGTGCTGAATTACCAACAGATAAAAAAGCACGCTTTTTAAAGATTCAGGAAGAACTATCCGCACTTTCATCCAAGTTTAGTGATAATTTACTTGATGCAACAAATAAGTTTTCATTATTAATTGATAATATTGAGGAGTTGGCTGGTATTCCTGAAGATGTATTGCAAACTGCCAAGCAGGTGGCGGAAAAAGATGATAAATCTGGTTGGAAGTTTACTTTACAAATGCCTTCTTACTTACCTGTCATGCAATATGCGGATAATCGGGCGTTACGTGAAAAAATGTACCATGCTTATGCAATCCGCGCCAGTGAATTGGATCGCTCTGTTTCAACTGCTGATGAGACCAATGAACTAGACAATATGCCATTAATTAATAAAATCCTTGCTCTGCGTAAAGAGGAAGCAGAAATGCTAGGGTTTAATTGTTACGCAGAGGTATCGCTAGCAACAAAAATGGCTACAAAACCTCATCAAGTATTAGATTTTTTAAATGATATTGCTACCAAAGCACGCCCACATGCGGAACATGATTTGCAGGAGTTAGCACAATTTGCGGCTAGCAAATTAGACTTAAATAAGCTGGAGTCATGGGATTTAACTTATGCCAGTGAAAAGTTACGTGAAGATCGGTATGCATTTTCAGATCAGGAGGTTAAGCAATATTTTCCTGAGACAAAAGTGTTACCAGGTATGTTTAAACTAGTAGAGAATTTATATCAGATTAAAATTACTCAAGCAAAAGAGTCACGAAATATTCAATGCTGGCATACAGACGTTAAGTTTTTTGATATACAGAATTCTGAAGGCAAGTTAATTGGACAGTTCTATCTTGATTTGTACGCGCGTGAAACTAAACGCGGTGGCGCTTGGATGGATGACGCTATTACTCGAAGACGAATCGAAAATAGTCAATCTGATGATAATGGAATTCAAACACCTGTAGCATATCTTAATTGTAATTTCTCGGCACCTGTTAATATTAACGGGAAAATACGCCCAGCATTATTTACTCATAATGAAGTTAATGTATTATTTCACGAATTTGGTCATGGTTTACACCACTTGTTAACACAAGTGGAAGACTTAGGAGTGTCTGGTATTAATGGTGTGGAGTGGGATGCAGTGGAACTACCTAGCCAGTTTATGGAAAATTTTTGCTGGGAATGGGAAGTACTAACCAATATGACACAACATATTGATAGTGGTGCGTCACTTCCTAGAAATTTATTTGATAAAATGTTAGCGGCAAAGAATTTTCAAAGTGGATTACAGATGCTTAGGCAAATTGAATTCTCATTGTTTGATATGCACTTACATTTTGATTTTGATCCTAAAGGGAGTCAAACTGTTTTGCAACAACTTGACGCAATACGTAAGAAAGTTGCAGTTATTAAGCCACCCGAATACAGTCGTTTTCCTAATAGTTTTGCTCATATTTTTGCCGGTGGCTATGCTGCCGGTTATTACAGCTATAAATGGGCCGAAGTATTATCTGCAGATGCTTATAGCATGTTTGAAGAAAGCGACTCAGATAGCGTAATTAATCAAGAAGCCGGAACCTGTTTTCGTAATGAAATTCTAGCTGTGGGAGGCAGTCGCCCGGCACTTGAATCATTTGTTGCATTTCGCGGACGTGAGCCAAAAATTGATGCGTTGTTACGTCATAATGGAATAGCTAGTACATAAACATTGTACGCCTAAATAACCAGGAAAATCTGTGGCACAAATTGCCGATAACTGCGTTGAAGAAGCTTGACGTATACTCAATATGCCTGCGTTTCTTCGCCTTGTTCTCGACAATTTTTGTATTCCCCATATTTTCCAGGTTATTTAGCGTACAAGGCACTAGATCATGTAAATCACTTATACAGGGTCTAGATATCAATATATTTCTTGCTAGAACTAGCTGTTGAAAAAGTAATCATCCATTTTAGTGATCATATTTTCTTTATGCGAATCCCATTGCAAATAGTATATTGCTCCAAGCGGTGGATTATTAACTTCAGCCTCAATCTTACTTTTCCCAATTATAATCGGTGGGAGTAATTGCTCATCCTGGCCATTATATTTACGGAAAAGTCTTGCTGAATCAACAGATCTACCCTTAGGTAATTCAACTACTAAATGTAACTGTTTTGTTTCATTATCAATAATATGAACCAGAGTTTGCTGGGCTTTTTTGAACGCATTGTTATGACTATAAGATAAAACTAAGTCAAGTGCTGCACCTGTTTTCAATGGTGCATCAAATTTAATTAAGGCACTAGTCTGTTCACCTTCTTGTTTTTGCTCAGCTGGTGATTGACCATTAATATCAATATAGCTAACTGCACCTTCAGATTGGATGTTATTACACCAGAATTCAGTTTGTCCAGAGCGATTAACAGTTATTGTTTGTTTTTGAACTTCTACTGCTTTCACACCGTTATCATCTTGAATCGTCAATATTCTATCTAAACAAGAAATAGTAAATACAGTTTTATTTAGCCAACGTAAAACATACAAAAGCAATAAAGCAGAAATAGTAATTAATAGGCCTGTTGCAACATAATCGCTACATAGCACTACAAAAATTCCAAAAAATACAACAAATATGTTGCCATACATTGAAATTCGATCAGATTTGTCAAACATTCATAGCTCCTTGGGTTTGTCGGGTATAACAATTAGAACCTAGAGTTTATCAGAGAGCGGTATTTGAAAAAAGAAAGATCGTGCTAACAGCCATTGATTAATGAACCTATAACTACTAATGTCACACTCAAGTTAATAGACCGCCCCTGATATACTCTGCCTACCCCCTAGATCCTACAAACAACCGTATATATAATATGTAACAAATTGTTATACGGTATACGTGCAATTATTTGCAGGATCTAGGTAATATGTATATACCCACTTGTAAAATATGTGTATCACAAGCATGTGTAGCGTGAGCTAAAAGTTATTCAAAAATCTGAAATATTAGAATTTAAATCTACAACAACACTTAGAATATATACAGAAATGTTCTGAGTTTAGGGGCAAGGAAATAATAAATCATCCAATTTAGGCGAGGTTATTTTGCTCTGATTTGAGGCAGTTCGTAGGGCGCATAGTTGTTCTATGTAACCGTAGAACCAACAAAGAATCAGAGTAAAAGGATAAGTCTAAATGGATGATTTATTATTTCCTTGTCCCTTATCATTAGAAGGAATAAAGTTTTGTCAAAATCTATAGGTATTGATTTAGGAACAACTAATTCAGTATTCGCAATAAAAAAAATAAATACTGAAATTTTAAAGAATGCAGAGGGAGATCTGATCACGCCATCTTGCGTTACTCTTAAGACAAGTAAATTACCTGTTTCCAAGCCAGAGTTTATTGTTGGAAAACACGCATTAGAATGGATAAAGCAAAAACCACAAAATACAGTTACACTAATTAAGCGACTGATAGGAAGAAGCTTCAATGATCCTGAAGTTCAGGATATGATTACCGATCACCGGTTGTCTTACCAGATTAAACAACAAACTAAAGGTACCCAGAATAGTTTAGCTATTGTGCTAAATGACCAAGAATATACACCGGAAGAAATTTCTGCAAAAATATTAGAGAAATGTCGTTTTGATGCAGAAGCATCATTGAATGATAATGTGGAGTATGTAGTAATAACTGTTCCTGCTTATTTCAATGACAAGCAAAAGCATGCAACTAGGATAGCTGCTGTTTTAGCCGGTTTAAAAGTACGCAGGCTTCTTCCAGAGCCAACTGCTGCTGCGATCTCATTTGGTGTTGATAACATTAAAGATGATGAAGCAAAGACTATTCTTGTTTTTGACTTTGGTGGTGGAACTTTTGATTTATCGGTATTAACTATCAGCGGCGGGCAATTTATTGAACAAGGAAAAGGTGGCGATATGTGGCTCGGAGGGAGTGAAATTGACCACCTTCTTGCTAAACATATATTAAAAGAAATTGCCAATGAGAACCAGATTGACGATATTTCAGTATTATTGGAAAAACAACACGAAAAGCAGCGTAATTTATTTTTTGGTGAATTACAAGAACAAGTAGAAAAAGCAAAAATTCAGCTGAGTAAAGAAGATGAAGCTTGTATTGAAATTTTAGGCGTTTTAAAAGATCAAGATGGCGATACGATAGATATTGATATTGAGTTAACACGTGATCAATTTAATGACATTATCGCCCCAGTCATTGAAGCAACAGTTCAACTAACATCAAAAACCCTTGAGGATCTACAGTTTTCTCCAGATTTGATTGATAAAGTACTTTTAGTTGGCGGCAGCTCAAAAATCCCTAAGATAATTGAAGCTATGCAACAAATGTTTGGCGTAGAAAAAGTTATGCTTCATAAACGTCCTATGCTAGCTATTGCAGAAGGGGCAGCGATTCTTAGTCATCGTTTGGCCGAGACTTACGAGTGTCCACAGTGCGGTCACTCTGTGTTACAAACAGCAAACCTTTGTGAGAAATGTGGCTTTGACTTGGATGCGTATACGGTTGAAACAGGTGTATGGGATATCGTGCATTCCAGCGCACATGATTACTATATTCATTTAGAAAATAATGAGAGGTACCTTTTTGTTGAACAAAATACCCCGCTTCCTTTTGAGAAAACAGAAACATTTAAGCTGGTTGATTTAAGACAAGAGCTTGTTCACATGAGGTTTTCTAACCAGGTAAATGGAAAAGAAGAAAATATTGGTGATCTTTGGCTAGGGTTTGATCTTAATGAATTAGAAGAAAACGAGGAAGTAGATCCAGAGTCATCTCTTCATGTGGAAGTCACGCTCAAGATAGATGAGAATAATTTAATTGAAGTAAGTGCTGCGTTAAAAGAATTCCCTGATATTAAACTTTCTAAAACTCTTTCAAGAGGAAAAGCTGATGAGCAACTATTTTTATCTTTGGAAAAATTAATTACAGAGGCTAATAAACTAGAATATAAAAAATACATCATGGAAGATCTTCTTAGTCGTGCATTATTAGCAATAAAAACTATTGACAAAATTGTTGATCCAAAAAACCATAAAGTTGACGCGATAGCCTGTGATAAAGCTGCTATGCAAATCGAAAAAGCTCAGAAATTAGCCGCCGATGAGCAATTTAGCCAAGGTGCCATTACATATGCTGAATCAGCACTATATGATTTTGATCTTGCTATTTCTCCTGAAGTTAAAGATGAGATTCGTGAGGCAGTAAAACACCTACGTGAGATGGATGAACATGGAACCTATGAAGAGAATAATCAAGCAATTGATAATCTTCAAGAGACACTAGACAAACTTGGCATAGTTCAATTGCTGATTGAGATCCAGAAAGCAGAAACAATATGTGCGCGAACAGACCAAACTAAGGCATATAAATTTTCCCAGTCGTTGACGGACATCACAAAGGCTATCGTAGAACAAGACTCCGATAAAATAAGTAGTTTGTTAGATGAAATAATGCCTGAGGTTAATAAAATTGTTAGCGCAGATGAAGAAAAAATATTCACTATTCACAAAGATATTGCAATAATGCCTTAGAAACGCTTGCCATCACGCTAAAAAACTATAATTATCTGGGGTTAAAATTACCGTAGCAGTGTTAAAGAAGTCAGGTGTTATAAGTATGTTTGAATTTCTGTCATCCTTCATATCTATTAGAAAGTGATTTACATTTTTAATTTCCAAAAATATCTGCTCCTCCGTCATTCCTGCATGCTTTTAGCATGAATGACGGAGGGGTGTTTTATTGAGAAGTGTAAACCGGATAATGAAGGGTGCCAAATTTCTTTATCATTATTCTGGGTGATTTATATGCGTTATTATTTCATGCACGTTCCTGGGGGACGAAGTAATAATACTTTATCCATTTAAACTTGCCCTTAGGCCATGCAAGTAATCGTACCTATAATATACAACAACTTATTTAATAGCGTAAAATCCAGTGTGAAATACCGCTAGAAATTTTCAAGAAATATAATTCACGATAAGAAGAAATCTGTTGTATTTAATAAATACGGTTACTTGTTGGATTCAATTATATGTACGGTCGCCAGTGAGTTCTAGGTGACAAATAACACTCCTTAGTGGATTAAAATAAAATGGATATTACTTGTCCTGTCTGCGAATTAAAGTCTGTTTCTGCAGAGAAAACACAGTGCCCTCAATGTGATGCAGACTTAAGTTGTTTTCGAGTATTAGATAATTTGCCTGATAACCCAAAGGAAGAGAAAAACAATTTAAATACTAAAAATATTGTAATTCTTATAGCTACCCTTGCTTTATTCCTTAGCCTGATAAGCTTTCTTATTTCATTAAAAGATCAACAGCCTGAATTACGATTTGTGGAATCTCAAGCTAATACGGAACTGTTAACCGAAATAAAAAAACAGTTAGTTTATCTGCATGAAATAAACTTCAATCAAAATGCGAACTTTAATCAAGTTAAACTTGAAATAGAAGCACTAACATATCTGGTCGGACAATTAGATACCAGGCAACCTAGTAACTCTCTCACATCACCACTTGAACCAAGAAGTAAAGATATTTATGGCAATCTTAAATTCTGGATTTATACCATCAAAGCACAAGATAGCTTATGGCAACTTGCTGAGAAATACTATGGTTCAGGACATTATTATCCTGTGTTGTTAGAGCATAATCCTAATATAGGTATTCATACAATCTGGCAAGGGATGCAACTTAGGATACTAGAAGATGCCTCTTTATCAAAAATAATTTACCCGCGTATAACTCACAAAGAAAACAATAAGATTTATTGGAAATACACAATAACGGAAGATGATACATTAACTTCTATAATCAATAAATTTTCAAAAGCTAATGTCCAATTAATTACCGATGCAAACACTGACCACACGCTAGAACCAGGAGAACAAATAAAGATTACATTAGATTAACCATTTAATAACAATTATTTACATCTTATATATCATGAAAAATAATACTCAGGATGTTGCATCTATACTAGTAACTGCAGAAAAGTTTTTTACTAAAGGAAACTATCTACAAGCTAAAAAACAATTCGAATTAGCTGAAAAAATTGGTGGCCTAAAAGATCTCGAAAAGAAAATTCTACTATGTGACCAAGAATTACAAAATGGTAGGGTTAAAGATCTATTAAAAAGAGCAAGAAAACATATCCAGAAGAAACATCCGCAGAAAGCCTTACAATGTTTCAATGAGGCTTATCAAATTACCGGTGAAGATTGGCTTCAAGAAAAAATTAATGAATTACAAGAGGGAGTAACAAATCAAA
>JAJFJL010000108.1 GCA_021774055.1 Nitrosomonas sp. | reverse complement strand
CATGTAATATGTAACAAATTGTTTCATAGAGTGAACTTTATTCTGCGTGGAATACTTATTGATATTCCCAAAGAATAAAGTTTGCTATATGGAATAATCTGTTGTGCAGTATGTGTGCGATCACTTGCAGGGTTTAGGTTTTACCTTGTTATTTTCTATAGTGGCATTCATTTTGGATATGATGTCAACATAATATGTTGGTTTGCCGATAAAATAGCCTTGTGCGTAGTCAATATCCATGGTTTCTAATAAAGATAATGTTTCTTCATTTTCCACGAATTCAGCGGTGATTTTTTTATTAAAGCCCTTAGCCACACTGCATAATGCTTTTACTAAAATTTGATCATCTGTGTTTTGAGCCAAGTCACGTATAAATGAACCATCAAGTTTGACTGTATCAACCGGTAATTCTCTTAAATAATAAAAAGAAGAAAAACCAACACCAAAATCATCAAGAACAAAACCGCACCCTAACTTTCTAATATCTATCATAAGACTACGTGCAGCTGGTAAGTCTTGCAATGCAGCTGTTTCGGTTATTTCGAACACAATAATTTCTGGGTCAACATTGTTTATGGTTAGCTCATGTTCTATTGTTGGTAATAATTCAGGGTCATTAAACGCATGCGCAGATAAGTTAATTGAAAATTTAATTTGGAGTCCGTTTTGATTAATTTCTGCAGCCAATGCAATGGCTTTGCGTAATACCATGTGATCAATGGAATGAATAAGCCCAGTATGTTCTGCCACCGAAATAAAACCAGCGGGGGTATGTATTGAGCCATCCTTATCGCGCATACGTAATAACACTTCATAATATTCAATATTCTTTCTTTTAATATTTGCAATTGGTTGCAGATAAAGTAAAAAACAATCATGTGTCAATGCATATTCAATTTTTTCTTTCCAATACATGACAGTATGCATACGCTCACGACTGCTATCTGCTTCAGAAAACAAATGCCAAGCACCACGACCGGTTTCTTTTGCCTGATACATGGCAAGGTCGGCGGCGGCCAATAAATCATAAACATTGTTTCCATGCTTGGGAAAAGTAGCAATACCGATAGTTGCTGAGATTTTATGTGTTCTACCGTTGATTGTTAATTTAGCTTCATTTAAATAAGCAAGAACCTTCTTGGCAACTCCAATGGCATCGTCTGTTTTTATTTCCGGTAAAATTATGGCGAACTCATCGCCTCCAAGGCGTCCTGTTATATCATTAGCACGTGTCGTGTGTGCTAACATTTTAGCTATCATTTTAAGTAATTCATCACCAGCTTGGTGTCCACTAGTATCATTAACGTATTTGAATCGATCCAAATCAAAGAATAATAAAGCACCAGAATGACCGTATCTATCAGTCCAACTTAATACGTGCTCTAATTCTTCGCTAAAACGACGTCGATTAAAGAGGTTGGTTAACGGGTCATGGTCAGCTAACCAGGCCAAATTTCCTTCTACACGTTTATATTCAGTAACATCAAGACCGACCGATAATACAGCAGGGTCTTCTTCTAAACGCCAATCTAAATGCGAGTGTAACCACACTACATGTCGTACAGAGCCGTCTTTACAATTAGTAATTGTTTCATGGCGAAATTGTCTTTGTTGTCCAAGTCGTATTTTTTTAAGGTCTGAAGCTAAATTCTGTTGAACACTTTCTAAATCAAGGATATGAAGAAATGGTGTGCCATCTAATTCGCTTTCTTTATAGTGAGTTAGCATTTCACCATAGGAATTTAGTGTAAGAATATTACCATTTGCATTTTGTGTTAACACAATTACTTGTGCAGTATCTAATAAATTTGCAACAAAATCTCTTTCTTTACTCAGCTCATTCTTTTGCTCAATTAACATCTTAGTTCGATATGAAACTTTTTCTTCCAATTCTTCTAATTGATGTGAAAGTGTGGCTGCGGCTTTATAAAGCACATCAATTTCGTCATTAACTTGATACTTGCTCTTAGTTAATAAAAGTGAGGCCCTAAATTTTTTAAAATTACGATTAGCTAATAGAGGCAAGGAAAAAGAAAAGCTCTTTAACCGAAACAATAATCTGGTGAGGATAATAAATAATAGTATCTCGGAGAATATAAGGCCAAATAAGCCAATAAATGCAATTTTCCAAACTGATTCATGGATATTTCTAACTGCACGAGTCACATCTGTTATAACAACAAAGTATGCTTGACTACCCAGATCTGCTGATCCTGCCAAAGGAAATAATTTGATTTGTTGGTATTGATTGTTCCAAATAATTTCAACGCCATCTTTCAAATTAGCAATATCCTGAAATTTGTGCTCAGCTTGCTGGAGAAGTAAAATATTTTTTTTCTTGTTGGTAAGCGCGGTTACACGAATATCCCATGCAGACATTACCGTATCATTTTGATTATTAAAACTTTTATGATGTTTAATAAATAAACCAATATCAGTCTCTGTTATACTTTTAAATCTTAGAAAAGTATCTGCCAAAGAAACTCCCATTGCAACGACGCCTACTTTCTCACCTTCAACTAATAACGGAGCAATAATAAGCTGCTTGCAACTTTCCACACAAAATAATGGGCTTGCTGGTTTTTCGTACTGATTAACATGATTGACCCAGCGTAATATGGCATCATTTGCACAATCAAATCTTGCATTCTGGCCACATAAAACTGGTTCATGAATGTTCCAACTAGCTATGCGTTGATTTGATTTATTGTAAAAATGTACAAATTCAACACCATTATTAAACTGTAGCAATGACCAATGTCGATCAAATACATGGCTGATATTTTCTCCGTTATCCTCTCTCATAGCTGCTGCCATACCTTCCAAAAACGGTATTGTTTCGACTATCTGGTGTAAATTTTGGGAAGAATTCTTTATCAATGCATTGACTTCGCGTACGTGACGCTGATATTCAGTATCCTGCATATTTTCAAAATTAGCCATCTGGCCAAGATAACTAACAGTACAAAAAGACACCACCATCACACATAGAATTAAGCTACTTAGCATCAGTATTTTCCACTTTAAACTCAGAAAATTAGATGCTTCATGATCGGAAAAAGAAGAAGGTGTCACCACGGTATTTATTATGGAGTCCTTTGTCATTAAATCTCCAAATTAAAAACGATACGAGGCCTGAATGGCGAAGAGATTCCAGTGTTGACGAGTATTTGAAGTATTTGGATTATCCAATGTCGAAAGCCAGGCTGTTCCATTCACATAATGATATTCAGTACGCAACATAAAGGCATGGGTAACATTCCAGCGCAAACCTACTGTGATATCCTTAGCAAAACGACTGTGGGCAGGGCGCCCGGATGCGGCAGCAAATTTCTTGCCACTTTTATCCTTTCTGTCTGTAAAAAGAACATCGTAGCGCAAAACTCCCTCCCATTTTGGAGAGAATCTATAAACACCTTGAAAATAGAAGCTTTCACCAAAAAAATCTAAGCTATCTAATACTGGATTATTAAAGTTTTTAAATTTTGAGTGACGAATTGCATACTCAGATGTCAAACTCCAGCGCTCGGTATTATATTGCGCAGAGAAGAAAATTGGTGCAAATTGTATTGCTCCAGATTCTAAAACATCATTCGCTGAAGGGTCGTAACCCATGTTTAACCATATTCCACTAACTGCCAAGCGAATCCGTTTATCATTAGTTTCATAAAGACCACGGCCAATATAAGACACATCTGGGGTTAAGTTACCTTCTTGGTGCCCACCAAGAAAAGATGATTCAGTGTCCTTGTTACCAACAATTGGACTGGCTACTCCAAATTGAACTGAAGCACTACCAAAGCGAGAATGTGAGGACTCACCATATAGCTGTACACCGTCTGAAGAAAGTGCGATATTGCGTGTTCGGTCAAAGTAAATAGATTGCGGCAATATGATGCTTGGTCTTGTAAAAGCTACATCACGCGTGTCATTATAAAAACCAAATGGATTCTTCCACCGTCCTACACGTATTCCAAATTGATTTGCTTCATGAGAGAACATTCGATAATCGGCAAAACCAAAATCAAGCCTTGGTATACCTGAGCTTCCATGCCCTGCACGTCGTGATAAAACCTGTACCGACAATTGTAATCTGGATAATGGTTGTAATGAAGCATTCAACCCAGCCTCAGTAAAACCAAAACTGCCATCATCATTAGTATTACCAAAGAAATTATTATCTGAAGTTGAAATAAATGCCTGGCTTGCAAATCCGTGAATTTGTAAATTATATGGCGATGTTAATTTATCAAACCAGTCAGATGCTGAAGTTGCTATGTTAGCATTAGTTGGATTGTCATCTTGTTTCTGAGCTTGTACAACACCAATGTTCAATATGATGACGAATTTAATTAAAAAACTAATGTAGCAGTTAGCTCTATTATTTAATCTTAAGTACATTTAAATCATCATTAATATAATTAATTTCCAAATATCCAATTGAGCCAGGGGTGCTGGCAACAGCAGACAACATTTCATTACTTGAATGAACCACATTGGGCGCTTGACCAGTACCGGAGAATACTAGCCGATCCCATGCATTACGCAGTTGATAAGGAAATACATTTAGCTTTTCTTTGGCAAATTTTTTGTGTAAAGGGCTATCATCTGGTAATACGTAAACTTTTATCATTTCTCCATTTTGCCATGACTTCAAATGCATACTAAAAATAGCTCGTAACGAATTTGTAGATAAGACTGTTTCATTTACGCCTGAGTGGGTTACAATTTCATACTCATCATTCGCCCATCCGTCTGTTATGAAACACAGAAAAAAGATCAGTAAAATACAACCGTAGTTTGAATTAATTTTCAGCATTGAAATCTAAAGTGGCATACATGTGCTCATGCAATTAATAATTTATTAACAAGGCTTAAAGAAATTATACTTCGAACGGTCATAGTTTCGATTTTCTAGTGGATCATTTTTGCCAATATCAGCGTTACTGAAACAATTACATAGTTGGCTATGCGCTTGTTTCAGCGCCTTGTTCTTGATAAAAATTATCACACTATAAAATCTGAAACTATGGCCGTCCGAAGTATATGATCTTTTGCACCATCCATTACTACCTAGATCATGCAAGTGGTCGCAGATATACTGCACAACAGATTGTTCCATATAGCAAACTTTATTCTTTGAGAATATCAATAAGTATTCTACGTAGAATAAAACTAATTCTATGAAACAATTTGTTACACATTATATGTACGGTCACTTGCAGGATCTAGGTACTATTCTTCAGATATCATAATACTCACTATGCATTTTATCTAACACACACCAAATTTATAATATGTGATTGTCGTAATCCATAACGTCTTAATAACTTGTTTAGTAAAAGTTCCATTGTCGAGAATAAGTTTACAATATCATATTTGGTGCTTAGATACATAGTAGCAATTGCAAGAGCCAAGCCAGACAAAGGAAATGTACGCTTATCCATACTAAAATAATAGTTATTCCATTTCTTAGGTTGATCAAATTAATTGCGAATAATAAGCCTAGAGATTTCAGTGGTATGTCGGCGTGATAATCTCAGAGTGAAGGATCAAAATATTTATGAACTGTTTTATACATGTCACCCATAATATTTAACTGAGGAGCTATAAAAATAAAAGCTAGGTATCATTAGGCTGATTCCATCTTCCCATTTTGAGCAGTCTTTGCTCGTCTTAAATAATCAATAAAGTTATCTTAAAATGTTTCTAAACTATAGATTGTGGCAATTAACACAAGGGTTACGCTTGCGTATCTTTTTTACCGTATTTGTGGGGATTGTTGCTGCAACAGTCGGCGTTGTACGACTGGCTTTGTTGGGGTGGTTGTTGGCGTTGATTTTTAATGGTGCTGGTTTTGCTGATATTTTAATTCCTGCTTTAGTTATTGCTGGGGTTATGGTGTTGCGCGGTGGCTTGGATCACTGGCGTATTATGCTGGCGCATGAGACTGCTGCACGCATGCAACTGTTGTTGCGAGAACGTTTGTTTGATCAGGTTACTGCATTAGGTCCAGCTTATTTTGGTATGAATCGGACCGGGGATGTACTGTTAACTATGGTTGAGGGTGTGGAGCAACTGGAGATTTATTTTGGTAAGTATCTGCCACAATTTTTTGTGGCATTGATTACCCCAGTAGTTATTTTTGTTTTGTTGGCTTTTTGGGATTTACCGCTGGCTGCCATTTTGCTTGGTTTTGCCTGGTTTACTTTGTTGGCTCCGGCATTATTTCATAAGTGGGATAGTAAAAATTCCTTGCGTAGACAAAAATCCTATGCACGTTATGCGGCAGACTTTTTAGATACTATTCAGGGGCTAGCGACACTTAAAGCTTTTGGGCAGGGTGCGGCGCGGGGGCGCTTGTTGGCGCAGCGTGCGCATGAGGTTTATCGCAGCACTATGTGGGTGTTGGCGACTAATTCACTAACCCGAGGCATTACTGATACTGGTATTGCGCTGGGGGCAGCGGTAATGTTGGGGTATGGGGCTTATCGTGTGCAGACAGGTGAAACTAGTTTAGAAACATTGCTGATTGTTCTGCTAGCTGGTGTGGAGGTGTTTCGTCCGCAACGTGATATGCGTGCGATATTGCATGAAGGGATGGTTGGATTATCGGCGGCTCATGGGGTGTTTGCTTTATTGGATGCCAAACCATTGGTTCGTTGGCAGGCTGAGAAAAATACTGCTGATCAACAAACAAACAGCATAATTAGCCCCAGGGTAAGTTTTAATAAGGTTACTTTTGCCTATCCAGGAGGTCGTCAAGCCGCTCATGTAGGGCTTGATTTTCAGGTGGCGGCAGGTGAACGGGTTGGTTTTGTTGGTGCTAGTGGCGCAGGTAAATCGACAATCATGAAATTGTTGCAACGCTTTCATGACCCTGATCAAGGTGAAATATCTATTGCTGGGAAAGATCTACGTTCCATTGCTAGCGATGAACTTTATCGCCAACTGGCAGTAGTTTCCCAGGATACTTATTTATTTCATGGCACTGTTGCAGATAATCTACGTTTTGGCAAACCCCAAGCAAATCTGGAAGAATTAAAACTAGCTGCGCAACAAGCCAATGCAGATGAATTTATCGCACAATTACCAAATGGCTATGATACGGTAATTGGTGAACGAGGGATTCGGCTGTCTGGTGGTCAGCGCCAACGGATTGCAATTGCACGTGCTTTGCTGCGTGATGCGCCGATTCTTATTTTAGATGAAGCCTTGTCTGCGGTAGATGCGGAAAATGAAGCGGTGATTCAACAAGCTTTGGATCGGCTGATGCAGGG
Organism: Nitrosomonas sp.; assembly: GCA_021774055.1. GTDB lineage: Bacteria > Pseudomonadota > Gammaproteobacteria > Burkholderiales > Nitrosomonadaceae > Nitrosomonas. The sequence goes on along the minus strand of JAJFJL010000108.1, from coordinate 2,526 downwards.
CCGTACCACACTTATTTTTGCCCATCGTTTATCAAGTGTTATTGCTAGTGATCGTATTTTTGTATTGCAAGATGGTCATGTTGTCGAATCAGGTACTCATCAGCAACTGCTGGCGCAACATGATTTCTATTGGCGTTTAATGGCTTCACAATTAGGCAATGAAACTACAGCAGAAAAATCTACCATCCAGCAAGTAAAAACATCTTCTACGACAAAATCTCAACAAGCAACGCCTGAAGTTGATGATCACATTCTTAAAGCAGAAGGGTTAGGTTGGTGGGGTGTGCTGGGTGAATTATCTGGTTATGTGCAGAATTATAAAGGGCGCTTGTCGTTGACCTTTATTTTTGGGGTGATTCGGGTATTAGCTTTTATTGGTGTTGGATTGCTCAGCGCCTTGATCGTGGCCGCAGTCAAAACACAGCAACCTTACGATGATTTGCTGATTTGGTTAGCAGTATTTGCTTCGCTAACTGGTGTGCTACATTGGTTGGAATCCTGGGTTGCCCACGACATGGCTTTTCGGATGTTAGCTGATTTGCGTGCCAAACTGTATGCAAAACTGGAAGCACTCGCTCCCGCATTCTTAGTGCGGCGGCGTAGTGGTGATATGGTAGCGATGGCAACTCATGATGTAGAAATGGTGGAATATTTCTTTGCCCATACAGTTGCACCAGCTTTTGTGGCTATTTTAGTGCCAAGCTTAGTGTTGGTTATTTTAGGGTTTTATAGTGGCTGGCTGGCTTTGGTATTGTCGCCATTTTTATTGATTGTTGGGTTAAGTCCATTCTTACTACGTCGACGGATAGATAATTTAGGTTCAAAAGCACGAGAATCATTAGCCGAGTTAAACGCTTATGTGGTTGACAGCATCCAAGGGCTACATGAAGTGATTGCTTTCCAACAGGTTTCACATAGACGTAAAGAATTTGTAAAACAGATTCAAGCTCATCTAGCTATTCGACAACCATTTCTACGAGACCTTAGCTGGCAAACTGCATTGTTAGAAATTGTAACTGGTTTAGGTGGCTTAGCGATTGTGGTGACTGGTGCTTATTTAACCTCAAATGGCGTATTGTCAGACAGTATATTGCCAATGCTAACATTGCTAGCATTATCTGCATTCCTACCAGTATCTGAAATCTCCCATGTTGGTCGACAACTAGCCAATACCCTTGGTGCAACTAGGCGCTTACATGCGGTACAAAAAACACCAGTAACAATTAGTGATGGGCCGGGGGTAACTAAAAAATCATCAAACGTTGCGATTGAGATGAATGCAGTAAATTTCTCCTATGACAGAGTACTAGTTAATACCCTAAATTCTGTTAGTTTCAAAGTGCCTATAGGTAGCACTGTTGCCCTGGTTGGGCCATCCGGTGCAGGCAAAACTACTATTGCTCATTTGTTGTTACGCTTCTGGGATGCACACAGTGGCAGTATTCGCCTAATGGATAATGATTTAAAAGACTACAAATTGGCCGAACTACGTGCCAACATCGCCTTAGTAAGTCAAGATACCTATTTATTTAACACCACGTTGCGCGAAAATATTCTGATGGCGCGTCCAGAAGCGAATCAACAAGCATTAAATAGCGCCATTGAACGTGCTGCATTGAAAGATTTTGTCGCAGCTCAACCACAAGGATTAGATACTCCTGTGGGTGAAAGAGGATTACGTTTATCCGGCGGCCAACGACAACGTGTTGCAATTGCCCGCGCTTTCTTAAAAGATGCTCCAATCCTAATTTTAGATGAAGCAACCTCACATCTAGATGCGGTTAGTGAAGTAACTATCCGCCAATCATTAGATGATTTAATGCATAACCGAACCACCGTAGTGATAGCCCACCGACTATCAACCGTGCGTAATGCAGATAACATTATTGTTTTGCGTGAGGGTAGGGTAGTTGAAAGTGGTAATCATCAACAGTTATTGGAACAAAATGGCTTGTATAGCCAGTTAATTAGTCGGCAATTAGGAGTCGGGTAGGGTGCGTTCCACGCACCAAAGAACATTATCGCCTTGATAAAACTTTGATAAGTATGAGAGGCTTTATATAAGTCTGATTTTAATAGGTATTTTCATATGCTATAAGGTCCTAAAAAACTTCCTATAAAATCCCTCGTATTAGGCGAGGGGTCGTTTAAAAAATCCCAACAATAATCTTGTGTAAAGATTGGCTATTAATTTAATGGGGGACAACCTATTCACCGTCATTCCTGCATGTATTTAGCAGGAATCTATACTGCACCCCCTTCTGGATTCCTGCTAGAAACACGCAGGAATGACGAGGGGGTGTTTTTTAATTACAACCTAGATCCTGCAAGTGATCGCACACATACTACACAACAGATTGTTCCATATAGCAAACCTTATTATTTCAGCAATTCTCATTATGGAAAATATTTTAAACAGATATCCCATAATAGGTAGCAAAACTACCGGTTATTTGCTGATATATCCCACTATGAATGTAGATTTAGAGTCAAAATAACAAGAAATACCCACTATTTTTCCATAAT
>JAJFJL010000107.1 GCA_021774055.1 Nitrosomonas sp. | reverse complement strand
GCCCAAATCCTCCCCAGTTTTCGTTAAATATACCAAATATTCGCCTCAAACCGGTGATAATTTGGCCTCGATTCTCCAAATTTTCGCTTCGAAATCATAAGTCCGACAGGCTCCTAGGATTTACCCATCGAGCACTGTATTTAACCCCTCATTTTTTTCAGAATAAACCGGTGGAAAGGCTGATAGGTGAAGGTATAAAAGCAGAGGATTTGAATGATGATGTATTGGGGAGCGCATTAGATAAAATCTTTGATTATGGCCCCGATACCTTGTATCCACAATTAGCAGAATCGGTCGTCAGTCAGCTCGGATTACTGACTAAATTTGTTCATTTAGATGCCACAGGATTTCATGTTGATGGACGCTATAATCATGATACAGAACCAGAAGATGGTGTAATTCGTATTACAAAAGGTTACAGTCGTGATCATCGCCCCGACTTAAATCAGGTTGTATTGCAGCTAATTTGTGAGCGGCAGGCAGGCATTCCTTTGATGATGGAGACGCTGAGTGGCAATAACAGCGATAAAACAAGCTTCTATGACACTGTTAATGCCCACATTGATCAAATGCGTACCGATTTTGGTATTGAATACATAGTTGCTGATAGCGCCCTATACGTCGCTGACACATTGGCCCTTATGAAAAATGTATGGTGGATCTCACGTGTTCCAGAAACCATTACATTGGCTCGTGACATCATTCATGATCTCGCACCAGATTTGATGAGCAATCTTAGTGAATCTGCGCATCGTAGCTTAGGTGTGTTGTATGCTGGCATTAACCAACGATGGCTTGTAGTTTATTCACCTGAAGCATATCATCGGGCGTTAATAACAGTAAATAAACAAACTGTTAAACAAAGTACTGCAGAGTACAATAAATTCAATAAACTGTGCAATCAGGAATTTTCTTGTGAAGCTGATGCACGCGCAGCATTTTCAGTATTCAAGAAAACTCAGAAAGTAACTTTCGTAAATGAAATACAAGTGGTTGCACAACCAAAGTTTAACGACAAAGGCCGTCCATCAAAAGATAAGCAACCTGATTTCTATACCTACCGGCTTGAAGGCAGCATCGCATCTCTTTGTTCAGAAAGAACCCGCCGACTAGAACGCAAAAGTTGTTTTATTTTGGCTACAAATCAATTAGATTGCAAAGAACTATCTGATTTAAATCTAATCGTGGTTTATAAAGATCAACAAAAAGTCGAAGGAGGTTTTCGTTTCTTAAAAGACCCTCTATTTATGGCCTCAACAATATTTCTGAAATCACCTAAACGTATCATGGCGCTTATGATGGTAATGACGCTTTGTTTGCTGGTTTATGCAGCATTGGAGTATCGTATTCGTGAAATACTGAAAAAACAAGCTGCAACCTTCCCAGATCAAAAAGGTAAAGAAACCGTATGTCCAACTGCTCGCTTGGTGTTTCAATATTTTAGCGGTATTCATGTCCTTACCATTTCTCAAATGCAAGACATTGTTCTTAGGGACGAGGAAACAATAAATCATCCAATTTAGGCGAAGTCATTTTGCTCTTATTTGAGGCGATTCGTAGGGCGCATAGTTACTCTATGTAACCGTAGAACCAACGAAAAATCAGAGTAAAAGGACAAGTCTAAATGGATAATTTATTATTTCCTCGTCCCTTAATCTAAATAAACACCATATCAACTTGCTAAAACTATTGGGAATTGAGTATGAAAAATTATATGTTGGATCTGGGTAATGGTGTGCGGAATGACGGGCAGAAAGAATCCAAGCCATAGAAGCCCAAGCCAGCCTACAAAAATCAGAAGATTTGTTTAACAGTTTGCTACAACGTGCGTTCAAAGGTGAATTAACCCATTGAGTTATTTTATAACGTAGATGGATAACAAAGTTTGACATCAGATATTTTCGCGCTTAATATTCGTTTATTAATCTATACAATCCAAATAAACAAGTGAGGCATACGCTATGAATCTTAGCTTAACACCCCAATTAGAAATCTTTATCCGAGAAAGTGCTGAATCGGGTGACTATAACAATGCCAGTGAAGTGGTACGTGAAGCGGTTAGATTACTCAAACGCACCACTGAAGAACGTGCCATCAAGTTACAATATTTACGTAAAGCCATTGCTGAAGGTGATACTGCGATCAGTCGTGGAGATTCACATGCCTTTAATTCAGAAGAAGAACTGGAACACTTCTTTGACGAACTATAAACCCTTACGTTTATCAAGTCCGGCAAAAACTGATTTGCAGCATATTGCTACTTATACACTTCAAAAATGGGGCGTGGTTCAGAAAAAAGTGTATCTTGATTTAATCAAAAAATCATTCAACACTTTAAGTACTGTTGGCAATATCGGTAAAAAACGGGATGAGATAGAAAAAGGTTTATATTCGTACCGTATTAAAAAGCACACGGTTTATTTTCGAGAAACTGATCATGAATTTGTAGTACTCCGTATTTTACATTCACGAATGGATCCCGAAAGACATTTGATATGAGCAACTTCACCTTCATCAAAGCCGGATGGTCCCTACAAATTGATGCAGGTGAGTTAAATTATGGAGAAAACCCATCCTAACCCCTTGATTTTCTATAAACGCAAGGCAAAGGCTGGCTTCCCCAACTCATTGAATTTATTGACCTGCACTGTTCTGCAGGGACTATCCAAAATTACTAGTTATATATGATGACAGACAGTTACAAGAAACGAGAAGCCAAAAAGATTACTGTTTTACTGTCGGCATTTTTAAATATTTAATTTTGGTGGGTGGTTGTTAGAAGTCAGACCAATTTGCCGATGTAATATCAGATCCATGAATATAATGCACACTATCATTCAATAATACAGCACGATCAGTCCTGCCAAAATTGGTTAAAAATCTTGATTGACCATTCTGCTCCTGCTGAAGAATAATTTCCCCTTTTTGTTTTATACCTGCATCTCCAGTTACATTAATATCGAACAAATACAAACCAGTATGAGTTAGTGAATAATATGTTGATGGATGCGACAGGTCTTCCGCTGGTATAAAGTCGGGTGTGTTCTCATGCAAGCTAACAGGTATCGCTATTCGCGCACCACGTAAGTCATTAGGCGGCAAATAAGCCAAGGCGTGATGATCATTCAAGACATCTGATTCTGTGCCTCGTTTTCCTAAAATAATCGAGTTGACTTCACTGGGCTGTGTTGGGTCAGATACATCAAACAAGCTAAGCTTAAGACCCTGGTACCATGCGCCACGACTTAAACGATCAGTAGACTGTGTATCTTCAATGGCGTCCTTACCAACCCCCAGCACATGATCTCTACCGACCGGATGTAAATAATCAGAGTATCCCTCTATCTCCAATTCGCCCAGTATGATGGGAGAAGTGGGGTCTGATAAATCCAGAACATACAGTGGGTCCGTTAGTAAGAAAGTTACCAGATACCCACGATCATCCATAAACCGAGAAGCATAAAGCTGCTCACCTGGTTTTCCAAGCCCCTCCAGGCTGCCGATCACTTCCAGTTTGGCCGTGTCTGCAGCTTCTTTAAGTGTCCATAAACTGGTGCTTGATGTTCGTTGCTGCCCCCAGTTGTCCCCTATTGAGGTGGCTACTCGTAATACCCCGTCATGTTCGCTCAGACGAAATGGTTTTTTATCTTCATGCCAACCTAAATGTCCCATTACTTCACCCGAACCTTTGTAGGTAACATTGATACCATCAATTGAAAATTTATGAATTTCTGTTTTGTGCTCAATATTAAAAATGGGCTCAGTTATGAAATTTGTTCCCTGGTCGGCAGCAAACCTAGAATACTGATATTTTGTTGTCGCCAAATAAAGATTATCTGGAGACATATAAAGTGTCTCAGTACCACCAACGATACAGGTTGAACTGGCTTGTGTTGGTCTGTCTAATGGTATGGCTGTAATAGTGATAATTGATGGGTCAGGCATGACATCTTTAGCAAACGGTGACATAAAGCAATTTTCAGCAGTCACCAGTTCATCAAAGGTGTCCCTGTTATATGAAATGCTGGGCAATAATTCAGGCAAACTTGTTTTTTGTAGTATCTGCTCATTCAAGGCCCGGTCTTCTTCATTTATAGGAAACCTATTGTAGTTATTTATCACAGGGGTGAAACGAGTAACAACATATAGAACACGGTCAATTCGTCGACTTGAAATGAGCTGTCCATCCAGCTTTAGATGAGTTGCCATTGTGGGTGTTGACTTGTCATCCACATTAATCCATTGAATTTCGGTTGTTTGAGACTGCCAGCTCCATGGGTCGTACCAGGTCATATACCCACCATTATTTTGACCAATGGCAATTAGCCAATCTGTCTGATTTTCCGCCTGGCTATCAACCAAATAAAGTTTGTTAAAAAAGTGATCACTAGATAAGGTGGTTTTACTAATTTCCTCTGTGCCCGCTGGATTTTCTAGTAGTGTGTAGGTAGTAATACACGAGTTGTTAACGTCAGGTGAAGTCCCTGGAATTGTATCCACCAATGTCAGAGAGCTTGCTCCATTATCTATCGGGGTAACATGGTTCAGATTTTCACAGTCACCCAATACATAGAGATGTGTGCCATCTGTTTTAATTCTGTCTGCCTCCTCTACACCAGCTTCCTGCGTATTGGTAGTAGAAAAATTTCTGCTAGCTGTTCCGGTTGGTGCTGTTGCTGCGTTATCAGCTGTAACAAAGTCTAATCCGACAAGTTGCGCAGTATTGGCTTGTACCTTCAGTCCATCTTTAAGAATCTGCTCTAGTATATCGGGCGATGAAAATGGTTGTAATCCCGTTTGAGTCTCGTCAAGTAACATAAAGGCCAGCGGTTTTCTATTGAATATAATTTGCTGAGCCTCATTTAAATATCCAGCAAACAATATATATTCACCTTCTTGTTGAGCCTGATCTAACGGTAAATCCAATTTTTCATTGGCCTGTAGAACACGGCTAGCATAGGGAACTAAATCTTTCAGCTGTTGATTCCAAGGTTGCCAATTTCCTGATTGGTCATACATGTACCAATTACTGTTCCATTGTGCTACCAAATAAAGAAGACTTTCTTTACCCACATCGTTGGGGTTTACTTCTACATGCATGGATCCTGCCAGATTTTCTCCGGCAGCAAAGATTGCACTAAAGCCATTTTCTGTCTGATTATCTATTTTGCCTGAGAAATTATCAGAGGCTATGATGTTAGTTACGGTAGTGTTCGCCATTGCCAGCTTTGCTGATAAGCTAAACAACAAAACCACGAAAATTAATTTCCATTTTAGTTTCATATTTCACCTCTTGCTATTCAGAAGTTACCTGTGCATTGTTTTTGTATCAGGTTTTGTCATATAACAAAATAAAATTTGTAACTTAGCCCAGGTTCGTTACCATATTAAATCAATCCCAAAATTATACACTCCTACCCATCCCTTGATAGTCCCTACAAAGCAATGCAGTTGATGCCACCGAGAGTATTTCCCGGCATATTTACCCTAAGAGATTATTAATTATGCCGGAGTAAAAATGTACTAATCCAATATTAATACTGAATTATACTTATTTTGTCCTCGTGCTAGTTGTTCCCATTATCAGTTAGGAATGTCGGTGATAGTAATTGATTCACAGTTACTCCGATAAAAATTCAATTTTTTTTATAAATGCTTCTGAACCACCTTTTGTATTTTTTGTATTTTGTTGTAAAACAAAAGCCGTTATGGGGGGGGTTCTTACATGACCGAAAGTTTCTTTAAATCTTTCATCAATTTCAAATCTTGTTGTAATAATTTTGCCGGATTGATCTCCTGATGCAACGCAAAAATACCGTCCACCTTTTTGCCATAATTTACCAATATACATTTTATTTAATTTATCTTTTTCACCTATAAATAGGCTTAAAAAGTAGGGTGCCGCTTTAATTCCAAGAGGCAATCCACTTGACATATTTTTAGTTCCAAATGAGAGCATTACCGCAATTGGTACTCTGTTATTACCATTTTCCCAGTCTGCACCTTCGGGATAACGATTAACTCCCCAAACGATCCTTACGCTTTTGACATTATGAATGAAATTTTGTTGTTCAAACCTAAGACCAATTAACCCAGCCACTTCATCCTTTGTACTAATTACCAAGGCATTATTTTTAAACCTTGGATTTAATTTCTTTGCGTCTAACTCAAATTCAAAACCCTTTTCTTCTAACCAGGAGATTGCACTACCATTCTGCTGGCCAGTGAAGTCAATTGTATGAATAATTTTGTCATTTGCCAGTAGAACTGTTACATGAGTAAAGAATAATACTACGAACATGACAGCTAACTTAATACATTTATAGCATTTTTTATCTAGAATTGTTGTCATTGGTCTTCCCTGTCACATTATTTGTCTATTAAAAAAAGATAGATAGTCTATTTATTAAGGCTCTTCCAACAAGTATATGCATTTATCTTTGCACTGCTTACTAGTTCTGTAGAGAAAGACTATTCTCCAGTCAGTTCTCCACCCGTAATTTTCCTGCCTTGATTTTATATTGAAACTTGCAATCAGTGTGTTACATCTATTCTAGCGTTAAGTTTCTCCCAATATCAAAATAGGCTAGGTATTAGAAGAGTCTCAAGGGGGCGGCCAGCTTGAATACCCAGCAGATTTTTTGCTTCGAGTTGTTGTGCGTCGCATAAACATTTCGATAGCGTGACATAAAATATGTAGCGGAGCAATAGATCTCAAGATGTTCAGCAATTCTCATTATGGAAAAATAGTGGGTATTTCTTGTTATTTTGACTCTAAATCTACATTCATAGTGGGATATATCAGCAAATAACCGGTAGTTTTGCTACCTATTATGGGATATCTGTTTAAAATATTTTCCATAAT
>JAJFJL010000106.1 GCA_021774055.1 Nitrosomonas sp. | reverse complement strand
ATTATGGAAAATATTTTAAACAGATATCCCATAATAGGTAGCAAAACTACCGGTTATTTGCTGATATATCCCACTATGAATGTAGATTTAGAGTCAAAATAACAAGAAATACCCACTATTTTTCCATAATGAGAATTGCTGCAAGTATTGGTGTAGCTACCTAATACGTTAAATAACCTGTAAAATGTTGGGGGGTGTAGGGATTGTCGAGAACAAGGTGAAGAAGCGCAGGCATACTGGGGGTACGTCAAGTTTCTTCAGCGTAGTTATCGGCAATTTATACCACAGACTTCCCTGGTTATTTAGCGTGCAAGGTACTACCGTTCGGAGTTAATCCAGAATCGAGTGGGGACATTCATGCAGGCCATCCTTGCGAATGGTATTTTATTTTGCCTGATAACAGGCGTAACTGGCACGAGGATAAAATATTTTTAATTATTAATATTGGATTGGTGAATTTCACCCAACATAATTAATTGCTTTAAGTAAATGTGCCAGAAAATACTCTTATTGGTATCAAATGGGGGCTATCAAATAGTCCCCCAGTACTCCCCAACAAGTCATCAGAACTCAATTGCTATAAGCCAAGAGCACCTTCCACTGTCACCATTCGGGCAGTCAATTCTGTGATATCAGTCTCAATGATTACAACCCGGTCTGTTAAAGCAGTTAAATCATCACTAAGGTCACCAGCCGCAAGTAACTCTGTAATGGTGGTACCTATATCTGGATGTACCTTTGTGGCCAGGGTGCCACCAATAGTCGTATTGCCGCTAATAAAAGTATTGCCTGCCACATTTAGCTTTATATTGGTAGGAACAGGATCAAAAACAAGTCCAGCAAGATCTTGAGGATTAGTCGTTGTAATACCAACACCGTCATCAGCGATATACAACATATTACTAGGTGTCCCAGGTTCGATTCTGAAAGGGAGTGTGCTACCGTTGGTAGCATCACGGATGAAAAAGTTTGCTTCATTACCTGCGACGTCCCAGGTTTGAGCAGTAAAGCCGCTACTACCGTCTTGTTCCAGTCTAAGCGTAGGGGTATTACCGTCTTTAAGGTGAAGTTGAACTACTGGTGTAGCGGTACCAAAACCGACACGACCACCATCATCCACATAAAGGCTATGACTTGGCGCGCCTGCTTCTATTGTAAAAGGTGTTCTGCCGCCATCTATATCGTCAATCGAGAACTTATTAGCTCCGCCGTTTGATGAGTCATTAGCGGTAATTTGCCAGTCACGAGATGGAAAAGATGATGTGCTACTGGTGTCAACAAATCTAATGCGTAGATTATTTTCTTTTAAACGAATTGTGTCGAAACCAAAGCTTTCACCATTAACGCAGTCCATCCCCGCACAGATGCTGCCATCAACAATCAAATCGTCAAGTATCACTTGATCTGCATAGGCTGCGGTACTAGTCATTAATAGTAGTGAAAATGCACAGATTTGTTTTCGTGGTGATTGTATGTTCATGTTTTTTTCCTATCTTTATATTTTTGCTAACAGATTATTGGTAGATTACAGTTGCAAAGGTGTTGTCACATTCAATAATAATTCTTAGCAAGTTATATAAATTTAAATAGTTTAAGGATAACTGGTTGTATGTTAAATGATTTTATTCAGCAGCGTGCCTATCAGGAACTGTACCATTGACAATTCTAAAGTGACCACTAGCCACCACCTGGCTGCGCTGTGGACTTGATGTGGCGTTATCTTCACGACCATCTCTGCCGTCAGAGGTCATTATTTCATCATTACTGGTGAAATGGCTGCTAATTTCATATCGATACTGTCCGTCTACTACAAGGGTATCAAATATCACTGTGGATGAGTCAGACTCACTATAAATACCGTTCGGGCCTGTAACAACAATTCTGCTGATACCTGAGGTTCCTCGTGATACTCGTGACACATTATTTATACCGATACCCGATGGATTGCCAGATAAGGAAAATTCAATCATATCGCTAGCAATATTAAGATCAACTTGCTGCTGGTTATTTCCTGCAGCCTGAGCAGTGCTTGTTATAGTTATGGTTAAAAGCAAGCATAACCAAATAGAGGTTTTTTTCATATAGTGACAAATAAACTTCATAGCGTATAATCCTTAAAATGTTTTTATAGCTTGAGTTTATGCGTGGCGGTTTTGATATTTATCATCTTGATTATTAAGCCAGTTAGAAGACTATAGTCTTCGTAACTAACATTTCAAGATTCTTTGCAGAACAAAAAATATTTTTTAACCAGCTAATTTCAAGCTTTTTGAAGGTGAAATGCCGTTAGAATTAAACTGTAGAAACGGTGGTTTCCAAAATGGGTAGGTTACCCAGAACCTTAACCATACCATAGATTTTTTTGTATGAGTAGTGGGATACCAATTAAATCAGGGAAAATTTCATTAAAAATTTATTTAGATTTAAATTCAAATAGTTGAAGAGTTATAAAAAATATTTTAATGCTGTAACATATTGTCAAACCAATTCTCATTGAGTAAATCCCTGTAATGGAAATTGATATAAAAATACATCCGAAAATTAATGCCTTTATGAGCACGGCAATAAAACACAAATTAATGTATAAATTTATTGTTAGTAATAAACATGTTGTGCGCATAACTTAATATAAGAATTTCTTGTTTGCAATCCTTTGAATGACTACAATTGAAAGTTTCAGCCCTTAATTCACATTGAAATGAGTCACTGTAATATAACGTTGTTTGACGAATTGGTATGTCATGACTGTTTTTAATAAAGTTTACCGTTATAGAGTTATCTATGCGATAACGTTACTTGTGATCCTTGCTGTCAGTTTCTGGACAACCTCTAGATACCCGGACCTTGATGATAAAGCATTGATGAGTGGTGCGATCACGCTTGAAGATCCACTCAGTTTCGAAGCGTTGATTCCGGTAACTGAAGATCAACCTGTCATCGAACGAATCGTACTCACCACCATTAACTGGTTAAGCACTAACCAAAATGGCATGATGTTTGGCATCTTGCTAGGTGCGGTGTTTCTAACATTGTTAGGTTACATAAACCGGCGTAGCTTCAACGGTTTGTTTTCCAACACGCTATTGGGTGCATCGGTTGGAGCACCACTCGGTGTTTGTGTAAACTGCGCTGCACCGATTGCCAAGGGTATGTACGTAGGCGGTGCCCGCGCCGAGACGACGCTTGCCGCGATGATCGCGTCGCCAACATTGAATATTGTCGTTTTGACAATGCTATTTAGTTTGTTTCCGTTTTACATTGCACTGACTAAGCTACTGTTGAGCATCACTTTTATATTATTGATCATTCCATTAATTGTACGTCTACTTCCCTCGAAACAGCACGTTGCGGCCGACATCGTAGGTCCAACATGCATCGTCGAAAACCTAGTGCAGCCTAGCATCGAAAAAAACTCATTTTTACATTTCTGCCGCGATTACGCAGGCAGTCTCTGGTTTATCGTGCGCACGACCTTACCTCTAATGCTGCTTGCCGGACTACTGGGAGCAATCTTCGCCACGCTTGTTCCTATTGATTTGCTGACGGATCGTCCGTTTCTGCTTATTGGTGCGATTATGGTCGCGTTGATCGGTGTAATCGCGCCTGTGCCAATCGGCTTCGATGTAGTGTTTTCTGCCGCATTACTCAACAGTGGTGTAGATCAGGGGTACGTCATGATTCTACTGTTCTCACTGGGCATCTTCAGCATATATTCGTTCATGATCATATACAGTACAATCAGCGCACGTGCCGCGATACTGTTAACTTTGGCAGTTGTCGTGGTGTCGCTCTGTGCCGGCGCTGCCGTCCACGCCTATCACAACCAACAGCTCGATAACGCATTGGAGCTTCTCGCGACATCTAATGTGGATAGTCCTGAGAAGGTCGCTCGTGACACCAAGCCCGAACAGTCTTCGTCAGCCGCCGCCAGTCAACACGATTTCGAAACGTCATTTTCAGTCGAGCTAGATAGATTTCCTTTTGGAGCGCGCTCAGATGCGGGCGAAACGGCTTTTTCCCGGCTTGAAGCCTGGCGTATAGGTATCGATAAACCTATAGAATTTACCATGGTTGATATGTGGCCACCGTTCTGGGAGGGTCGTTCTATAGCAACAGGTGACATCGACCTGGATGGTGATTTGGATGTCGTGCTTGCTTCTACGCACAAAGGTTTCTACATATACACTAACGACGGAACGGGCCAGTTTCAGGCGCTAGATCTGGAGCTCGGTAAATTCGAGACCATGCCGGTTTTTAATGCGGCGTTGGTGGATATTAATAACGATGGTTGGCTTGATCTTTTCGTTGCAACCTACCGCAATGGGAATTATTGGATTCCAAATGATGCCGGCAGTTTTGATGTGAATAAAGCAGTTCGTGTCGCCAATCGCGACGATGCTGTATTGTCGTTATCACTCAGTTTTGCCGATATCGATAAAAATGGATTCATTGATGTCGCACTTGGCAATTGGGCTGCCGGCTGGTACCGGCGCGTTCCAGGAGAAGAGTCGCGTAATCGCATCGTGTTTAATGACGGAGAGTTATCTGGTAGACGTTTCACGGATCTTCCAGGCATTCCTGGTGAAACATTGTCGATACTGCTAACCGATTTTAATACAGACGGGCACACCGACCTCATGGTCGGTAATGATTTCGAGATTTCGGATTACTTCTACATCGGCGACGGGGATAATTTCACATCCATTACGCACGCCGATCAAATCGTTCCACATACAACGACGACAACGATGAGTCTGAAAACCGCCGATCTGTGGAACGATGGTAGGGTGTCCATTTATGCAGCACAAATCGCTGGTCGATCGTCGAATGTCTCCGAGCGGCTTAACATGCGTCCCATTGACAACTATTGTGACGATATAGAACGTAAATCTGACTTGATAACTTGCCAAAAAAATATGTCGATAAAACGCTGGTATCGCTCCGGCCACAGTTTTGATCCGACCTATGCCTCACGCTGTCAGGAAATGAGTGACCGGTATGCGGCCGAATGTAGAGGTATGCTCATCAAGGATCTTGCGATTCAAAGAAACGACCCGAAAGTATGTCTGCTCATTCCCAATGATCAGGTCATCCCGAAATATTATTGTGATATTCATTTCCAACCCATTCGTACGCCAACGAAACAAGAAACCAAAGAATCTATCCAGCAGATCCTAGCTAGAAACGTACTGTTGGTGCCACAATCATCGGGACATTACGAAGACCTGGCAGTAGAGGCAGGGCTGGAGGTTGGCGGCTGGAGTTGGGATACTAAGGTTGGCGATATCGACAATGATGGTTGGCTCGATATTTATATCGTTAATGGAACATGGGTGCCCAACGAGGTGACACCATCAAACCTGTTTTTCAAAAACCAGGCCAATGGCACGTTCGAGGAAAAAACCAAAGACTATGGCCTTGTAGACTATCTGATGACGGCGGCGGTCTCTCAGTTCGATATAGATGGGGACGGTGATCTGGACATGATCGCTGTGACGGTGAACGGACCTGTGGTTGCATTTATCAATAACTCGCAAGACGGAAATTCGATTCAGTTCGAGCTGCGCGACTTTTTGGGCAACCGTTTTGGCATCGGGACGCGGCTACAGATACAATACGGTGATAAAGGTGAATTGCATCAATCACGCGAGATTCAACTTGGCGGCGGATTCATGTCGTTCGACGCACCCATCGCACATTTCGGACTCGGCGAATATGAGCGTATCAGTCGTCTCACCATCCAATGGCCCGATGGTAATGAAACGATACTGGACGAAACCCTCACCGCAGGCGCTTTATACACAATTAATCGAAGACCAAAATCATAATGACCAAAACCAAAACCAAAACAAAAATTTGGACTATCGTCGCACTTACGATAACTTTCGTCATCGGTATCCTCGGTGGAGTATGGCTGTCTTCCGACAAACCACAAACCTCTTCCGCGACGATGCAGGATGCCGAAGAAGCGTATGCGCACGAGGACTATGTACGCACATTCGAAATTCTGCTGCCACTCGCAAAAGCTGGTGAGCCATTGGCTGAATACCGCATCGGCATGATGTTGAATTCAGGTGTTGGTGTCGAGCAAAATGTGGATAAAGCGATTCCCTGGCTGCGCCTTGCTGTCAAGAGCAACGTAGCCGGGGCTCGTGATGCATTGGGGAATATTTATGTCGAACGAGCACAACATGCGGAATTAATAGCAAATGAAATAAGCAACTATCAGCATGCCGCAGATCTTGGTGCGACTGAAGCCCATGCTGTTCTGGGATCGTATTTTCTCATTGGACAGGGTGTGCCCAAGGATTACGATAAAGCACTTTCTCTGCTGGAACTGGCAGCCGGGCAACAAGATGCTCGCGCCTTGACGAATCTTGGCTTTATGTATGCAACAGGTGCTGGTGTCACGCACAATGACACACGTGCTTTCGAGTACTACCTGCAGGCCGCCGAACTTGGCCTGGTGCGTGCCCAACTGGCTGTTGGTATGTTTCTTGAGACGGGTCGCGGCGTTGGTATGAATCTAGCCGAAGCAACACGCTGGTTTTTGAATGCGGCCTCGGCCGGCGACGAATCAGCTGCCGCACGTCTCGGTAGCCTTATCGCCAATGACCACGTATCTCCTCCTGGGAATGTTGCGGCGGCAAACCTCGTCAAGGCTGCTGCAATTAAGGGAGAAATAGCCGCTCTGGACTGGCTTAAACGCAAGAGCGAAACCGGTGATTCATTCGCATTAGGTCGGTTGTCAGAAATTTATCTCGACAGCAACGGCGTGAATATCGATCTGCCGAAAGGGCTTGCTCTACTGCAACGTGGCGCGGAGGCAGGCGACGGATTGTCGCAGCTGGAATTAAGCCGACGTTACGGTTCAGGCAACGATTTTGAACAGGATTACGTAGCTGCGCATCAATGGGCAAACTTAGCCGCGAGTTCCGGTAATACTGAAGCCATTGAATTGCGCGGCATCTACGCAAATCTAATGACTCCCGAACAAATCGAGGCGGCACAGGCACGGGCACGCGAATGGACTGCAGCAAGAACCGAGGCAACCGAAGGTGCTCAGAACTGATGAATAAACAGCTTGCGTTTCAAAATGTGCTGCTAATTTATATGTTCTTTTGCTCCCTCGCTATAGCAGACGATGCACTGATAAACGCGGCTGTTACGAGCAATATAAGCGCTGCCAGCTTTAACGAATTGATTCAAAAAGCCGAACACAACGATGGCGATGCGCAGGCTAAGCTGGCCGACATGTTTGCTAAAGGGAACTCTGTGCCGCAGGACTTCAAACAAGCTGCGCATTGGCGCCAGCGTTCCGCAATACAAGGAAACGCAGAGGCACAGAATGCGCTTGGCAAACAGTATGCAGCAGGTTTGGGTGTGTCCCAAGATAACGACAAGGCACTACTGTGGCTGCAGCGTGCGGTAAAGACCGAGAACCCCGAATTTTGGTTCGATCTCGCCGTATTTTACGAGCAATTGGGCAGCGATGAAGCACTCGAAGCGGCTGTTAGCTGGCATCGTCGTGCCGTCAATGCCGGTCACGTCGGCGCGCATGCAAACCTAGGTTTATTGTATTACAACGGCAGTGGGGTAGAGCAAGACTTGAAACATGCAGCAAATTTATTAGGTTTCGCTGCCGACCATGATCACGCTCGTGCGCAAAACAACTTGGGACTGATGTTCACACAGGGCAAAGGTATCGAACAGGATTACGAAAAAGCCATAACTCTGTTTCAGAATGCCGCAGATCAGGGACTTAAAGAAGCCTATACCAATCTCGGCGTCATGTACGAAAATGGTTTTGGTGTTGATTTTGACGAAATCAAGGCTGTGAATCTATATCGTCAGGCTGGCCGGCAAGACTTGCTAGACGGCGGACTCGAACAAATTGGATTTCTGGAAGACCCTAGGATAATTATAAATGCCATCACCCCGGTAAACCTACAGCAACTAATTCGGCAGGCGGAACTCGGCGATGCGATCTCTCAGTTCCAGAGCGGGTATTTATTGCTGGGCTCACACAATATTGCTGCCGACTACGCAGCTGCCGCTAATTTGTTTGCTAAAGCGGCCGATAACGGCATCAACACTGCAATGACGAATCTTGGTTTGCTGTATTTTCGTGGGCTGGGTGTGCCACAGGACTACGTCCTGGGATTTATGTGGGTTAGTCTGGGGGCCAGCAGCGGACGCGATAAATTGGTTGCTATTAGGGACTATATCATGGGTTTTTTAACGGCAAACCAAATCAATGATGCGCAGACAATGTTGAGGAATCAAGAAGGAGAAAGGTAGCTCGAAGAATAAGGGACGAGGAAACAATAATTCATCCATTTAGACTTGCCCTTTTACTCTGATTTTTCGTTGGCCTTCCGGTTACATAGAATGACTATGCGCCCTGCAGACCGCCTCAAATCAGAGCAAAATGACTTCGCCTAAATTGGATGAATTATTATTTCCTCGTCCCTAAGACCTGCGATCCACATATATGTATCCGAGCTTACAAAGTCGCTGGCAACCGCAAGGTGGATAATTATTTGGCTTGTCTGCGTCGATCGAAGGTAGAATGATAGGTTTTGCGGTTGCAGAATCTTGGCAGGAAAGCAGACAACATCAAATTGAATCAATATTATCGTATGTTTTCGGCTTATAAAAATGTATCCTGTTTAAATTTCCTGGTAAACACAACCTGTGTAAAACAAATATAATTATATATCAGCATGTTATATTTTTAGGTTTTACATTTACCAGGGAATTTAAATAGGATACATAAAAATCAACCGATTGAAAACCGACTACAGCGATACCTACAACAAGCTATCATTATCCAATAGATAAAATCTAACCTAAATCTTTTGCTTCTATTAAGGAAATTATTATGAGCGATCCTATTTTTCACACACCTACCACCAAACCATTTGGTTTAACTGTCGATGTGGCCGGCGAGAATGAATTTGCTACTCCGGTCTTTGTGGATATTGATAACGATGGTGATATGGATGCTTTCGTTGGTGCTAGAGAGGGCATACCTGGCGCTATGATTGGCACAACGGTGTTTTTTAGAAATACCGGTTCTACGGGTACAGCAAGTTTTGCCAGCGAAAGCAGTAATTTTGGTTTAGCCGATGTAGCTATTTCTGCCACTCCGACCTTTGTAGACATTGATAATGATGGTGATTTGGATGCTTTCATTGGTGCTAATAATGGTGAAACGGTGTTTTTTCGTAATACCGGTTCAGCATCTAATCCAGGTTTTACTATTGACACGGACACTACTCCATTTGGCTTAACCGATGTAGGTTTATCTTCCAAACCGACCTTTGTAGATATAGATGGCGATGGCGATTTTGATGCCTTTATTGGTGAACTTTCTGGCAATACAAATTTTTTCGAGAATACTGGCTCAGTATCTAATCCAAGTTTTACTATTGACACGGACACTACTCCCTTTGGCTTAATCGATGTAGGTAGTTTTAGCAACCCAGCCTTAATTGATATAGATGGTGATGGTGATCTGGATGTCTTTATTGGTGATAATGCTGGCATAACAACTTTTTTTCGCAATACTGGTTCCACGGGTGCGGCAAGCTTTACCAGCGAGAGCAGCAACTTTGGCTTAATTGATGTAGGTTCACGTGCTAGTCCGACCTTTGTGGATATTGATGGCGATAGTGATCTGGATGCTTTTATCGGTGCTAGAGATGGCACAATAACGTTTTTCTTAAATGGTATTCCACCGGAAATAATTATTACTCAAAGTGGTGGCACATCCGCAGTGGACGAAGGTGGTGCAACCGATAGCTACACGTTGGTACTTGGTACGGCACCAACAGCTAATGTTGTTATTACACTCGACAATACCAATAATCAAATTAATACAGACAAAACTACGCTCACTTTTACTCCTGCAAACTGGAATGTGGCCCAACAGGTAACCATAACTGCAGTTAATGATACTGTAGGTGAAGGCAAACACAGCGGTGTTTTGAAGCATACTGCTGCCAGTACAGACGATGCTTACAACAATCTTGTTATAAATAATGTTGTCACAGTAACCGACAATGATTTGCCAGCTGGTAATCCATTTTTCACCCAAAATTCAAGTACTGCGCCCTTTGGCTTAACCGATGTGGGAAGTTTTGCTACCCCGACCTTTGTAGATATTGATAGCGATGGTGATTTGGATGCATTTATCGGTGCTAAAGATGGCACAACGACATTTTTGCGCAATAACGCGGCAAGCTTTACCAGCGAAAGTAGTAACTTTGGCTTAACTAGTCTTTCTTATGCCGCCCCAACCTTTGTCGATATTGATGGTGATGGTGATTTAGATGCATTTGTTGGTGCTAAAAACGGCATAACAACTTTTTTCCGTAATACTGGTTCGGCGAGTGTGGCAAGTTTTGTCAGTGAGGGCAACCTTGGCTTAACTGATGTAGGTGGATTTGCTGCCCCAGCCTTTGTCGATATTAATGATGATGGCGATTTGGATGCATTTATCGGTGCTAGTGATGGAACAACAATATTTTTCCAGAATACCGGTTCAGCGAGTGTGGCAAGTTTTGTCCGTGAGAGTAGCAATTTCAGTTTAAGTGATGTTGGTTTTTTTGCCACTCCGGCCTTAGTGGATGCAGATGGTGATGGTGATCTAGATGCCTTTATTGGTAACAGTGATGGCGTAACAACTTTTTTCCGTAATAACGGTTCTATGAGTGTGGCAAGTTTTGCCAGCGAGAGCAGTAACTTTGGTTTAACTGATGTGGGTGCACGTGCCAGTCCGACCTTAGTGGATATAGATGGTGATGGTGACCTGGATACATTTATCGGTGCTAATAATGGCACAACGAAGTTTTTCTTGAATACACCTACAATAATCGTCTATTCAGCGACTACTTTCAACGAATCAGTTGCCAATGACGGCACTATTAGCACCAGCATCACTCTGACGTTGAATGGGGACACTTATGTTTCCGATGTGGTTGCTGCTAACCGTATCACTGCCAATAATGTACCCGCCGGTTTGAGTGCTAATTTTGTACGGACTTCTAATACGGAAATTACCGCTACGCTGACCGGAACTGCTACATCCCATATTAATAGTGATGATATTAATAATTTGAGTTTTGTACTGGCTAATGGCGCATTTACTGCTACCGCCGCGTCTATTGTTACTAATTCAAGCAAAAGTGACTTGATTGTAGACTTTAACAGTCCATCAATTACCTACTCAGCGACTACTTTCAATGAAGCAACGGCCAATGATGGCAGTATCAGCACCAGCATTACCTTAACCTTAAGTGGTGACACCTATGTTGGTGACGTAGTCAGTGCTAACCGTATCACTGCCAGCAATGTACCCGGCGGTTTGGTTGCTGATTTTGTGCGTACCAGTGACACGGTAATTACCGCTACTCTGACCGGAGCGCCGCTTTTACCTGATGACTTTGGGTTCCCTGGGTTTAGGATAGGCGCTGTAGGCCATACCGATTCCAATGATATTAGTAATTTGAGTTTTGTACTGGCTGATGGTGCTTTTACTAACACAGCTGTTACACCTTCTACACCTGCTATACCTGCTACACCTGGTACACCTGGTACAGATGCTATACCTGCTACACCTACTAACTCAGACAAAAGCGACTTGATTGTAGACTTCAACGATCAGCCATTAATTACATATTCGACGCTAACTTTCACTGAAGCAGTTGCCAATGACGGCAGTATCAGCAACAGCATCACTCTAACCTTGACTGGGGATACCTATGTTGCCGATGTAGTCGCTGCTAACCGTATCACTGCTAGTAGTGTAAGTGGTGTACCCGATGTACCAGTTGGTTTGAATGTTAACTTTGTACGCACTTCCGATACAGTAATTACCGCTACGTTAACCGGAGCCGCTGCAGCCCATAGCAATTCCAATGATATTGACGACTTAATTTTTAGTCTGGCTGATGGTGCATTTACCAACACTACCAAGGCGTCTAATGTTCGCAATTCTACAACTCCTGTCGATAGTGAGAATCACACCCACTTACTTGTAGACTTTAACAATCAGCAATCAATTGCTTATTCGTCGACCACTTTTTTTGAAGCAAGTGCTAATGACGGCACCATCGATACCAGCATCACATTGACCTTGACTGGGGATACCTATACGGACGACGTAATCAGCCACATTAGTACTGTCAACCCAGACAAGGACGGCACCCCACCTGTACCTTTCAATTCCGTACCTGCCGGTTTGAGTGCTAATTTTGTACGTACTTCTGATACGATAATTACCGCTACACTAACCGGAACCGCTACCGCCCATTCCAATATCGATGATATTAGAGATTTAAGATTTGTGTTGGCTGACGGTGCATTTACTACTACCGCTAACGCGTCTGATGTTGATAATTCAAGTAAAAATGACTTGGGTGTAGACTTCATGGATCAGACATCAAATATTACTTATTCGGCTACCACTTTCACTGAAGCTGGTGCCAATGATGGCACTATAAGTAACAGCATCACCCTGACTTTGACTGGGGATACCTATGTAGCTGATGTGGTCGATGCTAATCGTATTACTGCCAATAATGTCCCCGCTGGTTTGAGTGCTAATTTTGTGCGTACTTCTGATACGGTAATTACCGCTACGCTGACTGGAACTGCTACAGCCCATACTAATGCCAATAATATTAGCAATTTAAGTTTTGTGCTAGCTGACGGTGCATTTACCACCACTGCTACCGCGTCTAATGTTGCTAATTCAAGTAAAAACGATTTGATTGTAGACTTCAACAAGGATACGTTTATTAGTTATTCAGCGACTACTTTCAACGAATCAGTTGCCAATGATGGCACTATTAGCAACAGCATTACCTTAACCTTAACTGGTGATACTTATGTTCCACTTGCAGCCCTTTTTGTCAGTGCCAGCAATGTACCTCCTGGGTTGACTGCTACTTTTGTACGGACTTCTGATACGGTAATTACCGCTACGCTGACCGGAGCCGCTCCCAATGCCGAAGATATTAGCGATTTAAGTTTTGTTATAGCTAACGGTGCATTTTCCGCCACCCCCTTAGCGTCTGATGTTACCAATTCAAGTAAAAATGACTTGATCGTAGACTTCAGTAATCCATCAATTACTTATTCGGCGACCACTTTCACTGAAACTGCTGCTAATGATGGCACTATAAGTAACAGCATCACCCTGACCTTGGCTGGTGACACCTATGTGGGCGACGTAGTCAGTGCTAATCGTATTACTGCCAGCAATGTACCCACTGGTTTGAGTGCTAATTTTGTACGAACTTCTGATACGGTAATTACCGCTACACTAACCGGAGCCGCTACAGCCCATAACAATATCAATGATATCAGTAACTTGAGTTTTATGTTGGCCGATGGTGCATTTACTACCACTGCTACTGCAGCTAATATTACTAATTCAAGCAAAAACGATTTGATTGTAGACTTCAACAAGGATCAGTTAATTGATTATTCAGCGACTACTTTCAATGAAGCCATTGTCAACGATGGTTCCATCAGCACTAGTATCACCCTAACCTTAGTTGGTGATACCTATGTGGGCGACGTAGTCGGTGCTAACCGTATTACTGCCAGCAATGTGCCAGCCGGTTTGAGTGCTAATTTTGTACGAACTTCTGATACGGTAATTACCGCTACCCTTACCGGTAATGCCAGTTCTCATGCTAATACTGATGATATCAGTAACTTGCAATTTGCTTTTGCTGATGGTGCATTTGCCAACATCAGTTCGTCAGCCAATGTCATCGATTCAAGTAAAAGTGACCTGGTGGTAAATTTTGCTGACCAGCCTGAAATCACCTATTCGGCGACCACCTTTAATGAAGACATTGCTAACGATGGTTCCATCAGTACCAGCATTACTCTAACTTTAACTGGCGACACCTATACGGTCAATGTGGTTTCCAGTAACCTTATTAGTGCCAGCAATGTTCCCGCCGGTCTGACAGCCAGCTTCGTGCGTAGCAGTGCCGACGTTATCACCGCTACCCTTACTGGCACTGCCAGTTCTCATATGAATACTGATGATATCAGTAACCTGCAATTTGCTTTTGCTGATGGCGCATTCACCAACACTAGTTCGGCAGCTAATGTTACTAACTCAAGCAAGAGTGACCTGGTGGTGAATTTTGCTGACCAGCCTGAGATTACCTATTCTGCGACCACCTTTAATGAGGCCAGTGCCAACGGTGGTTCCATCAGCACTAGCATAACCCTAGGGTTAACTGGTGACACCTATGTGACCAATGTAGTTTCCAGTAATCTAATTAGTGCCAGCAATGTTCCTGCCGGTCTGACAGCCAGCTTTGTGCGTAACAGTGCCGACGTTATCATCGCCAGCTTTACCGGTAACGCCAGTTCTCATATGAATACTGATGACATTAGTAATTTGCAATTTGCTTTTGCTGATGGCGCATTCACCAATACCAGTTTGGCAGCTAATGTTACCAATTCAACCAAGAGTAACTTAATCATAGACTTCCTGGATCCCTCAATTTCTTATTCGGCTACTACTTTCAATGAAGCAACTGCCAACGATGGTTCCATCAGTACTAGCATTACTTTAACTTTAACTGGCGACACCTATGCGAACAATGTGGTTTCCAGTAATCTGATTAGTGCCAGCAATGTTCCCGCCGGTCTAACAGCCAG
>JAJFJL010000105.1 GCA_021774055.1 Nitrosomonas sp. | reverse complement strand
TTGTAAGTTGTCAAATGGGGGTAGATGATGTTGTGGTTGCTGTTGCTTAAGATATGGATTACCAGGTGTATGTGGCTGGAGATACTAACTCTATACAGTTTGGTAGCGATAACGTTTCTACAGCAGGTGGTAATGATTATTATGTAACTAAATATAACCATGCCATTGCGTCAAACGCTATTAGTTCCACTGGAATCGACCTTGTAAATGTTAATAATAGTGCCTTTGATACAAGTGATCCAGGTACCTGGACAACGCTACTAGGGTCTGCTAACGATGATATTGTTACAGCTATTGCTCTTGCAAAGGTTGGAACAGATGCTGTTTATCTTGTTGGTTATACAAATGGCGGACTTGCAAAAGGTGATGACGGAACTAGCTTTACTAACGCAGGCGGGTATGACATGTTTTTAACCAAGGTAGACTCATTTGGTACTTCTTCTACAACTGGTACCAGTACTTTTACAAGACAAATAGGTACTGTTGGAGATGATAAAGCTTTTGGTGTGGCATTAGATATTACCGTTGATGAAGATGTTTATATTACTGGTGAAACGTCCAATGGAACAGGGACGCAGCTATATGAAGGCGAGACGAAAACCGGTGCGGTTGATGTATTTTTAACTAAGTACAATAGTGATGGTACAACTCGCTGGAGTATTTTAAAAGGTGAGCTTAATAAAATCACAAGTGGAAGGGCCATTGCTGTAGACTCCAACGAGATTGCATATATTGCCGGTTATACAGATGGGTCTCTTGGTGGTACAAATAACGGCAGCTTTGACATTTTTGTCATGAAAGTTGACAAGAGCAGCGGTGCTGATACCGCGGGTTCAATATTGTGGACAAAGCTGTTTGGTACAACAGGTGATGATAGAGCCACAGGTATTGCTGTTGTGGAAGATGCTGATGTGGGTGATGCTATATATGTCACTGGTTATACAAATGGCGACCTTGGTAGTGGAACTAGTAATGGTGGTTATGATGCCTTTGTTATGAGAATAGATTCTAGTGGAACAGAAAAATGGGCAAAACTTATTGGTACTGCAGTTGATGATAAAGGTACCGCTATTGCTGTTGAAGATGCTTCTAACAAAGTATTTATTACCGGGTATACATCAGGCAGTATATTCGCAGATGGTGACAGTGCAACTACTTTAATTAGCAATAACGGTGGAGCTGACATTTTTGTAGCACAAGTTGCAACTACAGTTTCAGCTGGAACCTGGGAAAAAACTCAGGTATTGGGCTCTGCTGGCCAGGAGACAGGTACAGGTATTGCCGTTAAGCCCTGGAGTAGCATGTGTTTTGTAACGGGATATTCTGATCGTAATCCAACAGATGATTCATCGGATCCAGCAAGTCTTGATATTGTTGACTGGAAATTGAGTCAATTTTCAGATATCGCTATCAGTTCAGATGCCAGTCTCAATTTCGGTAATGTTGCTATAGGATCAAGCTCTACTAATAGCTATACACTTACAAACATAACTTCATCAACGATTGATATTGGATCTTTCTCATCTAATGATGCTAATGGAGATTTCACATTTCTAAATAATACATGCGATAGTTTGAGCAGTATGCCAGCTAGTACAGGTTGTACATTTGATATAAAGTTTACCCCTTCAAGCACAGCGGATGCATCAGCACTACCTGTTACTATAACAATTCCTACAACTTCTGGTGGTCTAACTAACAATCAGATGATAATAAAGGGCAAAGGTGTCTCAGAAGCTATTGCTTCAAGTGATAGAGCATCAATGATTACCCCTGCCCCGGGTGCAACATTAGATGGGTCTCTTGTTCTTTTCAAGTGGCAAGCACCGACAAGTGCAACCGCCGCTCTCTACTGGTTGTACGTAGGAACAACTCTGGACGGTAACGATATTCATAGTCAGCAAGAATTAAACTCAACTTTAGAGACAAACGTAAGCGGTATACCTACAGCCGGAGCTACTGTTTATGTAAAATTATGGACTTTAGTCGGCACTAACTGGGTATTCGAGAATTATCAATATACTGCATTTAATACTGGTTCGCCAGTAAGTGATCCTGCGATAGTTACTCCTGTTGCATTAGCAACTTTGAGCGGTACATCACAAACGTTTGACTGGACTGCAAGTCCAGGTAGTGGAATAGTACAATACTGGTTGTATGTTGGAAATGCAGCTGCTGGATTTGATATCTATTCCAAAGGAACAACTGGTACATTTGCGGCAGTTACTGGTCTACCAACTACAGGAACCATATATGTCCGCCTATGGTTTAGAAGATCAAGTGGTGCATGGGAGTTTGTTGATACTACTTATACTGGTGGACCTGGTTAAAACGATATGGATTATTAAACTATAAGTGAGTTTTAATTTACCTTAAAAGGGCTAATGGATGATGCAAACCGGCATCTGAAATTAGCCTTTTTTTATAAAGGTAAACTTAAACAGCAAATCTTCTTTGTTTCTAAAAGCTTTATGAAGAATATTGGATATGTTTTAGGTTTTCGCTTATGTAATCATATATTTTTACTACCAATTGGCACACAAACCAAATAATTCGATATTTCCAAAAGCGTGCAATTATTTGAGTTAACAAAATACTAATTAGCCAATTATGGAGTAAATATTCTCCTTTTGTTCTCTCGTCTAATCTGTAATTATGTTCTGTAAACTCCACTTTAGCTCATTCGTACCATACGACTTGTGACCAAAGCAATCAGAAGAAACTGAAAATTAGATGCTAAAGATATCAATGTTTTACGGTATAATAATTTGGTTTTTTTAATGATTAAAAAAATAATCGTCTAAAATGACTTAAATTATACCACTTAAAAAGGAAAAAATATAAATGAAGAGAAAGCGGACAGTATTCATTTTTGTTTTAACAATCGTAGTATCATTATCTATTAATGCATATGCTCATGAGATATATCGGGTTCGGTTGTTCTTTGGGTTATCGGTTCCTGATGGCAGTGCTGTTTCACTGGAAAATTGGCAACTTTTTTTAAATGAAGAGATAGTTAAAAGTTTTGATGCGTTTAATGTTGTAGACTCTTAAAATTAGAAATGCTGTTGAGGTTAAATTTAATAAATGGATATTAATGGTGATTTAAATGATGATGATAAATTCATGAAACTTGCTTTTCGTGAAGCTAAAGAAGGATATAATGAAGGCGGTATACCTGTGGGAGCTGTTATGGTTAAAAACAGTAATGTAATTGGTAAAGGACACAATAAAAGGGTTCAAGATGGAGACCCTACCGCCCATGGTGA
>JAJFJL010000104.1 GCA_021774055.1 Nitrosomonas sp. | reverse complement strand
TGATAATTTATTTTTAACTGCAGAATTATATAATTGTGCGTTTATTGGGCGTGATGTCATTTAGTATCTATATTAGCTCTAATACAAGAATTGAATTTAAATTACATTGAAGTTCTTATTTTTCCAATTATAGAGAAAAGTAAGTGATAATGTTATTACTTAGGAGCGTGCATGAAATAAATTAGGCAACTAGCTTTGTCTTTATATTCATCTTCTGCATGATGCAAAGAGTGACATAGATTACCCAAGTTATTTTCATGCGCGTTCCTTATTACTGTAGTTTCATGGTATAAATCGACAATGATACGACTTAGTAATTTATAGTTATGACATTTTCAGAGAAAGTAGTGTGAAACGCGGTTTCTATACTATCATGGCGGCGCAGTTTTTTTCTTCATTAGCAGATAATGCTCTGCTAGTTATTGCGATTGCACTGTTGATAGATCTACATGCGCCGGCTTATTTGACGCCGATGCTAAAGTTTGTGTTTGTATTATTTTATGTAATTTTGGCGCCATTTGTGGGTGCATTTGCAGATTCAATGCCCAAAGGGCGGGTTATGTTTCTTAGCAATTGTGTCAAGATGTTTGGCTGTGGTCTGTTGTTTTTTGCTGCTCATCAATATTCTGCAATTGCTGCTTACGCTGTTGTGGGGCTGGGTGCGGCAGCTTATTCTCCAGCTAAATATGGCATATTAACAGAGCTATTGCCTGCTGAAAAATTGGTTATTGCTAACGGCTGGATTGAAGGTTTAACAGTTGCATCTATTGTGATTGGCACGGTAATGGGTGGGGTGTTGATTACCCCAGTAGTTTCTGATGCACTCCTAAACAGCAACCTCCCTTTTGCTGAAACTGCATTACAGGCCAGTATTTTGCTGATTGCTCTGATTTATAGCATTGCAGCAATATTTAATCTGTATATTCCAAATACAGGTATTGATCATCGTATTCTTAAGAAAAACCCATTTTTCCTGGTTCATGAGTTTTCACATTGCGTCAAATTATTGTGGACAGATAAGTTAGGACAAATTTCGTTGGCAGTGACAACTTTATTTTGGGGAGCTGGTGCGACACTACAATTTATTGTACTAAGCTGGGCTGCTGTAGCTTTAGGTTATCCGCTTAGTAAGGCAGCGCAATTGCAGGGTATGGTTGCTATTGGTATCGCAGTCGGTGCTGTAATGGCGGCAAGATTGGTTTCATTGCGGGAGTCATTAAAGGTTATCCCACTTGGTATTGCTATGGGGGTTGTAGTGATTGCGATGATCTTCGCGCGTGATTTATGGGTTGCAGTTATTTTATTGGTGGTAATTGGTGGTCTGGCGGGATTCTTTGTAGTGCCAATGAACGCTTTATTGCAACATCGCGGGCATATTTTAATGGGCGCTGGTCATTCTATAGCAGTACAAAATTTTAATGAAAACCTGAGTATTCTAGTGATGCTGTCAGTTTATGCGCTGCTAGTGATGTTTGATGTGCACATCTATATTGTTCTTGTTTTATTTGGACTGTTTGTTTCTATAACAATGATATTGGTACGTAAATGGCATTTGTTAAATCAGAGTAAAAAAGATTCGTTGTACCTAATTGGTGAGAAAAAAGTCTATTAATGTATGTAGGGGCAGACTCACTGCCATTAAGTTAAGGGAATTATCTAATAATTTCAATTAAGTATCTCCAGTTTATTTTATGTTTAGTGGGATGGGTGGGGGCAGCGGCTGGAAAGTGTGGGAGACCTGTTGGTTGGATAAAGAAAAAAATAAGAATTAACTTACTTTGACCACGTTATTTTTTATTCTCGCTACGACTATTATTCTCGGATAGCCTCCTAGTCAAATAAAACCATCTCTTGTATGATCCATGAGTGATTCGGGTTGGAATGTTGCCTGGAGAATTTACATGAATTTAATACAACGATTGAGGACTTTGTCATGCTGTGCCCCAAATGCAAAACTGAAAATAAAGATCAAAATGAGAATTGTACGAATTGTGGTGGTAGTTTATTAGATGACAATGATCAGATCGTTGGAGAGACTAAGCAAGCGGAAGTTGTAACAGAACAAATAACTAAAGTTGAAACGGAATCTGAGCCGGTCTCACATCAACGTATTATAGGTGCTGGTCTCAAATCGGCGGCATCTAGGAACGGTGAAGATAAGGCGGTTACGAATGGTTTTTATATTGGTGTAATGATAGCTACTGTGATTTTCCCGATTATTGGCATCATTATGGGTTTTATCTACATGCGTAAAACACATCCAACAGCTAGAAAAGCAGGTAAAAATTGGTTAATTGTTGGCGGAGCAATAATTCTGGCTCAAGTTGTTGTGCTTAGTTTTAATTAAAATATGGGGTTATCTTTGATAGATTCAAAGTGTTTGATACTGCTTGTTATCCCAACTTACAAGGAATTATCAACATCCTGACGACTTAATACACTAATTATTTCTACCGTATCATCTACCACACGGTAAAAGATGCTATCAGCTCCGCAAACGCTACGCTTATAGCCTTTTCGGATATGATCTACAGCTTGAAATATATACGGACTTTCTGCTATTCGCTCAAAATGTTTAAACAGTTCATCTTAGTATAAATCTGCTTGGGCTTCCCCGAATTCTTTGATGCCATACCGGTATATACGCCGCAAATCTTTTTTGGCATCTTCCGTTAATTTATAATCTTCCATCAAGCCTCAATTCTTTCTTAAATTCCGCTTTAACCTCCTCGGCAGTCTGGGTTATAAATCCGCTGTTTTCTGACTTAATCAATCTAGCTCGGATCAGTTCGATTTCATTTTGATGCGCCAGCGCCTTGCGTATTAGGTCATTTACAATTTCACTTTTACTGCTGTACTCCTCGCTTTCAATTAATGAGTTTAACCAATTATCATTTGGTGTAGAAAAAGAAATACTTTGTCTAGTCATTGTTATGTCCTCATAATATTATGGTGCGTTTATGGTTCATATTCACACCACAAATGTAAAATATGCAAAAGTAAATCAAAAGGACACCCACTTTGTTTGGACGCCATCAAAACCTATGTGGAGCTTGTGAGTGGTGGGGGCGGGCCTGCTACACATTTCCTGCTACACTTCGCCCATGGCACGTTCTATACGAATTGAGTTATTTATCATGACATTCATCGTATGACAAGACGATAATCAGATACTTAGGCCGCGAAAATCCACCTTAATCCCATTTCATGTCAAAAACTAGGCATCCCTCATATCCACCAGAAAGTAGTTTGCATTTTTAATATCCAGAAATATCTGATCCCCCGGCATTCCTGCTAAAAGTATGCAGGAATGCCGGGGTGTGTGTTATTGAGAAGTGTAAACCAAACAATGAAGGACGCCAAAAAATAGGGTGTATTTCTCTATTTTTTTAAAGCTAATTTGTGGGGATGCCTCAGAGTCTGACTCGATTAATTGTCAGTCTGAAAAGCAAATTAGAAAATAATTTGGGAACAGTATCAGACATTGTAATTTGCAGATCATGCGCACGATTCAATAACTTATATCTTTATAAATAGCGTGTTACACTGGCGCTTGTTTTTTCTAAACACTCCAGCTCTGACTCAAAGCCTCGGCCTGCTTCAAACATAGCTCAATCGCTTCATCGGCTTTGTCAGGTGGGTATTTCCATTTTCTAAGCGCTCTCCTAACCAGATTACGCAATTTTGCACGCACGCTATCACGCACTTGCCAGTCTACAGTTGTGCTTTTACGTAGTTGCTCGGTAATATATTTGGCTAATTCACGCAGGTTATTGTCACCTAATTCACGCACGGCGGATTCGTTTTGGATCAATGCACGATAAGAAGAGATTTCATCAGGATTTAAGCCGAGTTTTTCTGCTTGCTCCAGGTCTTCTTGCATTTCTTTGGCTAACGCGATCAGTTCTTCAATCACCTGCGCGGTTTCTATGGCGCGGTTATGGTATTTACGCAGGGTTTCAAGAATTCGGTCGGAGTATTTCATCTCAGACACTACGTCGGTTTTCATCCGTGCTTTTATTTCATCTCTGAGTAATTTTTCTAGCAATTCCATAGCCAGATTCTTCTGTGGCAGATTTTTGACGTCTTCCAAGAATTCATCAGAAAGTAGGCCAATATTGGGTTTGTCCAGTCCTACCATGTCAAATACATCAGCAATGCCACCGGCCACGATGGCGTTATCGATGATTTGTTTTAAAGCAGAGTTTTTGTCTTCATCGGTGCGGCGTTTTTCTATGCTGGTAAATTTACTGATTGCCGCTTTGATTGCTGAGAGAAAGGCGATTTCTTTTTTCAGTTCTTCCGCTTCATCCAGCGTACCGGATAAAACATAAGCCTTGATAATTGCAGCCATCACATCAAGAAAACGTTTCTTGCCATCTTCCAAACTAAGTATGTGGTTCATCGCGCCTGGCAATAGCTGCAAGGCATTGGTTTCATACGCGCTGTAATTAAAGCCATGTAGCAGTCCGCGTGCCACATCCATTTTTTCCAGCAAAATGGCATACGCTTCACGGGTATCCAGTGTGGGAGCGCCTTTACCTTTGGAATCGGTGTAGGTTTTTAAGGCGTGCTTTAATTCACTGGCAATGCCGATGTAATCAACCACCAAACCACCTGGTTTATCCTTAAACACCCGCCGAGCGATAGCCTGCATCAGGTTGTGGCCTCTCATCGGTTTGTCGATATACATGGTATGACAATTCGGCGCATCAAAACCGGTGAGCCACATATCGCGCACAATCACCAGTTGCAGTGGGTCATTGAGGTCTTTAAAGCGTTTTTCAAATAGCTTTTTGGTTTCTTTGTTGTAGATATGCGCTTGCATCTTGGCTTTATCCGATGCCGAGCCGGTCATGACGATTTTGATTGCGCCGTTGGTGGGGTCTGCATCGTGCCATTCCGGTTTAATGGCGACAATGGCCAGGTACATGTCCACACAAATTTCACGGCTCATGCACACAATCATGCCTTTGCCGGGCATGCTGGCGGTACGGTTTTCAAAGTGGTTGACTAAATCTTGAGCCACTTGTTGCATGCGCGGTTCACTGCCTACCAACTTTTCCAACGCAGCCCATTTCGACTTGGTTCTTTCCCGAGTAGCGACATCTTCTTCGTCTTCAATGACTTCTTCCACCTCATCGTTCAATGCTTCTATTTCTGCCTGATTAATATCCAGTTTCGCCAACCGTGATTCGTAATAAATCGGCACAGTTGCGCCATCATCCACCGCATCTTGAATATCGTAGATCGAGACATAATCACCAAATACCGCGCGGGTATCTTTGTCGGCTGAGTCTATTGGTGTGCCGGTAAAGCCAATGAATGTAGCGCTGGGCAGGGCATCACGTAAGTGCTTGGAATAACCGAAGGTATATTGCCCGGTTTTGGTATTGAATTTGGCTTTATCACCATAATGGCTACGGTGGGCCTCATCACTGATCACCACAATATTATGGCGTTGACTGAGTACCGGGTGGCTGGTTTCATCTCCCAACAAAGCAAATTTTTGTATAGTGGTGAAAATAATGCCGCCGGATTGACGCGCAGCTAAAATGTCGCGCAACTCCTCACGATCACCGGCTTGCACTGGGGTTTGCTTTAAGGTTTCAGCGGCCATGCCAAAGGTATTAAATAATTGACCGTCCAAATCATTACGGTCGGTCACCACCAGAATGGTTGGATTGTTCATTTCAGGCTGGGTCAATAATTTACCGGCATAACACACCATCGAGATCGACTTGCCAGAACCCTGGGTATGCCACACCACACCCGCTTTGCCCGATCCCGGCTCGACCTTGTCAGCATAAGACGCACGTCTTTGTTGCAGTTGATTTTGTGGTTGCGCGGCAATTAGCGTGGCTTTAACCGCCTCACGCACCGCATGAAACTGATGATAACCAGCAATCTTTTTAATCAGTACGTCACCATCTTGTTCAAACAAAATAAAGTAGTGGATGTAATCCAAAAACAATTCCGGCTGAAAAAAGCCTTTCACCAAAGTTTCCAACCGATATTCAAACAGCGGCTTATCATCTTCATTGGCAATGGTACGCCAGGGCAAAAAACGTTCTTTATTCGCGGTTAATGAACCAATCCTGGCATTCAAACCATCACTTACCACTAGCGCTTGGTTAAAGGTGAATAAATCAGAAATTTCATCTTTATAGGTTTGTAGCTGCTGATAAGCCGACCAAATATCCGCGCTTTCATCAGCTGGGTTTTTAAGCTCAATCACCACCAGTGGCAGGCCATTGATAAACACAATCACATCGGGACGACGATTACCTTTACTGCCGGTAATGGTGTATTGGTTGACAACTAAAAACTGATTATTGGCCGTATGGGTGAAATCGACTAGCTGAACATAATCCGTCTTGGATTTATCTCCCTCTTTGAATTCAACTTTTACCCCTTCCAATAAAAACTGGTGAAAAGCGCGGTTACTTTTAATCAGGACTGGAGTTTCAGGTTTGGCAATTTGTTGGATGATATCTTCCAGAACGGAAGTAGGTAACTGTGGATTGATTATTTGGAGTTGCAGCAGCAGGCGATCAAAAAGAATAATCTGGCGGTAATCGGTGCGCTCTGGGCTATCGCCATCGGGGGCGATATCATAACCACAGATGTAGTCATAACCAATGGTTTTAAACCAGTCGAGGCAGAGTTGTTCTAGTTGGTCTTCTGTGATCATTTCTCCTCTACCTCCCAATAACCACTCTTATTCGAACCGACACGTTTCAACTTACCCAGTTTTTTAAGCTGTCGAATATTGCGTTCCAACGTACTTTGGGATTTCCCCAATCGGCTAGCGAGTGCTACCACCGTTAATGTTGGTTGCTGTGTTAACAAGACCAATATCTGCTGATCCAGTGCATCGGCATCATTTAACCCCTCATTTATCCCCTCATTTATCCCGTCATTTGTTCCTTCATCTTGCTTCTGCCAGGACAAACTCATCTCGGTGGTATCGTAAGGAACCTGCTTTTCAAACAAGGTTAATTGATTTCCCGCCTGCATCCAGCCTTGCTTAATCTTCGGTAACCCGGAACCTGCCCGCTCCCCCAAGCCCAACAGTTTTGATTATCTCCACATTACGTTGGCGCGCTCCATCTTTACCCCAAACGACAGATTAACCTGTCGGCATTATTCGCCATATTCGCCCTCAATTTTATTACATCCAGACCAGTCTGGCGCAATCGACCCTTGCTCAATAAATCGATGAATACTTGAATACTGCCATTCAGTTGGCCTATTCACATAACCATGTTTCACCGGATTATAGTGAATGTAATCCACATGCCGTTCATAATCATGATCATCTCTGATGAGGTGTTCCCAAAACCTTCGTTGCCAAATACCTCGCTCACCTTTATCCAAACGGCTCGTGGAAATACGCTCTGTTTTTTCTAAGCAGCGAGAAAACATCGCTTTAATTAAACCCCATCGTTTTGAAAAATCCGCATCGTCTTTTGGCAATGTCCAGATCGTATGTAGATGATCTGGCATAATCACAATCGCATCAATACAAAATGGATGGTTTTGTTTTACCTTTTTCATCGCCTCGCGCAGCATATCGACATAATCCACCAACAACGTTTTACGTCGTTCGGCAAGATTCACTGTAAAGAAATAGCTTGCGCCTGGCACATCAGATCGTCGATAACGCATGATTTAGTTCCCATTCTATGTAGGTTGGGGTGACGTAGGAACCCCAACAATTTTGGTCGTTCCTGCATTACGTTGGGGTTCCTGCGTCACCCCAACCTACGGTACTAACCCCCAGAGTTTCATCGGATGTGGAAGGTAAAAAGCAAATCGCTACCCTGTCGCCACCTTCCTGATAGATAAGTCTTTTTTCAACTAATTCCGGGAGTAATATAGTTCTGCGATTTGGGAAAGTGTTTCTGGGTGGCTTTGCACTAAACGTAAAAGCGTAGTTGCTTGTTTATTTGGGCTACTCCGACCTTGCTCCCAGTTTTCTAAAGTTCTTGATGATGTGTGTAAATACTGAGCGAAGACCCCACGAGACATATTAAACATTTCTCGTATATTTACTATTTCACTTGGGGACAAGCTAAAATCTTCATTATTTTTAACATTAACTGTCCTTAAAGTGAGTTTTCCCTCAGCGTGTTGCTTGGCTTCTGATAGCGCAGAAGACAACTCTGAAAATAAATTACGTTTGTTCATTAACCCATGCCTCCATAAAAACCTTGAGTTGACCGTTCGCAGTAATAATAATAAATCTAGTGGGTTAAAGTCCCATCTAAGGAGTTGTCCGTACGCCTTAGTAGCATGAGGAAGCGGCGTCGTGGCAACACGGGGTCGTGAGTTTCCACACAGCAAAAGAGCAGGCCGT
>JAJFJL010000103.1 GCA_021774055.1 Nitrosomonas sp. | reverse complement strand
TTTCAGCTGTAATCGCAGATCCCGCGCGACTGGCAAACAACAACGCGGCAACTACTGGCCCAAGTTCACGCACCAAGGACAAAGCAACCAGTGTTCCAACAGCACTTTCTGCACCAAATTTTTGCAAGGTCTCATAGCCTTGTAAACCTAACACCATGCCAACAAACAAGCCTGACACCATAATGATGACTAATGAAAGCACACCGGTAAAATAAAGTTCACGGATAACTAAATTAAAGCGACGTAAACTAGTGGCTGACTCTAATAAAATCAAGATGAAAAAACGACAGGCATAACCAAAGCGCCAAGTGCTTTCTATTACACTATGCCCAATACTCTGAATATTAGAAATAATACGTCTAGGCACAGTTGTTCTCCAAGTTCAAATCATGCCGGTAATCTGCTGCTGGATAGTGAAAAGGGACTGGGCCATCTTCTTCTCCATGCACAAATTGATGAACGAAAGGTTTTGCTGATTCTCTAACTTCTGCAGGTGTACCTTCTGCGGCGATCACTCCGTCAGCAACAAAATAAACATAATCTACAATTTTTAAAGATTCTTGAACATCATGGGTTACGATAATAGATGTGGTTCCTAATGCATCTGTCAAACGACGAATCAAGTTACCAATAACACTTAGAGAAATTGGGTCTAAACCAGTAAAAGGTTCATCATACATAATAAGCATAGGATCTAATGCAATTGATCGTGCTAAAGCAACTCGCCTAGCCATGCCGCCTGAAAGTTCATTCGGCATTAACTGGTGTGCACCACGTAAACCAACCGCATGCAACTTCATCAACACTAAATCACGAATCATAGATTCTGGTAAATCGGTATGTTCGCGCATTTGGAAAGCAACATTATCGAATACTG
Source organism: Nitrosomonas sp. (assembly GCA_021774055.1). Taxonomy (GTDB): domain Bacteria; phylum Pseudomonadota; class Gammaproteobacteria; order Burkholderiales; family Nitrosomonadaceae; genus Nitrosomonas. The sequence continues at coordinate 25,830 of JAJFJL010000103.1, read as the reverse complement.
ATAAATCAGTAAATAATGCGCCAAACTGGAATAACATACCCATTTTACGGCGCAACTTGAATAATTCATTGCGATTAAGTTCATGAATGATTTGATTGGAAAACTTGACATAACCTGACGATGGTTCGACAGCACCACTAATCAAACGTAGCAACGTGGTCTTACCTGAACCACTCCCACCCATAATGGCAATAACTTTACCACGCTGGGCAGTCATATTAATGCCGTTCAGAATCGCTCTATTTCCATAAGAAAAGTTTAGATCTTTGATCTCGATTAGGGTGTTTGATGACATGCGATAAACTGGATAAATAGTATTACCTAGATCCCGTAAATGATCATTTACAGGATCTAGGTATTATGAGTTATTAGAAATAATGCGCTGCTGGAGACCCTGAATATATTCTTTTAGATCTTTTTTTATCTCAGGAGCCAGGATATAAAGTCCGATTATATTAGGAATTGCCATAGCAAAGATCATTGAATCAGCAAATAATATAATGTTTGATAGTTCCGCTGAAGCACCAATAACAATAAACAAGCAAAATATAAGCTTATAGGTGTTTTCTATCGCATCACGCTCGCCAAATAAATAAGTGACGCATTTCAAGCCATAATAAGACCAAGAAATCATAGTTGAATAGGCAAACAGAAATACGGTCACTGACAACACATAAGGAAACCATGAAATACCAGATGCGAATGCACGAGAAGTTAATTCCACACCTTCCATCCCTTCCCCATCAATATAAGCACCAGAAATAACAATCACCAGTGCAGTCACCATGCAGATGATAACGGTATCAATAAAAGGGCCCAACATACCGACCATGCCCTGACTAACTGGGCTATTTGTTTTTACTGCACTATGCGCAATAGCAGCAGAACCAATTCCGGCTTCATTAGAAAATGAGGCACGCTGCACTCCCATTAACAAAGCCCCCATTAATGCTCCCAAACCAGCCTGCGGATAAAGTGCCATCTCAAAGATAGTCTGCATTGCACCTGGAATCGCCGCATAATTAAGACCAATCACAACCAATCCAGCAACAATATACACAGCTGCCATTATTGGAACTACCCGACTAGCAACAGCAGCAATCCACTGAATCCCACCAAGAATAACCAAACCAACCAACGTTGCCATAAACAAACCAAACAACCAGCCTTTATCTGCTAAAAAACTAGCCTCACCACCAGTCACTACTAAAGCCTGCTGATAAGCTTGATTCACTTGAAACAATCCACCCGCACCGATAGTGCCACCAATACAGCAAACCGCAAACAGTCCCGCCATAAAGGCACCAAGATGTGGTTTTCCATGGCGATCAAATGCACTCCGTAAATAGTACATAGGACCACCAGAAATTGCATCAGGGTGGCGCTTTGAACCATGCTGCCGATATTTAACACCAAGCGTAACTTCAGCAAATTTGGTGGACATACTAAACAAACCCATTACTGCCATCCAAAAGGCAGCGCCCGGCCCACCAACAGAAATTGCCACAGCAACACCGGCGATATTCCCTAAACCGACGGTTCCTGAGAGAGAAGTCATCAATGCCTGAAAGCGATTGATTTGCCCATCAGCATTCTTATCGTCATACTTACCACGCAGAACATCAATCGCATGACCAAAATAGCGGATATTGATAAAACCAAAATATACTGTGAAAAATAAAGCTGCAGCGACCAACCATATTAAAACAACCTTAATATCTAGCCCCAATAGCGGAATACTATAAAAAACAACAGTTGCAATCATATTGGATACAGGCTCAAAAGTTGTATCAATTACTTTATCTATTTGCATAAAAAATATTTCTCACAATTTATTTGCATAAAAACAGGTTATATACTTCGCACGGTCATATTGCCAAAAGTAGTTGGCACTTTTAATTCTGAAAAAACTAAGGAACGAGGCAATAATACTTTATCCATTTAGACTTGCCCTTTTACTCTGGTTTTTCGTTGGTCCTCCGGTTACATAGAATAACTATGCGCCCTACGGACCGCATCAAATCAGAGCAAGATAACTTCTCCCAAATGGACAAACTATTATTGCCTCATCCCTAATTTTCTTTGGTGCTTATTTGCTCCCCGTCATTCCTGCTAAAAACATGCAGGAATGACGGCAAGTGTTTCATAACAGCTATGTTCGACAACGTTCCAACATGAAACCTAAACCGAATATTGAAGGATGCCCATATCTTGCCATATTTACCACACACAATCATTTCTGTAGCATTAGAAATAGATTTATTGAATAGGAGAAATGCGCCTTATGCTAAAAAAACATCTATTCGTTATTATTGTTGCAGGCAGTTTATTCACACCTATTTCTTCAACCGCACAAATATTTCGTAGTGAAGATTCTAAAGGTAACGTTACTTATTCTGATGCTGCCACAACAGGTTCAACGCAGATCAATATGCCAACGAAAGCTAGTTGGCATTTACGTCAAGTTAAACAAGTATACGATGGCGACACGATTGTACTAAAAAATGGCGAGCGTGTTCGGTTACTTGGTCTTAATACACCTGAAATTGAAAGCCGTCATCGTGCAGACGAACCAGGCGGTGTTGCTGCTAAGGTGTGGTTGCAAGAACAATTACACGACAAAAAAGTTTATTTGCAATACGGCCAAGAAAAATATGACAAATATAAACGTTTACTGGCACATTTATTTTTACCTGATGAAAAACATCTAAATGTAGCATTGGTGAAATATGGCTTAGCCTTTGTTAATATAATGCCTCCAAACCTACGTTATGCAGATGAGCTTATACACGCGCAGCAATTCGCAGAAGACCAAAACTTAGGTATTTGGGCGATGCCACGTTATCAATCCCGCCCACTCAAAGAGATTTCTAAAAAGAGCAGGGGTTGGCAACGTTTTATAGGCAAACCAAAAACAATCAAACAAAGCCGCAAATATAGTCGATTAGTTTTTAATCAACAAGTGAATGTGCGCATTGCTAACGATAATCTTAAATTATTTCCTGAATTAGAATCTTACCTCGGTAAATCAGTAGAAATTCGTGGCTGGGTGTCTCGTTCAAAAAACAACTATTCTATTTTAATTCATCACCCAAGTGCACTGATTGTAAAATGAAGCTATTTAAACCTAGATCCTGCATGTACATTAACATGGAAACAGCATGAACCTTCCAACTTCACCCAGCAAGACCAGTAGCAATATAGTTCAGCTAGTATTATTACGACATGGCCAAAGCATATGGAATCGAGATAGAATTTTTACTGGTTGGAGTGATGTAGAATTAAGTCCAAAAGGTAAACAAGAAGCAAAAAAAGCAGGCCAACTACTAAAGGAAGCTGGACATGTTTTTGATATTTGTTTTACCTCAGAACTTAAACGCTCAACCGACACTTTAAGAATAGCGTTGTCAGCAATGGCGCATAACAACATACCAATGCAACAACATTGGCGCTTAAATGAACGTCACTATGGAGCACTAGAAGGAATCGCACGTTGGCAGGCAGTCAAAAAATTTGGTATTTGGCCAGTTTTAGGTTGTCAATTAAAATACCACGCAGCTCCCCCCCCATTACACCCTGAAGATACACGCTACCCAGGCAACCAATCCCGCTACGCAACAATCGACAAAGAAGAATTACCTTTTGCCGAAAGTATGCATCAAACACACTTACGCTCAAAAATTTACTGGAAAAAAATAATTACACCTGAAATACAAGCAGGAAAACGTGTTTTAATTGTTTCGCATAAGAATGTATTGCGCACATTAATGATGCAATTAGAAAATCTATCACATAGACAAGTCATGAAACGATCGCTGGCCACCGGCAAACCTTTAGTCTATGAACTTGATAATGAACTAAATTATCTCCGGCACTACTACGTAGAACAGCAAAAATAATCGTGAATTAATGATTAATTTAATTATTTAACAAGATTAAGTTGTTATGGTTTGCTCACTGTAACGCAAATCACTATAATAGCCGCCTCGTAATTCACCAATGCTGTTGTAGCTCAGTTGGTAGAGCAACTGATTCGTAATCAGTAGGCCGGCAGTTCGATTCTGCCCAACAGCACCAATAAAACAATTGGTTACAATTACCTCAGTAAGTAAATGCCCCGCAATAGGGCATTGCTGGGGCACTAGCAGATAACAATCTACAACAAAACACCTTCTTTTTCCCACACAGAATCTCACGATAATAACAACCTCAATACGCCTTATTTTGCCTTCAATTGCCCCTCTACTGCCCCTTGCATCATTAATTAAATAGTAACCTACTAGATTATAAAGATATAAAGTGCTGTTGCTTCTGATTATCTATCAGGCGTTGCCTTTTGTTGTCACTTGTTGTAATCTGTTATTAGTGTTTAATCACTTATGGGGGAGAGGTAATGGCAAATATTGAGAAACGCACTTCTAAAGATGGAAAGTTAACTTATCGAGTGAAGATAAGGTTAAAAGGGTTTCCCGTCCAGTCTGCCACATTTGAGCGCCTAACTGATGCGAAGAAATGGATACAACAAACCGAATCAGCAATTCGTGAAGGCCGCCACTTTAAAATAGCAGAAGCCAAACGCCATACCTTGACTGATTTAATAGACCGCTACTGTCGCGATGTATTGCCAAGCAAAAAGAGTGCAAAAGACCAAGTTCAGCAATTGGGATGGTGGAAGGCTGAAATTGGCAGTTACGCCCTGTCTGATGTAACTCCTTCACTATTAGCTGAATGTAGAGACAAACTAGGACGTGAAATCACCGTGCGGAAAAAGCCGCGCTCACCTGCAAGCGTAGTGCGGTATATGGCTGCGTTATCTCATACCTTCACTATTGCTGTTAAAGAATGGGGATGGTTAGAAGACAGCCCGATGCGTAAAGTAACCAAGCCCAAAGAATCAAGGGGGCGGGTTCGTTTCCTATCTGATGATGAGCGTATATGCTTATTAAAAATCTGCAAGGAATCAAGCAGCCTTTACTTATACCCTGTTGTAGTACTCGCCCTGTCTACTGGCATGAGACGAGGCGAAATTATGGGTTTGACCTGGGGTGTGGTTGATCTAAAACAAGGTAGGGCGATTCTGCATGAAACAAAGAATGGAGAGCGCCGCGCCGTTGCTATAACAGGTCATGCTCTCGAAGTGCTAAAGGAAATTAACAAAGTACGCAGGATTGACTGCAATTTACTTTTTCCCGCGAAGGGAAACCTGCCACAAAAACCCGTGGATTTACGCACCCCATGGGAAACAGCCGTAAAAAAAGCAGAGCTTCATGACTTCCATTTTCACGACTTACGACACAGCGCCGCATCATACCTTGCTATGAATGGTGCAAGTTTGGCAGAGATCGCCGAGGTATTAGGACATAAAACTTTACAGATGGTAAAACGTTACGCCCACCTATCCGAAGGGCACACCGCCCGCGTGGTGGCCTCTATGAATGATAAGATTTTTGGTGGTATGTAATGCCGTATTTAGACCTTAGTGGAAGTATTTATGATCCGTTTTTTTTATTAGCTGCTATGGCGTACCCGGATAACGAACAAAGCCGTGAGGAATTTATAGCAGCTTCTGTATATCATGCTGAGATTCTTGCTAGCGAGAATGATGACTGTATTACGACACCTAGCAATTTACTTCGTGTCATATTAAATGCACCTAGTTACGAGACTGTAATGGAGCGCTTATCCAGCACCGCTCATGGCGGCGCAACTGCTGGAGATATACTTCTATATATAGCAGAAATGAAACTTACAGGACATGAGGAGCCGAGCGTTAGAAAGGCCGTCTATGCAACCGAGAGGTACATGAACAATGCTATTAATGCTAATGGCAAAAAAGGTTCTTGCAGTGAAGTAAGTATTCGTAAGAACTGGGAAAAATACAAACCCGTCGCCCATTTATGGGCAGCAATGAGAATGTTTCAATTTCAAGAAGAAAACCCTCATTCTTTTGAATTCGGAGCAATGCTTGAAAGTAGGTTAGATGAGTTCCTAGCTACAGCCGAATGTTTCAGACTTTTTGGCGAATCGTTCAGTCCACCTCGCCTTAAAAATAAAGTATCAATTCTTCCGAAAGGTGAAACTTGGCTTGTTCCAGAAGATTATTCACTGCCAACTATGTACGTAAGCATTAGTGAGATGCACAATGATCTAAGAGAGTGTTTGAAGGAATATAAAGCTCCGGTAAACATAAATAATTGACTGTGATAACCCCATGCTTGAGCAGTTAAAGCCATCTTTGAAGCAGTGACATAACATTACGTATTTGACGACAATCAGCAATAGGTCAACGCAATCAAGCGCGACTTTACAAGAGGTTTCGTCATGTCATTTATAGAATCAAAAAATCAATCAATAGCATCAACTCCCAACCTTATTCCTGTTTCTAAATGGAATGAAACTCACACGTGGCCACCGAAAGGTGGTTTACGCCATATAATTTTCCATGCCAAGACAAACGGCTTCTCTAGGGCAATAAAACGTGTAGGAAGGAGGGTCTTAATTGATGAGGCGGTTTTCTTTCAGATTGTTGATGAGAAAAATAAAGGGGAGGAATAATGAACACTCCCGACAATAGTTCAGCCGAGAGCGCCACAGAGAACCGGAATTATATCATTCCTAGAAAATATCCCCCGTACGGAAAGAAACTTGCAGATATTCGCAATCGTGGCTTAGGTAGAAAAACTGTATTCGTAGAGTCAGAGGTATTCGCATGGGTAGATAAGCGCATTGCTGCTCGTGCTATTAGAGGTGAAGAATAGTTATGCATACACGCACAAACGCCCTGCCTGAACAGGGCATTTGCAACACAGCTATCGAACCAATTCAAATTGTACTACACGAAGACTCGGAGGAAAATATTCTTTCTTTGCCACTTTTACAAAAAGCAGGAAACAAAACCGACAAAACCGACAAAACCGATTTTCTGACAATTAGTAATGCTGATTTTATCAAAGGTATATTCGGTGATGTTGTCGGCTGTGAGCGCCCAATCGTAGTAAGTTTTACTGGTAATCCTGACACTGTAAAGGGGAGCTCATGGTACGGCAAGCATTGGGTTTCTGGCAAAACTCCGCTACCTGATGACAATAATAACTATATCAGCTTTGCTACTTTCAAGCAGGATGACGAAGGGAAATACCGACGACAGAAAAAGCAATTCACAGCTTTATATGCGGTCATGCTGGATGATATTGGTGCTAAGGTTCCAGAAGATCTCATTACGCTTGAGCCAAGCTGGAAAATTGAAACTTCCCCCGGCAATTACCAAATCGGTTTTATATTGGATAAACCTATTACCGATCCAGTTGAGGCTGACAAACTGCTTAATTCAATTATTGAGGCTGGGCTGACTGACCCTGGTGCAAGTGGCCCCTGTTCGAGAATGGGTCGCTTACCTATTGCAATTAATGGGAAGCATGACAAAGGAGAAATTTGGCGTTGTCTACTGAAAGAATGGAATCCAGAACTTCGCTATTCAATGCAAGAAATTGTTAATGGATTACAAATTGAGCTAAAAGAATCATCACAACAACTCCGCAATAACAGTCAAAAGAGCCGTCAACAATCAGACGCAAGTCAGGATGTCATTCACGCACCACGTGCTGATGAGAACCCAGTAATATCAGCACTAAAAAACACAGGCTTATATAAGCTGCCTCTGGGTAATGGCAAGCATGATATTACCTGCCCGTGGGTAGAGGAACATACTGACCGAGTTGATCACGGCACGGTTTACTTTGAACCCAGTGAATCTTACCCGTTAGGCGGCTTCAAATGCCAGCATGGGCATTGTGATGGTAGGCATGTAAGAGCATTATGTGATTTATTGGGAGTCAGCAAAATAGAAGCCAAACACAAGCCAATAATCTACGCCGAAGCGGGCGAGATACCGCGTATCTGTGATGCGGCTGAAAGTGAGCTGGCAAAGACTCTCCTATACTATCAACGTGGCGGCATAATTGTCACTATTGCGACTGATCCAGGTACACGGGAAACAACTGTCAGGCTGCTACCTTCATCAAGTTTGATGCGTGTACTGGCTGGCTTAGTGATTTGGCAGTCCTATGACAAACGTAAAGAAACATGGGGGGTTATTGATCCACCTGAAAAATATATTCGAGTGTTATATGATTCAGAAAGCTATACGCATTTACCTGTACTGAATGGCATTGCACGACAGCCTTATGTAAGATCGGATGGTAGTTTAATGATGAATGCTGGTTATGATCAAAAAACAGGTATGTTTGGCGTATTTAACGCTCGGCAATTCAACGTACCCGACATGCCTACAAAGCAGCAAGCAGAAGAAGCTTTGTCAGTATTATTAGATCTGTTGGGTGAATTTGCATTTAAAACTAAACATGATCGGGCTGCTGCAATAGCGGGTATTTTAACTGCGGTTATCAGGCCATCCTTGCTACAAGCACCTATGTTTCACGTCAAAGCGCCCAGTATTGCGAGTGGAAAAAGTTATCTTTGCGAATTACTCACCGCTTTCGCTACACCACAAAAAGGAACGCCTCATGCTTTCCCTGCTGATGACGAAGAATGCCGCAAATTACTACTAGCTGAATTGTTAACAGCACCTGCTGTCATCGAGTTTGATAATTTGACTAGTGATCTAATTCCGCATAAATCGTTGTGTACTGCACTCACTAGTGAGTTTATATCTGGGCGTATTCTTGGCAAAAGTAAAACGGCTGAGGTGGGCACTAAGGTGTTATTTTTATCCAGTGGTAACAATGTTGATCCTGTGCGTGATATGACGCGACGCACAGTCACCATTAATCTTGATCCAGCTTGTGAAATACCGGCAGCACGTGATTTTAAAAAGCAGCCAGTAAATGAGGTTCGAACTAATCGAGGCCGATATGTATCACTGGCGCTAACTATCGTGCGTGCATGGATTTGTGCCGGCAAACCTAAAGTTGAATGTAAAAATATTGCAACATATGAGAGCTGGTCAGATTATTGCCGCCATTCTTTATTATGGCTAGGCTTGTTAGATCCTGTAGCCTGTATTTTTGAGTCAATGAATGATGATCCAGATCGTGAACTATTGGATGAATTGTTGCAAGCTTGGTTTGAGAATTTTCATCATTATCCTACGTCGGTAAAGGATGCTGTTAGCACATTAAATTCAAGCGATGCTTTGCTTGAAATCATAAGTGATATTGCCAGTGAACGCAATGGCAGTATCGACCGCAGGCGTTTAGGGTGGTGGATAAAACGTCACAGTGGTCGTGTTGTTAATGGCTTACGTTTCGTAAAAGACACGGCTACCCATAGTGCAGCAAAATGGAAGGTGGAATCGGTTTAGTAGGTTTAGTCGGTTCTATTCCGCCGTATTAGTGAAAGTGTCAAAACAAAATAAATAAACCAGTAAATACGATTGAAGTTGGAATCAGCGTATTTACTGGTGAATAAACTATTTGCTATACAGATATTCAATGCACTAACACGAGTCAATACGAAATATAAAACACCGTTGTGATGCTTTTCAGTCATAATATCCTGTGATTAATTAGCTGTAGTATCAGAGAAAAAGTTAATGTTAGGGGGTTTATATTTAAATTATGAACGCAGAAGAAATCAAGCAATTAGAAAATGAACTTTGGGGTGCAGCGGATGACCTGCGGGCAAACTCTAAGCTAACCGCCGCAGAATATAAAGATCCTGTGCTTGGTCTTATTTTGTTGCGCTATGCTCAGAATCGCTATGAAGAAGCTAAAACAACGATTGAAGCCAGCTTGAAGGAAGGCCCACGAGGAAAACCAGCATTAAACAAAGATCATTTTCTTGCTGCTGGTGCAATGATGCTACCTGAAAATGCTCAATATGAATATTTAGCCAACCTGCCCGAAAGTGAAGATGTTAATGAAGCGGTGAATGAAGCTATGCGTTCCATAGAGGCTGATTATTCTGATCTGGCAGGCATCCTGCCTAAAAACTATCAGGAGCTTGATTCAGACCTGTTACGTGAGTTAATCCGTGTGTTCAACAAAGACTCGGTTAAAAAACTCAATGGTGATGTATTCGGTCGTATCTATGAATATTTTCTAATGAAGTTTTCTATGAGTGGCGCAGGGGCACAGGAAGGTGGGGAATTCTTTACGCCGCCATCATTGGTAAACCTGATTGTTAACTTTATCGAACCTGATCACGGTATTGTGCATGATCCAGCCTGTGGTTCCGGCGGTATGTTTGTACAGACTGGGCACTTCATCAAAGACCATAGCAACAAACAAGTGAATGAAGCTATTACTGCCTATGGTACAGAATTAAAATCCAATAATACCCGCCTTGCCAAGATGAACCTGGCTATTCATGGCATTGAAGGAAAAATCATTGAAAGTAACAGTTTCTATACTGACCCTCATGATCTGACCGGAAAATGTGACTTTGTTATGGCTAATCCACCATTCAATGTAAACAAGGTTGATAAGAAAAAAGATTTTGTTAAAACAGACAAACGATTATTTGATGATGTGGGTATTCCAAAGGCAGATAATGGCAACTATCTATGGATACAATATTTCTATCATTATCTGAACACTCAAGGTCGAGCAGGATTTGTTATGGCATCTTCCGCTACGGATGCGGGATCAAGTGAAAAGCTCATTCGTCAAAAACTAATTGAAACAGGTGATATTGATTGCATTGTGGCGGTGGGAAACAACTTCTTCTATACACGCTCATTGCCTTGTCATTTGTGGTTTTTGGATAAAGGTAAACGTGCCGAGAATAAAGACAAAATCCTGATGATTGATGCACGTAATACCTTCCGGCAGATCAATGTCACGTTACGGGATTTCAACCCTGAGCAGATGGAAGGTTTAACTACCATCATTAAATCTTATCGTGGGAAAGATGTGGCTGAGCAGTTCAAAAGTAATTCATGGCTTAAAGAACAATTCCCGAATGGTAAATATGAAGATATAGAAGGTTTGTGCAAAGTGGCGAGTCTTGATGAAGTCAAAGAAAATGACTGGAGTCTGACACCCGGACGTTATGTTGGCTATTCCATTGAGATTGATGAGGATTTTGATTATAAGAAACGACTTGGTGAAATCCATGGTGAGCTTGGGGCGTTAAACAATGAAGCCAATGATCTTATGCAGCAAATCCTGCGGGGTGCGGCTTAATGAAGGGATGGCAGGAAACAGAGCTAGAGAATGTCGCCCCATATATAAAGGAAAAGGTGGGGGCCACTGCCTTAGATGCGGGAAATTACATTTCCACTGATAATATGATGCCAAATGTTGGCGGCATCACCTTATCCAATTATGTGCCCACAAGTGGTAAAGCTACTGCATATCAACATAATGATGTCCTAGTTTCAAACATCAGACCTTACTTCAAAAAGATATGGAGAGCTCGAAAAGCTGGAGGATGTTCTAATGACGTGCTGGTCTTTAGAGCCATCCCAAAAAAAGCCCATTCAGTTTTTTTATATTATAAACTAAGCCAAAATGATTTTTTCGATTTTATGATGGCTGGTTCCAATGGTGTAAAAATGCCGAGAGGTAATAGAAATCTAATCCCCAAATATAAGTTTCAATTACCACCCCTCCCAATCCAAAAGAAAATAGCAACAATACTATCCGCCTACGATGATTTAATTGAAAACAACTTGAAGCAGATTAAGCTGCTGGAGGAAATGGCGCAGACTACCTATGAGGAATGGTTTGTGCGCTTGCGGTTTCCTGGGCATGAGAATACGCCTATTGATTCCGAGACTGGGTTGCCTGTGGGGTGGGAGCAGAAAACACTAAGTAACTTTTGTTCTAAAATAACCGATGGAACACACGATAGCCCAAAGCAAGCTGAAGAAGGATGTAGATTAATAACAGGAAAACATATTCTGAATGGATTTATAGACTTTCAAACAGCTTATTTTATTAGTGAAGAAGATCATCTGAAAATTAAGAAGCGCAGCGGTTTAAATAAAGGTGATATTTTATTCTCAAATATAGGCACACTGGGAAATATGGCAGTAGTAACCCAAAATTTTGAATTTAGCTGTAAGAACGTAATCATCTTTAAACATAAAGTTGGGAACCATAATTTTTTATATACGTACCTATGCAATCAAAATACAAAAAATAAATTATTTGGACAGTCGGCAGGTGTTGCACAGAAGTTTTTTAGTCTTAAATTTATTAGGTCTTACAAAGATTATTTCCCCCCTAATCAGTTAGTCGAAAAGTTCGATAGCTATACAAGTGGAATGTATAAACTTAAGCATCAATTGGATAACCAAAACCAACGCCTCAAAGAAGCCCGTGACATCCTCCTTCCCCGCCTAATGACCGGAATGATAGACGTAGAAAAATACAACCCTGCCGATCTATTGAAAGAGGTTGCATGAGCTACGAATATTCCGAAGATGGTTTAGTAGAAGCCGCAACACAGGAAGTTCTGGAACAACTTGGCTGGAAGGTTGTGACTGCTTGGCATAATGAATCATTTGGTGAAAATGGTTTACTGGGTCGTGCCAATAAATCTGAAGTTATTTTAGTTCGTCATTTACGGGATGCCCTTAAAAAACTTAATCCTGATATTCCCAACACAGCCTACAGTCACGCCATAGATCAAATCACCGAAAAAGCCGCCAATAAAACACTTGGACAGCTAAACAAAGATAAACATACCTTGCTTACCAAGGGCGTACCGGTTAGCTACCAAAATGATAAAGGGCAGCTAGAGAAAAAACGCCTCAAAGTATTTGATTTTGATAATCCAGCTAATAATGATTTCCTTGCTGTACGCCAATTTGAAGTTGTTGGTGAGTTATATAACCGTCGCCCTGATGTGATTGGTTTTGTGAATGGTATCCCGCTGGTATTCTTTGAGCTAAAAGCCCATCACACTGATCTGGAAAATGCCTATAACGATAATCTATCTGATTATAAGGACACTATCCCCGGCATTCTGCATTGCAATGCTTTTATTATCTTAAGTAATGGCACGGATGCACGGGCAGGAACCGTCACCAGTCCATTCAAATTCTTTCTTGAATGGAAACGTATAGAGGAAGATTCAGAAGGCATTGTTAGCCTTGATACTATGTTACGTGGAACCTGTGATAAAACCCGCTTAATGGATTTGTTTGAAAACTTCCTGCTGTTTGATGGCGAGGGTGGAAGTATTACTAAGCTGATGGCTAAAAACCATCAATTTATTGGTGTTAACCGTGTTATCAATCAAACTGAAAACATTGAAGCACTAAAAGGAAAGCTGGGGGTATTTTGGCATACTCAAGGATCAGGGAAATCCTATTCTATGGTGTTTATGTGCCAGAAGATTCACCGTAAATTTGGTGGTTCTTATACCTTTCTGATCGTGGTTGATCGCACCGAACTTGAAAACCAACTCTATGATACGTTCACCGGATGCAGTGCAGTTACAGAAAAAAATGTACGCGCTAAAAACCGTGATGATCTACGTAAATTACTATCTGAAAATCATCGTTATGTTTTTACACTTATTCATAAATTCTCTATTGATCCGAAAAAAGAAAGTGAATATCCACTAATTACAGATAGAAGAAATATCATTGTCATATCGGATGAAGCCCACCGTACGCAGGGCGGCAAATTTGCCCAGAACATGCGCTTTCAGGGTATTCCTAATGCCTCTTATCTTGGCTTTACCGGAACGCCACTGATTAAAGAAGAGCTGGAAATGACCAAGAACATCTTTGGTGAGTATGTTTCTGTTTATGATTTCAAGCGTGCTATTGAAGATAGAGCAACCTTACCGCTACGTTATCTTAATCGTGGCGAGAAACTAAATATCCATAATCCTGATCTTGATGAACGCATGGCAGAGATTATCGAGAGTGAAGATTTGGATGAAGACCAACAAAAGAAACTAGAACGTGAATTCTCTCGTGATTATCCAATTCTGACCGCAGAAAGCCGCCTTGATGCTATCGCTAAGGATCTTGTCTGGCATTTCAATGAACGTGGTTATCAAGGTAAAGCCATGTTTGTTGCCCTGGATAAACCAACGGCTGTTCGTATGTATGACTTGGTAATGAAATATTGGCCTGAATACGTAGCGGAGTTGAAACAACGTATAGCGGATGCTGATGACCAGCAACAAGAATTAAAACTCAAGCGAGACTTGAAACGAGTAGAAGAAACTGAAGTATGTGTTGTGGTTAGCTCTGAACAGAATGAAATCAAGAAGTTTCAGAAAATGGGATTGGATATTGAGACGCACCGCAAGAAAATTGTTGAACGCGACCTTGAGAAGGAATTTAAGGATAAAGATAATCCATTTCGTTTAGCTTTTGTATGTGCTATGTGGATTACTGGATTTGATGCGCCCTGCGTTTCCACCGTTTATTTAGACAAGCCAATCAAAGGTCATACGCTGATGCAGACTATAGCACGCGCTAATCGTGTTTATGATGACGAGAAAGAGAATGGCTTAATCGTTGATTATGGCAACGTGTACCACAAGCTAGAAGAAGCCTATGCTGTTTATGGCGAGGGTGATAACAAACCAAATGATGGTAGTAGTAAAACACCAACCACACCAGCAGAGAAACTTGAAGGGCTGGCTATTGAGCTTCAGATCTCGATTAGTAATGTTTTGTATTTTCTTGATGGTATTGAATTTAATCTAAAAGACCTGGTTAATTGCAATAGTCCCATTGAAAAACTATCCATTATCCAGAAAGCAATGGAATGTATTTGTCTGAATGAAACAACACGCACAGAATTTGAATTCATGGCGCGTGACGTATTCAGAAAGTACAAGGCACTTTATCCAGAAGAACAGATCAAGCCATTTATCAAAGATCATAATGCGATAGAAGCTATTTATGACAGCCTAAATCAGAAAGTTAAAAGTGCAGATATAACTGATGTCATTAGACGGCTACAGCAAGAAGTGGATATGAGTGTTACAGTTCAAGGCGCTGATGGTAATGATGATGATTTTATTGATATAGGAAACCTGGATTTTGACAAACTAAGTCAAGCTTTTAAAAAATCCAAGAATAAAAATAGCATAGTTTATGATTTACAAGAAGCTATTGATAAAAAGCTAGAAAGAATGGTGCAACAGAATCCGCTACGACTAGAATTCTATGATCGCTACAAAAAGATTATTGATGAATATAATCAAGGCAAAGATATTCAAGCTGTACAGCAAGCTTTTGATGATCTAAATGATTTTATGGGTGACTTATCAGCAGAAGATAGCCGGGCTATGAAGGAGGGTCTGAATGAAGAAACGCTAGCTATTTTTGACATCCTAAAAAAGCCATCATTGAGCAAAAGAGAGAAGGATAGTGTTAAAAAAGTTGCTAAGGAAACGTTAGAGAAACTTAAAACTGAGAAATTAAATATAGAGCGTTGGCGAGAAAGTACACAAGTAACCGCACAAGTACGAACTATGATCTTTGATCAGTTGCAGTATTTGCCGCAAGATTCTTATCCTGATGAAGAGGTTGAAGGGAAAACAGACCAGGTTTATCAGTATGTTTATAGTAATTATTCTGGATGCGGTTACGGTGCGAATACGCACTAATTTAGTGATGAATATAGTTTATGGTAAATTTGATAAGCAATAACTACACTGTTTCAAGAAAATACAAGTAACCAATTGAAACAAATAGAAAAATCAAATATACTGGAGTTATCATTTGACTAGATTAAAAACTAACTACAGACCGTTTGCTACTGCTACTCCTGCTATTTTTGCTACACTCAGATAATAAAAACGCTGTTCTTGATGGCGTTGCAAGCATTCTGTCAAAATCACTTAATATCACGAATTGGCACATATTATGAAACTGACTCCGCAGCACTATGAAGCAATCAACCAATTACTACAGGGTGTTAATGGTACTGATACAGCGGCTAAAATTGGTGTCTCACGAGAAACAGTGAGTAGGTGGAAAGCTGATTGTGACTTCATGGCGGCAATGAATGAAAGATTACATGATAACCATGCAGCTACACAGACCAGATTAAGATATTTATCAACATTAGCACTGGAAACCGTTGAAGAAGTGCTATCTAATCCTAATGCACCCGCCAAGGATAAACTAACCGCATCGTTTAAGGTGCTTGAGCTAGTGAATGCTCAACCCGGCGAGATACAATCGGCTGATAGTGATCAATTAAAAAGAGAGGAGGAACAGTTGCGGAAGGATCAAGAATATTTCGATTCTTTCATTTGATTGGTTCACCTAAGCTAAGCCAGAGAAATTAAAAAGGGAGCAAGAAAAAGAAGAAATATTTGAAACCTTTCTGCGACTATTGGCAAGTTGCCGCCAGTTCGCCTAATGTCGCGCGCTCCTGCTTACTATAATTTAATTTGTACTTGTCTTTCACGTGCTGCCATTTTTTGCCGTACTCACACCAATAAGATTTTTTAGGTGGTAACCATTCGTGCGGAGCTCTATGAGACTTTGATCTATTTGTTGAATCGTCAACAACGAGCAAATTATCGTAATCGTTAGCGAAGGTTTGCTTCTGCGCCGTGCCTATGTGCATGCGCCAGCGGCACTATATGTTCAATATCTACATCTGATGCTTCAGTAAACGTTTCTCCTGTGTAGACGCCGTACCATTTTCCCTGTTGAACAACGCAACTCTTAAGTTTTTTAAACTTAACAGGAACCTTGCTAGTAGCAATTAATAATTCACTACGAGTATCTTGACAATCCCTATCTACATCAATCCAATGCGGCCAATCATCTCTGTCATATATCTTGCTGTATGTGCCTGGTTTAGCTTCTTTAAAAGCCTTTTCTGATTGCGCTTGTATTGAAAAGCATGGTTCTCTGTGGCAGTGATAAGTACCGTCAGAATGATCAAAATGACCACCTTGTTTATCAAATCCACCACCATGTGCGAATATGAGAGTGGGGAATAAAAGTAATAACAGGTAAATAATTTTCATGGTTTTATAATCTATGAGAAATATTAACTAAAGCTTCACATTTTTAATTTTATGCTGAAATCTAAATATACTGCATCCATTCAAGAATCGGATGCATCACTGCTATACCTAACAAAATTATTGTAGCTATTACTACAAGGTGAGTATATTTATATGATTTCATGCGCAGAAAGTCACTAGATACTCCCATAACATTTAGATACTCATTAATTCGCTCACCAGAAACTTTTTCAAGCTCTTTTAAATGAGTTAAATCTTCACACCTAATTACTGCACTCCTAGCTGTATGAGACATTATATGTGCCTCAATAAGTCTACTTATTCCTTTTTCCGGTGAAACTGTCCTCACTAAAGAGATAAAGGTACTTGCTTTAGCTAGCTCTTTTATAAATTCATTCCTATTCTTTTCATTCGCAATAAGTTGTGCAATTGTACTGAATACCGCAAATGAACGAAAATTCAAATCACGATGACCAGCAAAAAATTTATTAATTACTTTATTCAGTGCAAGAAAAATTGGCTTTCCACTTTTTTCACAATCTGAAATGTACATTCTCCATGATCTGGATGTAGAAAAGATAGCCGAAATAACCATATGGGTAGACTCTACCGCACCTAACATAAAAGTTTCTCTATCTTGTTCTTCAGAATCGAATATACACCACCCTCTTCTAGCTATATAAACTATACTCCTTCCAGGAGTATAGATATCTCTCTCAGCCAAATACATTTCTTCATCTATAAACATAGTTGAAAATACAGGCGTTGTTCTAGCTGCAGCAATAACAAATTTCCTTATGGATGGAACAAGGAATTCTACTTGACTATACCTAACATTAGAAAATCTAAATAAAATTCCAATAAAGGGCCTTGATCTGGTCGACTTGTTGTCTTTAGAATCACTGCCAACTATAGGATGAGACGGAAGGCACTCACCAACTCCTACACCAATCTCATTGCGTAACAACTTCTTTAACCGAAGAATTTTATCTAGGCGTTTCTCTACCTTCTTTACAAGATCTTCTAGCTTGATTATTAAATCACCACTATGGGTTTTTTTATGTGATCGTATTAATTCAGGCTTCTTTATTAGATCAACAACACTATAGGAAGGTATCTTAGCGTCAAAAGGAGGGGCAATACTTTTCGCATACATAACTCTAATTGACAAAACCAGATGTCCATTCTTCAAAATACTGCACTCAATGGCAGCAATACTATCAAGACCACATTGGTTGCTAGAATAACCTGAACTGATAGCAAATTGATGACTACCATTTAAGCTATCTCTGACAGTAAAGGTTAGCTCATCCTTACTAAATATTTCCTCAGGTTTTAGATGAAAATGATCAATTATTAAATCTGAAAGAAAATTATTCCGCATGTTATGAGCAGCCTCAGAATCTTTCCAGTTTCTTCTATCATAACAGTCTGCATTTTTCTCTATTTCTGATTCGATAGTACTTCTCTTGCCTAGCGAATCCTCAGATTCATGTATGTTATACCCTAAAAAATAAAAGTAATCGAATGTTATTTGCAGGTCTCCAGGAGCAATTGAGAATGACGAATAATCACCGTTCTCCCCGGATATATCATTGTTCATAATACTCCCAACATAAATAATAGTAATTCTAGTTGCACTAATTAATACCTTAATAATACCTTAACTAAAATCCCACCGTTTTTATACTATTAAAGAACGCTACGGCACTGGTTCAGTTGAGTTGCGCGTCTAACTTGTTTTTCTTCATAAAGTTAAGGTGCTGCAAGCACTTATCCTGATACCATCTAATTTTGACCCAAATCCAGTCATAATACCGTTATAACAAAAATCAGCATCTCATTTCAGCGAGATAAAGCGGGCTCCGAATAAGAGCAATCAATTGATTAATAACAATATTTTCACTGAGCTCAACTGAACCAGTGCCCTTCAATATACATGACATAAAATCTTTTTAATATGGTAATTCTCACACTCACACCACTTTAGATGTCTGTGCACCCTGTAAAAAACCTAACAAACCAAGCAAACAGCATAGTTATTGGGTTTATTCGGTTTGCCTGGTTTATTCGGTTTATTTGAATTGTTTGGTTTATACTGTTTTGGCACTGGGTCAGCTTGATGACACCTTCGAAGAAGTGCTATCTAATCCTAATGCACCCGCCAAGGATAAACTAACCGCATCGTTTAAGGTGCTTGAGCTAGTGAATGCTAAACTAAGTGGGATTGGATCGGCTGACAAGAAGCAGTTAGAGCGTGAACGTGATCAGCAGGAGTTTATAGACGGACTAATGTGATATGGATAAGCAAGTGATCATAAATGCCACGATAAGAAATATCGCTAAGTTGATGAAAGGAATTGACGAGAACACAACAATCAAAGAACATTTGATTATTCAGCTTGCTATTAAGGATGGAAAGAAAATTGTTATAGAATTGTTAAATGAACAAGGCGGATCCGCATCGAATATGGGGCGCTAGTGGGGCACTTGGTAGCAAATAATCAACATAAATCACAATATCCCACAACAAGCCTTAGCAATTAACTCTTTGATATAATTGTCGTAGCTTGTTATCGTTCGTTATTGGTTGCTGTCTTAAACTGATTCGTAATCAGTAGGCCGGCAGTTCGATTCTGCCCAACAGCACCAATAAAACAATTAGTTGTGCTAGATGAATAATAAGGTGCTCGCCTTGGTGCCACATCAGTGCCACGCTAGAAAGAATGTAGACACAAAAAAACCGCCACAAGGGCGGTTAATATTTGACGTATATTTACAAGCACTCACTCCAAGAATAGTAATTACCTACTTACCATCACCAGATTGAATCATGAATTTCTTTTCGCTTCGTCTCTTGCGCTAACCTCTCACTATCAGCCGACCCAACATCACCAGGCTTAGCATTTACTAATTCCAGCACCTTAAATGATGCAGTCAATTTTTTCTTAGTTGGTGCATTGGGATTAGATAGCATCCGCAGTTTCCAGTGCTAATGTTGATAGGTATCTTAACTGCTTTGCGTGGCTTCGTGACTATCATGTAACCGCTGATTCATTACCGCTCTAAATTCGCAATCATTACGCCATCGTGAAACAGTTTCCGGTGTAACGCCAATTGATGCCGCTGTTTTTCTTCCGGTGTGACCTTGAATCAGATAATTTATTGCATTAAGGTGCTGTTCTGTAATTTCCATAACATTGAGAATCATTGAGGTTGCTTGATTCGCAGAATAGCATCAAAACGGTCGTTTATGCGATTAAAATAATTAATTTATAAGTGACATGGAAAAAGTAATTTAACGCAATAGAAGAGCTTATATCGGATCGCTTTTGCTTCTGCTTTTGTAATTGCTGAATTAAACACTCCCACCCATTCCTTCAATAAATGTATCTATAAACGCCTTGATCTTATCCGCCACTCGTTCAATCACGGGTTTGCGTTCCAGTATCTTCGGTTTAAAGTTGAGTGAATCAACAATTTCCTGGTCACGTGGCAGGCGGTTGGCGAAGGCATAGGTATTCATCAGTTTTTCTATTTCCTGCGGTGAAAGGTTTTCTTCGGCACAAAGTTTGTTAAATGCTTCTTTTTTGCTGGCGTCCCAGTATTTATCAAACGCTTGAATCACATTTTCACTGGGCTTGAGTTTGGGTAGGTTTTCTTCAATGAATGCTTCAATCAATGCGCGTTTACTGCGCAGTTGTACTTCACCGGCCACCAGGTCAATAATTTCTTTCTGGCGCTTCTTGGCTTCCTCTGGATCTAGTTTGTTCAGACTGACCAGCAGATTAAGAATGTACGCCACATTGATTTCATCGCGGTGAATTAGCGTTAATTCAAAATCGACATCATCCAGAATCGAAGTTTTTTCGCTGTTGCGTTCTTTCTTCGCCTTGTCATGCACATCCAGATATTTGCTTTTATAGTCCTCAAACTTTTGTGCTTCCAATGCCAAGTCTGCATTATCAAAATCAGCAAATGTGGCGAGGATATTTTTAAGGCGCAGTAATTCTCTGAATCGGGTTACAAACGCTAATTCGGCTTCCTCATCGGGTAAAGCATCCACACTAGCCACGGTGGGCGCAATGGCTAACAATGCCTCAGTGGCCTGGTTAAATTGCGCAACATAATCCTCATAAGGCTCCAGCAGTACGGTTTCTTTGGCGTCTTTGTTTGAAAATAAGGTAATGGCTTCATCGGTGGCGGCTTTCAGGTTTCTGAAACAAACGATGTTGCCCTGGGATTTCTTTTCATTCAAGATTCGGTTGGTACGTGAGAAAGCTTGCACCAGTCCATGAAACTTGAGGTTCTTGTCTACATACAGCGTATTAAGTCGTGGACTATCAAAGCCAGTTAGAAACATGTTCACTACCAGTAGTATATCTACCTCACCATTGCGTACTCGCTTGGCAATATCTTGATAATAGTTGTAGAACGATTGGCTATCAGAAGTTGAGAATTTAGTACCAAACATGATGTTGTAGTCATCAATGAATTCATCTAGTTTGTCACGACTGCTTTGATTAATTTTAGCGCCATTGGGTACCTCAAGTGATTCCTCATGGATTAAACCATTGGCTAATGGACTTTCTTCGTTAGCAGCATAACTGAATATAGTGGCAATCTTGAGTGGTTTTGTTGGCTGTGAGAGTTGTGTCTGTTTTTGCTTGAACAGCTCATAATATTTGATTAAGTTATCTATACTGCTAACACAGAACATAGCGGTGAAGCTGGGTGCTTTAGTTTTTTGTACGTGGTGAGCAAGAATATAATCAGTGATTTTTTCTAATCTTTGTGGACTGTCTAATAGCTCTTGTTTATCAATGTTTTCAACTTCTATATCTAGTTTGTTAGCACTATCCTTATATTGATATTCACCAACATATTCCACTGCAAAACGTAGTACGTTTTCATCTTTGATAGCATCAACAATTACATATTTGTGTAAACATTCACCAAATAGATCTTTGGTAGTTTTATTCTGACTAAAGCCTGATTGTGCGTTATCAGCAAATATTGGTGTACCAGTAAAGCCAAACATCTGAGAATTACGAAAGAAACGCTTAATATTTTGATGTGTATCACCAAACTGACTACGGTGGCACTCGTCAAAAATAAATACGAATTTATGATCTTGTAGGTGAGCTATATTGTTCAGATGCTGTGGTTTAAGTAGAGCATTGTTGAGTTTTTGGATAGTAGTAACGATTAATTGAGTGCTATCGTCACATAGTTGCTTTACTAAATTTCTAGTGTTGGTAGTAGCATCTACACTGCCCTTAGCAAAGGCATTGAATTCTCGTGTAGTTTGATAATCCAGATCTTTTCTATCAACAACAAACATTACTTTGTGCACTTTAGGTAAGCGCATAACAATCTGACTAGCTTTGAATGAAGTTAGCGTCTTGCCAGATCCAGTTGTGTGCCAGATATATGCGTTGTTATTGCTGTGTTTGACGCTATCAACCAATGCTTCAGTGGCATAGAACTGATATGGTCGTAATACCATTAATATGCCTTTTTCAGAGATTACGGTGTAGTGCGTAATCATCTTGGCGATATGGCAAGGTTTTAGAAAGTCAGCAGTAAATTCTCTTAAATCTGACAAGCGATTGTTAGTTTTATCTGTCCAAAAAAATGTTTGCTGAAAGGATTGTAGATTTTCACCTGAAGTTTTATTGTTAGAAAAATATTTAGTATTAACACCGTTGCTGATAATAAATAACTGCACATACTGAAATAACCCTGCACCTGCATCATATGATTCATGGTGGTATCGGTTTATCTGATTAAAAGCTACTTTTAGTTCTGCACCGCGTCTTTTGAGTTCAATTTGAACTAGTGGAAGACCATTTATTAAGATTGTTACGTCATAGCGATTCTTACGTTTGCCTTCCATGCTGACTTGGTTAGTCACCTGAAACTCATTCATGCACCAGTCGTCACAGTTCAGGAATCTGATATAAATAACATCGTTATTATCACGAGTCAGGGCAAATCTATCGCGTAGGATTTTGGCACGTTCGATGATAGTGCCGGTATTGAGTTTGTTTAGTATTCGCTCAAATTCTGTTGCTGTTAGGGTGATATTGTTGTTATGAATTTCTAGCTGGCGTTTTAGATTTGCCAGCATTGCCACTTCATCATCAATACGCACACGGGTGTATTCCATGCCCTCTAATTGAGCGATTAAACCTTCTTCAAGGGCGTATTCGGATTGTGTGGCCATTTATAGTAAATATCAGCTACTTTTAGACTAAGATTAAAATTTCTGGTCAATTTCTAACGACACTATCAATTCATAATAGCCAAAAAGTACCAAAATAAAGAACATCATTAAAATTAATTCATGCTTGAAGTGGTGAGAATGAAAAAACTCTCTATCATGATGATGAATGACATCCATTAGTTCATCACCAAATCTAATTGAAAGAAATGTGCCTGCCCCAGATAGAAGAATGACTGCCCAATAAGGATATGGATTTGCTAATATCTGCTGCATTAAACGGGTGAGAACTGTTGTATCGTAATACGCTGGAAAATATCCAAAAGATACAATGTTTAGCACAATAGCGATTACCCACACAGCAATTTCTGAAATCACCATGCGAATACCAAATAATAAGCGCAAAGGAAAATCAAGCAAGAATCCAGCATCAGCAACTGGTGTACAAAGAACGAAAAAGCTCCAGGTTAAAAGTGAAGCTATACCACCCGTTAACACATCATACTGATAACTTAGGTAACCAAAATACCCCAACATAAGTAGACAGAGTAGCGAAAATTTAACTAAAACTTGTTTCTTAGGATGCAATATTTTTGTTCTGGTTATCATTGGAATACTTTGTTCTAATTAACTGCAAGTTTCAGCTAATGAGGCTAAAACCTGTCGTTCTTGTTTGCTATAGAGCAAGTCATACTTGTCCTTTACATGTTGCCATTTTTTGCCATATTTACACCAGTAAGATTCCAAAGGCGGCTATCGGCCAATTGCAGACCTTCTGAGACGTCTCTGAGTCAAGTTGAGTAGTAGCTCGCAGGCCTATTGTCTCCAGTGTTGTATATCATCAATCGAAGCTAAGATTCTGCCCTGCGATTCCGTGGTAAACCAAAATGCCATTAGCGAATGATGCAACTATACACGCCCCCCAGTCAACACAATCATGCTTCCTTCTCGGGATTTTTTTTAGCGTCATTAGGTGTAACAGAGTGTTGTGTTGACTTTGGTAAGTTTTCTTCTATAGTAGTACGCAGATCTGCCATTAATCTAACCATGGGTGATTTAATTTCGGAGCCCTTCAAATTAGCAGAAAACGGATTTAACTCTCGCATAATGAACGTTTCTTTAAGATCAATATAGTTAGGCCCGGTCTTATCCAAAATAAAATCCAACTCGCTTAAAAATGACAACTTTCTTTGAATATCTACAATTTCAAAATTATGAGACCGTGAAATTTGAAATCCCGCTTGCACACCAAGTAATGCCACAGCTGAAAAAAGAATGTATATCCACGTTTGGTCTAAAATATCGGTAAGTTTAGTAGTTTCTGTTGGTGTATCTGTGATGGCAAGCGAAGCTAGTTTTTCCTCCTCTTTATCTAAACTAATTTTAGCCTGGATTTTTAGTTCTTCTAATTCAGAAATTCGTTTTTCTTGCTCATATGAAACTCTTGAAATGATTTCCCTGATTTTTTTCACAGCATCTTCCAGTAAAATAATTGTTTTTTTCTGGATTTCTTCTTTGAGTAAGGGTACTGAAACTGAGCAATCCTCCCAATTTACTAGATTTTTAATTTCCCCATCGGTCCAATTGTCTGTAACATCAATATGTTCTGGAGGGGCGGTTTTTAGGAACTCTTTTTTCGCAACATTTAACTCATACATTGCAGATAGTAGCGTCACAGTACAAGTTGTTTTTGTCGACTCACGGATCGTTTCTATTGCATTTTGTACGTCACTATATGTTGTCGAACAGGCTCGTTTAAGGAGATCTGAATCAGATAAGTCTAAAAAGCTTTTCACGGAGGTAATTGTTGAATGCATCCCTCGAACTTCAAACCTCGCTCTTTCTATGGCCGGCAAGTTAAATTTCGAGCAATTAATCACATTAAAGAGCGGTCCTGCAGAATACAGAATTGCGTCATACATATTACTTATACCACGATCTCCAGCTGTGCCTTCAGGTATTAAATAAGGATAATATTTCCGTGCTGCAGGCAGAACATCCTCTACACCACCCACCTGATTTCTGAAGGCAAGAAATTTGTCATTATTTGCAGGGCCTGTCCGATCCATAATTTCCATGGCAATAAAATCGCTTTTATCCTTGGCTTTTTTCACGGCTACCTGCTGATTAGATATTTTTTCAAAACTATCAAGGACGACACGTTTATCTTTAATTTCCCGTGCTTCGTGAACCTCGATCGTGACACGAAACACAAACAAAATAATCAAAATCGTGAAGAACGCCAGCATGATCGACTGACCTTTACGAGCGCCTTTTGTATGATAGTCGATAGCCTCTTGATTATTTGTTATAGCGCATTCAATTTTATTATTATTTTCCATACAAATTATCCCTCACTAATAATTACACTCTGTCATAACTACTTTCACTGCTGTCCTGTTAACTTTCATACCAAGTCCATCTGATAACTATTAGTATTTTTGTCGATGAGCGGACCCCTTAGCAATAAAAGCATGATGTCACATTTTTCAATTCAATGTCCTGGGGACAGAATATTCAATTATTACTATGGGTCTGGGTAGCGGCCGACAAGGCCTTAATCTTGCGGGTGAAAGTCCCGTCGCATCAATTGCTCGATTCAGATGCGTAGTGATGCCACGGTTCGTGTTGGGTAACCACATGTTCATTGCGTGGTGTATAAGCCCCAGCTGCCTTGT
>JAJFJL010000102.1 GCA_021774055.1 Nitrosomonas sp. | reverse complement strand
ATCAGAGATCATCAATAATTGTTATGAACTTAAGCGAGATTTGTTTAATAGCGTTATTACTGGATTTATTCAGCGCACTATGCCAGAGATTAAAAATCTTGATCCAATATTTATACCTGTTGTCAATGCGTAAGTCCTAATGATTTATTATTTCCTCGTCCCTTATTCTTTGGGAATATCAATAAGTATTCTACGCAGAATAAGATTCACTCTATGAAACAATTTGTTGCACATTATATGTACGATTACTTGCAGGATCTAGGTTCTAAATATATCTTTAATTTAATGATAATTTCTATCTATTTTATTCGATTCTTCAAATAAATCTGCTGTCTGTTCCATACCAGACTGTTGCCATAAGCGATTGATCTCATTCTGATGTGACGCACCACTTTGCTGCAACAACGCGATATAAATCTTAGCGACACGTGCAACAGATTCGATGTCATTACTATTATTGAAGATGACTGCAGCTTTAATAAACCATTGTGCAGCCGTTATCCAATGCTGTTGTATTTGCTTCAGAGTCCCAAGCTGGGCGTAGGTGTTAGCAATTCCTTGTTCATCACCATCTTGTTCTTTCATAGCTAAAGATCTTAAATACCATTGTTCAGCAGATACAAAGTCGCGCCGCTCTTGGGCGATTCTGCCCAGTTGATGGTAGCAACTGGCCAAGCCTAAGTCGTCGCTATGCTGACTGTAAAGGTTAGCTAGGCTTTCATACAAGCGCATAGCACCTTCGAAATCTTGATTGTTCTGGGCAAAAACTGCCAGAGATTGTGTCAACGCGACTGCATGGCCGTCCATTTCAAATGTTCTCGCCAATGACAATGCGTAATAAAAGTTTGCGCTGTGTATAAAGAAAGGTGCGCGTTGTTCATTGAATTCTTTTGCTGCCAGGTGATCTGCAAAATATCCCATTAAATCAACAAAAGCAGCTTGCACTGCAGCTTCAGCGGGATGATGGTGTTTCAGGTATTGGTTCAGCACAGGGTGTATGGTATAGATACCTTTTTCCTGTGGGCGCAAGAGCCCTACGTGTTCCAGTACGGTAATACAAGCTTTGATAATAATTTTACCTGTTGCCAACTCACTGTTTCTCATCATATCTACCAGCGTATTCAGTTGCAGATAACGTTGGTGCAGTCCGATAAATTGCAATACAGCAGTGTATTCTGGCGGAAAGCTACTTTCTAGCAACCCAAAAGCCGCGTTGGTATGGGCAATTACTTCACCTGGCTCAGTATGGTCAGAAATTTGTTCAAATTCTTGCAACAAAATATTGACGGGGGTTTCATCCAATTTTAGCAATACTGCCCGCATGGCCAGTGGGTGCCCATGTAGTTTTTCCATTAAGTTGCGGTAGTTGATATCATCATGATCCAGTGCAAGACCAAAGTGGTGTGCTACGGCATGACAATATTGCCAGAATTCTTCACCTTGTAATCCGCCTAGTGGCATACGAGTGCATTCGGTATTGGATAGCCAGTTTTCTGTTAAGCAACTGGTGATAATGACTTTGGTTTTGCTATTATGTAACCGCTGTAAAAATTCTTTAAGTTGCTTTCTATCATCAACAGATAACAGGGGCATAAGCTCCATATCTTCAAGACCACTGGCGTATTCGAAGTTATCCCACACCAAAATAAATGGATTTTGTTTGAATACCGCGCATAAATTATCCATCTTTTGTTGTATAGGAGAAATTAGAGCCTCGGCACCAAATAATCCTTCTATCATTTGATTGACCATAAACTCAAAACTACGAATATCATCAAAACGAAACCAGAAAATATTTGCTTTTAAACTATTAGTTTGTTGCAGCCACTTTAAGAAACCTTGAACTAGCGTGGTTTTGCCGATACCGGCTATGCCGTGTATAAGTAATCCGGCTTGGGCTTGTTGTTGTAATGCTCGCTCCAATGTTTTAACGATATGGTCACGACCGATAAAGCCGTAATCTCCTTGTGCTATCGCAGCAGGTGGCAGAGGTATAATATTTGATGTTTGTGGTGATGTCATGGTTAAATTATAATTTGTTTGCTGATAAATACTAGCAAAAACTGTATAGATATAAAAAGCGCCACTACTTTTAGCTGGTTACTTTTCTCTGCATAACCACCCAAGCTTGTCCTAAAGAAATGGCACTGTCATTGGGCTGCATTTGTCGTGCGGTCAATACCTGGTATTGGCTTGAACAAAGATTATTTTTTAGGGCGGTTAACAAAACTTCATTATGAAAACAACCGCCACCCAGTGCAATTTTTACCAGCTTAGATTTGTTAGCAGCATTTTTCACCCATTCAGCTAAACCGGCAGCTAGTGTAGCGTGAAACAGCGCGGCACCATAGGAGATGTCATTTTTCACTTGGGGACAATCAATCAGCGCAACCAGCAGTGGTAAGAAATCCAGCACATTATCTTTGCTAATACGATAACCTTGTGTCAGTGCAGCAACCGGCCCATGCTGTTCAGCCAATTGTTGTAGTTGTAGCGCAGCTTGAGCTTCATAGGCTTGTATCTCGTTTACACCTAGCAAGCCTGTCGCAGCATCAAATAATCGTCCCATGCTGGAGGTGACAGGGCAATTTAATCGCTGCTGCAGCATAGACGTAACTGTAGCTGCAGCAGATTGAGCGGAAAAGCGCCGAGTAATTTCATCGCTACGATTTAATTGAAATAATACACCCGCTGCCATACGCCAAGGTTCTTGTGCAGCACGGTCACCACCTGGCATGATCAGTGGTGATAAATGTCCAAGCCGTTGAAATTGACTACCCTTTACATGTAATAATTCACCGCCCCAGGGTTTATTGTCTATTCCTAACCCTACTCCATCTAGAGCAAGTCCAAGTACTGCGTCAGTGATTTCATGTTCAGCGCAGATAGCAGCAATATGGGCATGATGATGTTGCACTGCAATAATCGGAAGGTCATGTTGTGTGGCATAGGCCATTGCAAACTGTGTACTGTAAAAATCAGGGTGCAAGTCGTGTGCTACAACTTCAGGCTTTATATTAAGCGTCTGGCACATGCGTTTGACCGTATTATCTAGTACTAGCCTGGCCTCGGCACTGTCAAGATCACCAATAAGCGATGAAACATAAGCCTGGTTATCTTGTGTAATACAGACGGTATTTTTTAGCCAAGCACCACAGGCGAGTACCGATGGTCCACTAGCCGGGAGGGTAATTGTTGCAGCAACTAAATTATCCAAATTAAGCCATTATTGCTTTAGCGCATTGTTTTTGGCATCCTGTGTTAACCCAATTTAGCCATTCTTGCATACCATCGCCATTGGTGGCAGAGATTTGTATCACTGGTAGTGTGGGGTTGATTCGGTGCGCGTATTCAATTGCAAGATCAACATCAAAGGATACATAAGGTAATAAGTCACATTTATTAAGCAGCATAAGATCTGCCGCGCGAAACATGTCGGCATATTTAAGTGGTTTATCTTCCCCTTCTGTTACCGACAAGATGACTACTTTGTGAGCTTCACCTAAATCAAAATTTGCTGGGCAAACTAAATTACCAACATTCTCAATTAGTAACAGGCTATTGTTCTGCAGATTTAACTTCTGCATAGCGTGATTAATCATGTGTGCATCCAGATGACAACCTTTGCCGGTGTTGATTTGCAAGACTGCAGCTCCTGTAGCACGAATACGTGCAGCATCATTATCGGTTTGTTGGTCACCTTCGATCACTGCAAGTGGATGTTTTCCACGTAACAAGTTAATTGTTTCTACCAATAGAGTGGTTTTGCCTGAGCCAGGACTGGAAACCAGATTTAATGAGAAAATTCCCTGCTCGGATAGCTTGCGACGATTTTCATTTGCATAACGATTATTTTCAGACAGAATATCACGTTCGATTTTTACCATGCGCGACGGACTTATTCCTGGTGCATGTGAATGTGAATGAATGGTGTCATGCTGATGTATTGTTTCCCCATCGATATGGGTTTGTCCGGTTCCACAGCCACATGTTGTACACATTTATTCAACCTCCAGTTCTTTAATTTGCATGGTATCACCACCAGTAATTTTTAATCCGTATTGATCACAATTAGGACATGAATCATGAAGTGAAGCAAGTGTTACTTCAAGCTGGCATTGATCACACCAAGCTTGCCCTGCTAGAGTTATAATTTCCAGCTTTGCCTGCTGTGCTACGCTGTCATTGCTAACTATTTTAAAGTAGAAACGTAGGGACTCCTGTTCAACACAAGCCAACTGACCAATTTCTAGCCATACAGTTTTGACACAGGTAAAATTTTGTTGGTGTGCTGCATCTTCTATAATTTGCAATATATTTTCAGCTAATGACAATTCATGCATGCATTACCTCACGCATGTTCCTTAACTTGGCAACCGAAGAAGTTACGCATAAATCTCCAATTTGCCACGCCTACACATTTGACTTGCAAATTTAATAGCTGCTGCCAGGTTAATTGCCGCCTGACTGCTTAAAGGATCACCTAAAGTAAATTGATAACCACGAATACGCAATAAAAAAGCTGATGGCGCATTACGACCATATACTTGATAATAACCATACAGAAGTGCGGCAGGGGTTATTGCATGACTGGTGTAACTATTATCTTTTGCAGCTGTTAGCATAGAAAAGTTGTATGGTTCATGGCATGATGTATCCGCATCAATAAATAATATTTGATCGCATTCTGTCATATCAGTAACATGCTCAATCTGTAATTGCATATCATTTTGGCAGATAACATGCTTGAAATTTAATTGCTTGATACATTCTATGAACAGGGGGCCTAATGCATCATCACCACGCCCAGGGTTACCATATCCTAATAATAGTAATTTAGATATGAGCTCAGGATGTTGGTTAGTGCTATTTTTCATTTATGTTTGTCTTTTACCTGGGTTTTGCAAGCAATCGTATTTATAACATGTAACAAATTGTTTCATAGAGAAAACCTTGTTCTATAAGGAATGCCGGTTGATATTCCTAGAAAACAAAGTTTGATATATAAAACAGTCTGTTGTGTGGAATACGTATGATTACTTGCAGCGACCCAGGTTATACGTTATACGGGGAAAATCATCATGCTTTATGTTTTTTTATCACTAATTGTCATTAGTGGCTTGATTCTTTTTGTTCCATTATTACGCCGCTTTATTGTATCGAATCAAATTCTAAAAGTTTTTCGGCGCATGTTGCCACAGATTTCACAAACTGAACAGGAAGCACTTGATGCCGGTACGGTATGGTGGGATAGTGATTTATTTAGCGGCAAACCTGATTGGAATAAACTATTAGCTTACAAAAACACACAATTAAGTGTAGAAGAAAAAGCTTTTCTTGATGGGCCAGTAGAGCAGCTTTGCAGCATGCTAAATGAATGGCAGATCGTACATGAACAACATGATTTGCCAGCAAGCGTATGGCAATTTATTAAAGATAATGGTTTCTTTGGCTTAATTATTCCTAAGCAATATGGCGGTTATGGATTTTCTGCACTAGCGCATTCTGAAGTAGTTATGAAAATTGGCTCGCGCAGTGGAACTGCCGCAGTATCTGTTATGGTGCCAAATTCATTGGGACCAGCAGAGCTGTTACTGCATTATGGTACTGAAGAACAAAAGGATTATTATCTTCCACGTTTAGCAAAAGGTGTCGAGGTTCCATGTTTTGCATTAACTTCACCAGACGCAGGGTCAGATGCAGGATCAATACCTGATAAGGGGATTGTTTGTCGTGGTGAATATAATGGTCAACAAGATGTGCTGGGAATGCGTGTTACTTGGGAAAAACGCTACATTACCCTTGGCCCTATTGCGACAGTACTTGGTCTGGCTTTCAAACTGTATGATCCAGATCAATTGCTTGGTGGCAAGGAAGCTTTAGGTATTACCTTGGCGCTGATACCAACCAATACTCCAGGGGTTAATATTGGTCGCCGTCATTTACCATTGGATGCTGCTTTTCAGAATGGCCCTAATTCTGGTGAAGATGTTTTTGTTCCTATGGAATGGGTCATTGGTGGGCAGGATGGCGTAGGTCATGGTTGGCGTATGTTAATGAACAGTCTTGCGGCTGGACGTTCTATTTCATTGCCAGCGACCAGTACTGGTGCAGCTAAATTAGCAGCACGTACTAGCGGAGCTTATAGTCGGGTGCGAGTACAGTTTAAAACACCAATTGGTAACTTTGAAGGTATTGAAGAAGCATTAGCCCGCATCGGTGGTAATACCTACATGATGGAAGCTGCTCGAGTAATGACTGCAAGCGCAGTAGATTTGGGTGAAAAGCCATCAGTTATTTCAGCAATTGTTAAATATCATCTTACCGAGCGTGCTCGCCAAACAATTAATGACGCGATGGATATTCATGGTGGCAAAGGTATTTGTCTTGGACCAAACAACTATCTTGGGCGTGCCTATCAACATATCCCTGTTAGCATTACGGTAGAGGGCGCAAATATTTTGACCCGCTCCATGATTATATTTGGTCAAGGAGCAATTCGTTGTCATCCTTACATCTTGGCAGAAGTTAATGCTGCTAAAGATAGTGATAGTACGCGTGCTTCACAAGATTTTGATCAAGCATTGACTGGGCATGTTATCTATAGTGCACGCAATTTTGTATTTAGCCTAATGTATGGCTTAGTAGGCAAATATATAAAAAAAGATATTCCTACTACAGCCTCCCCTGAAACTGCTCATTATTACCAGCAATTAACTAGATTTTCTGCTGCCTTCGCATTAATGGCAGATATTTCTTTGTTAAAACTTGGTGGATCATTAAAACGTCGAGAGAGACTTTCTGCTAGATTGGGGGATATTTTAAGCATGCTTTATTTATGTTCGGCGACATTGAAACGTTTTGAAGATGATAACTGTCCAGCATCTGATTTGCCATTATTACATTGGTCAGTACAAGACGCGATTTATCGTATGCAGCAAGCGTTTGATGAATTATTAGCTAATTTCCCAAGTAACGCTTTTGTGGTTTGGGTACTACGGTTTTTTGTATTCCCATTGGGTAAGCCTTATTCTCCGCCGTCTGATGCCTTGGCGCATGAAATATCTCAGCTGATGATGAAACCAGGAGATACACGTGATCGTCTAACTGACGGAATTTATGTTCCAATAACAGGTGATGAACCGTTGGCTGATTTAGAGCAAGCACTACAATACGCAATTAAGTGTGAGGCAATTGAAGCAAAATTACGTAATGCTGTTAAGGCAAATCAAATCTCGGCAGAAAAAGACAATAAAATTATTGATGCATTGGCTCGTAACATAATCACCAAAGAAGAGGCAGAAGAGCTAGAGAAAATGCAAGCTTTACGTCGTAAAGCTATTATGGTTGATGATTTTCCGGCAGATTTTAAGCTGGAATGATATGTAGTATTTGTGTGCAATACAGTTTATACTTTTCAATAAAACAATATGTTATATTGAAACAGTGTCAGATATGGCTGCTATGAAACACTCATTCTGTCATTTCAGCATATCTCTAGCTGGAATGACAGTGAATAAATAGGCACCAAACAAACGTTAATATGATTTTTG
The DNA here is from genome assembly GCA_021774055.1 of Nitrosomonas sp. Taxonomy (GTDB): domain Bacteria; phylum Pseudomonadota; class Gammaproteobacteria; order Burkholderiales; family Nitrosomonadaceae; genus Nitrosomonas. Next base: position 53,909 of record JAJFJL010000102.1, on the reverse strand, counting down.
GATTGATATGAAGAGTCTAATATATAATGATAATTTAGTTATAGTAAGATCAGTGCTACCATCTACTAGATTGATATTTATTTCAGAAAACTAACCAGTAGTTTGATCGTTATACTTAATTTAAGGAGTAAAGAATGAAAATTCATCTTAAAAATGTCGCTTCTGTAGCAGTTGCAGGGAAGCTAGCGGTAGCATCATGTAATGTTTCCGCTGGTGGCCTGGGTAAAATGCAATCTGAGCAAGATTCATTTGGGCCGCCTCTATCACTAGACCAAGTTGGTTTTCCGCCAGACATTCTGTTACCACCGCAAAATAGAGAAGCATCAGGCACTATCTTTTCTGGCAGTAATGCATTTAGTGATGGCCAGCGGGTGCCACGGATTGATTTTATTATTAATCATATTCAAAACCAAGAGCATCCAGTTGTTATCTTTCTTGCCTACAGTACTTTCGAAGGTGACCCTTCTCAGTGGAGTGATTTACAGTTAAATAATTTATATCTTGATCGTGAAACAACACAAATTATTTCAGCTTACAATGTAGCAGCTGTTGATGATGCTGACTTACCTGATATATTTCCAACTCCGCTAGGTAGAATTAATCATAATGGAGGAAACTCAGTTGTTGTTTCATTAGATTTAGATGGTTTCGATCATCCAGATTTCGATGGAGACAATATTTATTTCCAGGCAATTGCTATTCCTGTTATTAACGATAACTTAGCTTTCGCTGATGCAACCGTATCTGAACTAGATCATTACATTATTTCAAGCGAAGTGCTAAATCGAGATAATATCGGTTCAAAATTAGATGGATCTGGTTTAAAATTAGATGAAACAGGTTCAAAACAAGATGACGGAACAGGTTCAAAACAAGATGACTCTGGATCAAAAGATGACAACGGTTCAAAACAAGATGACGGAACAGGCTCTCCCCGCGATGACGGCGGCAAATCATCTTGATTGCACTCCAATTGGATTGCGAGCACTAGAGGGATCTAGGGTTCGCCTAGTACGTTCTGCGCCAGAGTACAGTGAATTTATTTATAATTGCTATCAAGACGATAGCTTTATGGATTTGTATCGTCTGGCGCAGAATAGAGCTTTATCCAAGCAAGAAATATTGCATCGCTTGGAGAGTGAGCAAACAAAATTACCTCAAGATCTAAAGCGTATCGAGTGGGTGGTACTGAAAATTGCCGGAGAGCAATATACTCCCATCGGATTAGCTGCGCTGGCTGACTATCAACCAAACCATCATCGTGCGGAATTCTTATTAGGAATGTTAGATACCCAGCACAGGAAAGGACTTTTTAGTTTAGAAGCTTCTTTATTAGTGTTAGATTTTGCATTTCATCAAGTAAAACTGAATAAAGTAATTACATTGGTCTACGGTTACAATAACTACGCGCAAAAGAATGCGTTACATTTAGGTTTTAAGCAAGAAGGCTATTTAGAACAACATATCCATAGTGGTAATCGTGAAATTGGATTTGTTGATTTATATCAGAATGGCTTGTTACGATCTAATTTTATTAAAAATAAATCTCTTAGCCGTTTATCGCTACGGTTATTGAATAAAGATATTACGCAATCAAATCAGATCAAAATAAGTGCAGCTCCTAAATCTTTAATAGATCAACTTAATAATCAATTAAAAGCAGTAGTTAAAAAGGAAGCTAAGGATCGTACATAACATAGATCAAGGGGGGGGCAGCCAGCTTGACTTTACTGTTGGGGTTCGTTCCTCTCCCCAACCTACGGTGCTGATTATCAAGTAAAATTCCTCTAAATGAGTAATATTCAAAAAATCAGCATATTTTTTACTTGCTATAACGCAATGTATTTAAATATAAAAAATGTAACCGTTTGAAATAATTAAATGTCCTTGCAATACATTGATACTTAAGATTAATTAAATCAAAGGCCTTTAAATAACACCCGCTCAATGTGAGTTAAAGACAATGGTTTGTTAGAAAACCCTAGCCCATTGATAATCATGCCTGCTACAGTTTCGCCGGCAGATAAGGTTTTACCTTCATAAGAACCTAACTTTTCGTTAATTAATTCAACTATTTTCAGATCTTTTATAACTCCAGATATTATGCCTAAGTGATCTAAACGTTCTAATTGATTATCTAGAGTGATCTTGTGTGTTGCAACAAGGCATAATGTTGAAGCTGTGCGTCCGAACGAGTGCCTTGTTGTTAGCTTTTAGTTATACTTCGCACGGTCATAGTTTCGGTGTCAATGGCCAAAACTGGCTCAATTATTTTGACCATTGATACTTAAATATTTTTGTGGTAAAGGTTATTTTATCTCGCTAGTCAATAATTCAATCCCGCCCATATAAGCTTGTAAAGCAGAAGGAATTAAGATGTTGCCATCAGAATTCTGACAATTCTCTAGGATAGCAACTAATGTTCTGCCTACTGCTAGACCTGATCCATTCAGAGTATGCAATAGCTCTGGTTTTCCTTTTTCATTTCTAAAACGTGCTTGCATACGGCGTGCTTGAAAAGCTTCACAATTACTGCAAGATGATATTTCACGATAGGTATTTTGTGCCGGTAGCCATACTTCAATATCATAAGTTTTAGTGGCAGAGAAGCCTATATCGCCGCTGCATAAGGCCATTACCCGATAAGGTAATTCCAGCTTTTGTAATATTTTTTCTGCATCCCCAAGCAGTTGTTCTAGTGCTTTATAGGATTGCTGTGGGTGGACAATTTGCACCAGCTCCACTTTATCAAACTGATGTTGACGAATTAATCCACGGGTATCTTTACCGTAGCTGCCTGCTTCGGAACGGAAACAAGGTGTATGTGCCACAAATTTCATAGGCAGTTGTTCTAGCGCTACAATCTCATCCCGTACCATATTAGTAATAGGTACTTCTGCGGTGGGAATCAAGTGGAAGTTAGGAGTTTGCTTGTCAGTTTCTTCTTTTTCTCCAGCATAAACTGAAAACAAATCTTCAGAAAACTTAGGCAATTGTCCAGTACCTAGCAAGCTTTCATTATTAACCAAGTATGGAACATAAACCTCGGTATAACCATTTTCTTGTGTCTGGATATCCATCATAAATTGAGTTAGTGCGCGGTGTAAGCGTGCCAATCCACCTTTCATCAAACTAAAGCGTGATCCACTTAACTTTGCCGCACTTTCAAAATCTAATAAACCAAGACTCTCACCAAGGCTGACATGGTCTTTTACTGCAAAATCAAATTGACGTGGTTCTCCATAACGACGTATTTCTTGATTATCTGCCTCACTTTTGCCGTCAGGAGTGCTCTCATGAGGTAGATTAGGGACTTCCAGTAAGATTTGTTTTAATTGATTTTGAATTTGTTCTAATTCAGTTTCAGCTTGCTTAAGCTCATCACCTAGATTGGCAACTTCAGCCATGATAGGAGCAATATCTTCACCTTTGCTTTTTGCATAGCCAATTTTTTTTGAAACTGAATTACGTTTAGCTTGTAATTCTTGTGTGTGGGTTTGAATCGTTTTACGGTTTTTTTCTAGGCTGTTAAATTTTTCCACAGGAAAATGATAGCCACGTTTAGCAAGATTCTGACTAACTGTTTTAAGGTCAGTGCGTAATTGTTGTATTTCTAACATGCAAACTCCAAAATATTTATATAGCACCTAAGGGACGCTTAAAAGCGTATGGTTTAGGTTTGATTTTTCACTTGTTCATCTAACGCACGTAAATGCGCAAGTTTTTCTTGAATTTTTTTTTCTAAGCCACGGATGGTTGGTTGATAAAAGTTTATGGCAGGCATTTCATCAGGGAAATATTGTTCATCTGCAACATAAGCCTCAGGATAATCATGTGCATAGCGATATCCATGTCCAAGCCCTAGGTCTTTCATTAGATTAGTTGGTGCATTACGTAAATGATTTGGTACGGGTAGTGACTTGTCTTGTTTAATGTATGCACGTGTTTGGTTGTAAGCTTGATAAGCTGCATTACTTTTGGCAGCACAAGCAAGATATAGCGTGGCTTGTGCTAAAGCTAATTCCCCCTCTGGACTACCTAAACGCTCATAGGTTTCACAAGCATCTAGTGTCAAGCGTAACGCCCGTGGATCTGCTAAGCCAATATCTTCTATGGCGGTGCGCACCAAGCGTCGGCCAATATAAAGTGGATCAGCTCCAGCATCAAGCATTCGGCACATCCAATACAAGGCGGCATCAGGTGCAGAGCCGCGAATTGATTTATGTAAGGCAGAGATTTGTTCATAAAAAGCATCACCACCTTTATCAAAACCATGTGCGCCGCGTACTAATGTGTTACGCACAAATTTTATATTTATTGCGGTGATATTTGCTGTGTCGGATGCATTCTTAACTTGTTCTAATAAATTAAGTAAACGTCGCCCATCGCCATCAGCAAACTCTATTAATAACTGTCTGGCATCATCAGCAAAGTTAATAGTTGGTAATGCAACTGCTGTTGCACGTAGAAACAATTGTTCCAACTCATTTTCTGATAAAACTGTAAGGGTATAAACCTGGGCACGTGATAACAATGCACGGTTAACTTCAAAGGAAGGGTTTTCAGTAGTGGCACCGACAAAAGTCACTAACCCTTGTTCTACATAGGGTAAAAATGCATCTTGCTGTGCTTTATTAAACCGGTGTACTTCATCGACAAATAAAATAGTATGACGATCAAATTGTTGTAAAGCTAGCTGTGCTTGTTCGATAGCTTGACGAATATCTTTAACGCCAGATAATACTGCAGATAACGCAATAAATTCTGCATTAAATTCAACCGCCATTAAACGAGCCAAAGTAGTTTTTCCGGTGCCTGGCGGCCCCCATAGAATCATTGAATGTGGCTTACCTGATTCAAAAGCAAGGCGCAATGGTTTGCCAGCACCCAATAAATGGGTTTGGCCAATAACCATGCTAAGTTTTTGCGGACGTAGTTGCTCTGCCAGAGGTGCTATTGGTTTTTGTTCTTCAAATAGACTAGTCACGGATAATGTCCGCACTCTCAGGCGGTGTAAATTCAAATGAATCAGTAGGTAGGCTTGGGTTTTTATCTAGCTTAGAAAAAACTAGCAGGGTGGTTTGACCAAAACTATCCCGTAATAGCATTACTTCTAAGTCACCTTCTAAAGAAAATCCTAGCTGAATAAATTCAAAAGCACTATCTGAAGTTTTAGGTGTAGCTTGCAACCATTCAAGTTGATTTTGTTGGCCAAGTTCCTCAAGTTTGAAATTATCTTCTATTTCACTGTCACCTGCTAATAAAGCTGCTGGACTACTACCAAGCGCCAAGTCAAGCTTGCGTACAGTAACTTGGTCCAGGTCCTCATCATAAAACCATACGTTAGCACCGTCACCAACAATTAATTGTTGATAAGGTTCTTCATAGGTCCAACGAAACTTGTTAGGGCGTTCAAATAACATAGTGCCACTTGATTCTTGTAACCGATTTGCATTTTGATCAAGTAACGTTTGTGAGAAACCGGCACGAACAGTCTGTGTTTCTGCAATAAAAGTTTCTAAATAATCAATTGCTGTAGCTTGTGCTCCGACTGGAAGTAGGCAAAGTAACAAAAAAACAGCGTATAAATAATGACGCTTAATACTGCCAGGTAGTAGTGAGTGTAAAAAGTTAGTAATCATGGTAAGTATTTATTTACGGTGACGGATGATTTAGGGAGATAGAAACATAACAGTTTGATATTTAATTTATATTTTATCAAAATAGTTAATTATTAGTTTCTATATTCCTAAACTTATAACGCCATACATACGTTAAATTCAACATAAAATTGTAGGGTGTCAATAAGCGTAGCGCATTGCACCGATTGTAGTAATTTATGGTGCAATGCCCTGCGGTTATTGCACCATACGATACAATTGGACGGCTATTAATTTCGATTTCCCTTACTCTTCTTTTCTGGGTGGCGCCAAGACTTCTCGACTACCATTACTCTGCATAGGTGAAACTAACCCAGCATTTTCCATATCTTCAATTAGACGTGCGGCACGATTATAGCCGATTCGTAAATTACGTTGTACTAGCGAGATGGAAGCGCGGCGAGATTTAATCACAATCGCAACAGCTTCATCATATAGCTTATCTCTTTCACCTTCTGCGGGTTTATTCTTACCAGCTGTTTCACTTGAACTAGCACTTCCGCTTTCTTCTTCAGTGCTAAGTATTTCTTCGATATAACGTGGTTCGCCATGTTCCTTGAGGTATTTCACTACTTTATGGACTTCATGGTCATCAACAAAAGCACCATGTATCCGTTGTGGATAACCACTGCCAGGTGGCAAATAAAGCATATCGCCTTGACCTAGTAATGATTCTGCGCCCATTTGATCAAGAATGGTACGGGAATCAATTTTACTGGATACCTGAAAAGCAATTCTGGTTGGGATGTTAGCTTTGATTAAACCAGTGATCACATCTACAGATGGGCGTTGTGTCGCAAGTAACAAATGAATTCCTGCTGCACGTGCTTTTTGCGCCAGCCTGGCAATTAGATGTTCAACTTTTTTACCGACCACCATCATCATATCTGCCAGTTCGTCAATAACTACCACAATCAATGGCATTTCTTCCAGAAAATCAGGTTCAGTTTCTTCAGGTTGGCAAAATGGATTAGCGATTGGTTGTTCTTGTTTAAGAGCATCACGAATTTTTTGATTGTAACCAGCTAGATTTCTAACTCCTAGCGCAGACATTAACTTATAGCGTCGCTCCATTTCTGCTACACACCAACGTAAAGCGTTGGCGGCTTCACGCATATCGGTTACTACTGGTGTTAACAAATGTGGAATTCCTTCATAGACAGATAATTCCAACATTTTTGGGTCCACCAAGATCATGCGTACTTGTTCTGGCGTAGCCTTATATATAAGACTTAGGATAGTGGCATTGATAGCTACTGACTTTCCTGATCCAGTAGTACCTGCTATTAATGCGTGCGGCATTTTACCTAAATCAGAAACTACCGGACGACCGCTGATATCTTTTCCTAATGCAATCGTCAATGGTGAGCTAGCATCAACATAATTTTGAGCGCCGATAATTTCTGATAGTCGTACTATTTGTCGTTTTGGATTAGGTAGCTCTAATCCCATATAAACTTTGCCTGGAATTGTTTCTACTACTCGAATACTCGCAACTGATAATGCGCGTGCTAAATCTTTAACCAAATTAAGGATTTGATTGCCTTTAACACCAACTGCTGGTTCGATTTCATAACGGGTAATAACCGGCCCAGGATAAGCTGCTACTACCTTAACAGACACGCCAAACTCTTTTAATTTACGTTCAATTAAACGAGAAGTTAGCGCAAGTTTATCTTTAGATAAAGTGGCTATATTTTTTTGTGCTTCATCTAATAGATCTATAGGTGGCAATGGTGGTAGCGGTAGATCTGAAAACAAAGGGGTTTGCTTTTCTTTATCGCTAACAGCTGACTTTTGAATAATTGTAACGGGAGGTTCAATATGTAGCGAAGAACTTGTTTCCAGATCACTTTCTTTATAGTTGTCATCTACTGGTTTTTCATAATCTTGGCTAGGTGTAGTAAATGTTGACTCTGTTTGCGGCTCCTGTTGTTTCTGTTGCTCTTGTTTTTGTTGTTTCTGTACTTGTTGTTTTTGTAAAACTGGTTTAATCAATAAGAAGTAGTTTTCAATAACGGTGCCAATTTTTTCAATAATACGAACCCACAATAAACCTGTGAAATGACTAAAACCAATAGCCATCAGTATTAACAGAATTAAGGTTGCACCTAAAAAACCAAGTATCTGTGAGAGATAAGCACTAATAGCCCCACCTAATATTCCTCCAGGCATTTGTGGTAGAGCCAGATCTAGACTATAAAATCGTAGTGCCTCAAGTCCACTGCTAGCCATTAGTAAAGTTAAAAAACCAGCGCCAGAAATAATAAATGAGCGTCGGTCAAATATTCCTACAATATCAATTTGATGATAACTCCAAGATACCGCATAAAGAAAGAATATTACCCACCACCAGGCGGAAATACCAAATAAATACAATAGAAAATCAGCCAGCCATGCCCCTACATAGCCACCAGCATTTTGTAGTTGCCCAATATCCTCGCTATGCGACCATCCCGGATCAATACGGTCATAACTTGCAAATACTAGCACAAGGTAAAGAGCCACACCAACCAGCACTAGCCAGCTAGATTCACGTATTAATTTACCAAGCAATGGTGATAGCGGAGCTATCAATGGAGTTATATTTGATTTTTTAGTAGTTGGTTTGTTAATTAGCTTCATATAGATCTTAGACTTAAACTTAGTATTAGTGATTATACCTAGATATAACACAAGATCTTGTGTCTATATGCTAGTTGTTTAAGATTTTTTATCATCTTTCATATCTATACAAAAGTAATTTACACTTTTGATATCAAAAAATTACAAGTAGGGTGCATTCCATGCACGTTCCTAAATATTATTATTTTGGAACTGATCTAAATTTAGTTGTCCATCTGCTCAATCAACCCCATCATATCCTTAACCGACATTTTGCCACTGACCTCCCCGCCCTCTAATAAACTATTCGCTAAGTCTCGTTTATGTCGATGTAAGTCGACAATTTTGTCTTCAATAGTGTCTTTTGCCACTAAACGGTAAATAGTTACTGGGCGCTTCTGTCCCATACGGTGGGCACGGTCTGAGGCTTGATCTTCTACCGCTGGGTTCCACCAAGGGTCCATGTGCACCACATAGTCAGCCGCAGTTAAATTTAAACCGGATCCTCCAGCTTTTAAACTAATTAGAAACAAATCACCTTTGCCAGATTGAAAGTCATTAACAATAGTTTTCCGTTTAGTCATGGGGGTTGAACCATCTAGATATTGGTAGCTAATACCTTTTTTATCTAACAGTTCCCGAATTAAAGTTAAGTGTGACACAAATTGGCTAAATACTAAGGCCTTATGATGATTCGATATCAGTTCATCAACCAATTCTTCAAACGCTTGTAATTTAGAACTACTGATCTCGCTTTCTGCTAACACCAGCTTGGGATGACAGCAGGCACGGCGTAATTTCATGATTTCTGCAAGTACTTTTAACTGCTGTTGTCCAGGGGGAGTGGCTTGTTCTTTAGATTCAGCAATAGTCTGCATCGCATTGCGCCGCAAAGCTTCGTATAAGGTGCGTTCTTCTGCACTAAGATCAATATGCAGGGTAACTTCTGTACGTGGGGGTAATTCGGTTAACACATCATTTTTTAATCGTCTTAAGATAAAAGGTTGGAGTAATTTCTTAAGCTGTTTCTGAGTAGTTTTATCTTTCTGATTTTCAATTTTTTGTGCATAACGTTCATTAAATTTTTTTAATGAACCAAGTAAGCCAGGGTTAATGAAATTAAATAAATTCCATAATTCACCCAAGTGATTTTCTATCGGAGTTCCGGTAGTGATTATTTTAAAATCACCTTGTAAACCCATAGCTGCTTTGGAGCGTTTTGTGAGGGTATTTTTTATTGCTTGCGCTTCATCTGCAACAATAGTGTGCCACTGCTTTGCTATAAGTTTTTCAGATTCAGTTTGTAATAATCCGTAACTGCATACGACCAAATCGAATGGCCCGGCATCATCAATTTGCTGTTGCCGATCACCAATACCAAAATAACGAGCTTTAAGTGTGGGGGCAAAACGCTGTGTTTCTTCTAACCAATTGTTACAAACAGAAGTAGGTGCCAGGATAAGTGTTGGACCTTCAGGTGCTCTAGATAAAATCAAGGCTAGTGCTTGAACAGTTTTACCTAATCCCATGTCGTCGGCTAAACAAGCTCCAGCTCCCAGGTGTGCAATCCTTGCTAGCCATTGATAGCCTTGTAATTGATAATCACGTAGATCACCCTGTAGAGTAGTTGGTAACTGGGGATCTAGTTCTGTCATTTCAGCAAGCTTTTTTAATTGCGCTTTCCAATGCTTGCTGGCTTTAACGGCCATGCCATCGGTAACATCATCCAGTGCTTGTGCCGCCAATGGATGAAACCTTAAATTTTTACCATTTGCTTCACCTAAACCGGACAAATCATCAAAACGTTGTCGTAGCTCATGTGTTAGCGCGATAATTTGTCCATCTTCAAGTTTTAAGAAACGCCCCGGGCTTGCTGCTAATAAGCCCATCAGGTTTTGCATCTCCATCACTTGGCCATCATCAACTTGAATTTCTCCAGAAAGGCTAAACCAATCTTTTTCTTTACGCACAGAAAACTGCACCTGGGAAAAACCGGTCTCTCGACTAATTTTAATCGCCTTACCTTTAGGCCATTCCAACACTGCAAAATCATCTAGTTCTTGTAATTGCAACAATACTTCTAGCGCCATTTCTGCGTCGTCTAGTTGCCACTTGGCATCAATAGAGTGATATAGTCCCGGGCAACTTTCTAAAACTTGATCTAGATATTTCTTTTCCTGAGCAAAATCACGGGTTGTTTGTAACGGTTTATTATCAATTTCAGCTAATACTGTCGCACCACCTTTAGCTGGTTTGTATACCGGCCCACCTTGAGCAAACGGTTGCACAAAAATATCAACCTGAATACCTTCACTAAGCGGTTGTAAATGAATATGTAATCGAGGATCAGCGGTGACTGTTTCTGCATGACTGGATTGACCACCAACATCTGATTGCACGGTTAACATTGAAGCAATAGATGAAATAGAATCAATCACTTGTTGTTTAGCTTTTTTAGGTACTAAAAGTCCTTTCTCACCCAGAATATCAGCAACCTGATGATGTTGAGGATCAACCTTATAAGCTATAATGTCATTACTGGCCGTTCTTTCAAAAATATATTCGTCATACTCTTGTGGAAAGGGGGATAGAGCAATCAATAATTTAGCTTTCTTTTCTGAAACTAATAATTGTAAACTTGCTGTCGAAATATTAACTGGCGTATCAAAGCTAGCCGCATCACTCCAGTAGATATTAGGGTGACCAACGGCTTCAATAGCTGCATGCTCAGTTAAGTAATAACTCTCTTTGCCAAAACCATAGTAGCTAGTTTCACGATCTCTTTTGATATAGCTGCAAATAAGGCGATCTTGTTCGGTTAAATAATCGAAGTCTTTTATATTTTCATATAAACGTTTTGCTGATACTGGGCGACCTTTGGTCCAACGACCATTTTTCCCCATTCTTTGTTCTCTAGCGCTTAATTCAACACTTTCATCATTTAAAGAAACGGTCCAAATCATACGTAGTTGGTCACTTTTTTCTGATAGCCCAGCTCCTGATGAATCACTATCGCCTAAACGAGTTAATGCTTCTAATGCACGTTCCCAAGGTGCAATACGCGGTAACAAATCAATAATGGCGTTAAACTCAGATTTTATATGTTTTTTAGCAATTTCTTTGGTTGTTTGATTAGCCGCGTTTGATTTTTCTAGTAAATTTGAACTAACTGCGGCAAACCAGGTATAGCCATTTCTATCAGCTTCTTTGCAAAATGAATTTAAATTTTGTACAACTGAAATGTTTTTCTTCAAAAATTTATCTATTTCATCTAGCCAATAAAGTAACAATACAAAAAATAATTGGTCATAAACAAAACTACGGTATTTAAACAGCGAAGTCGCAAATAAATCTTTCACCTTAATTTTTGCTTGATAAACATCTAACCCTATTAGCAATCTTTCTTCAGCTAGTCCAAAATAATTCTGCGACATAACTCCTTTACAACCAAGCTCTAACTGCTCCCTAAGGTGAAGTAAATCAGCGTCAGTCCTACTGCGTAATAACGCCAGCTTATAAAAATATCCACCTAAGCCACTTAGGGCAATATTACGTTTCCGGGTTTCTTTTTTTGTTTGTTTGATACATATATTAAAGGCCTCAATAGATTCATCATTACGATTTTGCATAAATCGCAACATACCAAGTAATATAAAAGCAGTTGCAGAGTTATCATTTTGTAAAATAGCATCTAAGCCTTGTATATCACCACGAATCAAACGTAGCCTGATATATTGATGAGTCACCGCCGGTGTATGCTCTTTAGTTTCGTTGAAACAGGTATTCATTAATTGGTATTGCAAGGTACAATCTTTAACATCTAAGTACATCATCAGTTGATATTCCTGCAAGACCAACATTCTGATGTTAGCCGACAGGGTATTAAACCAATCTGCATTAAAATAATTAAAAAAAAGCCTCTCCAGGATATCAATTAAATATTCATTATGTCCTTGCTTAATTCTTTTTAGCTGTGCAGCAAATTTAGTTTCATCTTGTTGGTATAAATAAATACGTAGTTTCCTAATTTCTTCAAGATGACTTTGATTGTAACTAAATCTTTCTACAATATGCTCTGCAGCGGCAACAATCTTATTGAAAAATATTGACTTACTAGCAGCTTTTCTTATCAGATATTCTGAAATTTCATCAGAACATCTCCAGGTAGTATTATTGTTTACTATAATTAACCTTAGACTAGCTAGCCTGTCGCGTAGCGACTTGCCAATCATGTTGCAGCTTTGGCCTGAAAAGTAATTAGATTTTTTTAGAAGTTTCTTAAATTCGGTTTGGTTAATTGGTGCGTAGCAAATAGACAATGCAAACAATATATCTTGTTCGTATGGAAGAAGTTGATCAAACTGAGCAATAAGTTCTTTATTCATAAATAATTGAATTTACTTGAAGCGAAGGTAAAAATATTAAACAAGCATAAAAAAACGCATGAAATATAATGTATTTATGTTACACAATACACTATATTTCATGCGTGATTACTTTCGTTAATTTAGGATGTTATGGCATTGGCAAAACTGATTGCAGTAGATTGGCGGTCAATTGACCGCTGGTATCTTGCACATAATTAGTAACAACTGGAATAAACTGACCAAGCATTTCAGGTGAAAGATCTAATTGCTGAAACGAAGTTATTAATGAAGCAGCTCCTCCCAATGTATTATTGCTATCACCCATCATTGCAGAGAGACCTTCTGTCAAATCTGAAGCTGCACCAGAAACCACGGGGGCTGCGTTCAACATATTATTTATACCTGGAACTGTTTGGGATAATGTCGCAAATGATTCTGGTGTCATACCTGCTTGGGCAGCTTGAAAAATTGCACCAGCACCACCTAATGCCTGTTGTTGGGAAACACCTAATTGGCTAGTTAGAATATTAGTTAAATCAGTACCATCAACATTACTTGCAGCATTTGCAACAGCAGTTCCAGAATCCAGCATCTGTCCACCAGTTTGTGCTGCGTGTTCAACAGACGCAAGTCCACTACTAACCGAACCAATTACATTATCTCCGCTTCCGCCTTGATTACTGGCACAACCCATACCAGATAAAACTAATACAAAAAGTCCATATTTGATAAAGTTTGTTTTTTTCATGGTGATTCCTTTTTCATCGTGAGAATAATTAATTCAGTGACGTCGTGCTAGAAGGGACAGAACTAGTACCTTGCGCGCTAAATAGCCAGGAAAATTTGTGGCACAAATTGCCGACAATTGCGTTGAAGAAACTTGCCGTATGCTCAATGTGCCAGTGTTTCTTCGTCTTGTTCTCGACAATTTCTACATCCCTATATTTTTTTCAGGTTATTTAGCGCGCAAGGTACTATGGAACGTGTGACTATGTACAAAACTATAAAAAATAGAAGGTTATACAGTGGTTACAGCAAAATCTGTATTATCCAATACACCAGTAAAGGTAACCTGTCCTAATATTTCCAATTCTCCAGCAGTTACTGCATCATCTGGTGTAGAAGAAACAAAATGATATACGCCAAATTCTGAACCATTTGTATTAGCTATTGCAAAATAAGCCTCTTCGCCAGCAGTTTCATTGGCAATGGTACCAATTGCAGCAATTACATCTGCTTCATTTGTTAATGATGCTGTAGTGCCAGTGATAAATGCTCCACCAACTGTACCATTAGCATCAAATCCATTTTGCGCTATATTGCTAAAATCTATGGTTCCACTTGGAATAACCGGCGTGCCATTAAGAATTATGGATGTTTCCGCACTACTTACCCGAATAACATCAAAGTCCGCATTAAAACCGATTACGATATCTGGCGTAGTAAATACGCCGCCCACTGCAACAAAACCATCGCCTTCACGACTATCAACAGAATCCCCAGCAGCAATAGTCTCTGTTAAATTAATATGATCTTGACCAGGCCCAGCTAGGATATTATCCTGGCCACCACCGGCAATAATCGTATCATTACCGGCACCACCGCCAATAAAATTATTACTATCGTCACCAACTAAGGTGTCATTACCATCACCACCAGACAAATTACCATTACTACCTTCAGTAATAATATCTCCAATTTCTAATATGACACTAACAGGTGAAGAAATATTACCTGCAGCATCCGAGGCATTAATCTCCAGGGTGAAGCTATTGGGTTCTATCTCAAAATCATTTGCTGCACTAAATATACCTGCTGAAGATATACTGATATTACCGACATTATCAATTTCAAAGAGTCCATTTGTATCACCGGTTGTAATTGAAAAACCGGTAACTGCAACGTCGTCTGTTGCCGTAATTGTTGCTATTGGTGCATTCAATACTTGATTTTCATTATAATTAAAAATTGCACTAGGAGCAGTGGTGATTGCGGGTGCTGTTGTGTCACCAGGAGGAGGGCTTTGCAACGATATAATTGTCCCTACACCAAAAACCGTATCAAAATCTGCGATACTAGTTAATAATTGATCATTCGCTGCAGAGATACCTGTCAATTTAATTTCTACAGTTTGACCGGCATTTGTAAAAATAATATCAACAGCACCGTCAGTAAATGACGTATTTACTACTGTTGGGATATCTGTTGACGGAAAACTAAGAATATCTCCGGCTGAAAAGTTTTTAATTTGTTGTATATAACTTCCTGATGTTACGTTAAAAGTTACATTTGACCCTGATGCATCTAATATTGTAGACGCAGTTGTGATATTAATAGTCTGAGAAACATTAGATATTCCACCTGGAGAAGGAGTCGCCAAGGTTGTAATTGAACTGTCAATTATATTTGGTGTTACTGAACTGCTTGTGCTGGAAACAACTGCATTACCTAAAGTCATTACACCTGCAGATAAAATCACAGAAACACTACCATTAGCAAAAACCACTTGTGTTCCGTCTGCGTCACCTTGAACAGGAATAGTTGCGATCAATATTCCGCCTGTAGAAACCAGCAACTGATTACCCTGCTGTTGATAGGTATAATCACTACTATTAGAGGACAAATCAATACGTTCTATATTTTGATCAACAATAATGCCTGTCGCTCCTGACTCAATTACCACCACCTCATTTCCACTTTGTCCAAATACACGTGTATTTAAATTAGTTCCAATATTAAAGATTTCTCCTGAATCCAAAAATAAATTAGCCATTTTTAACAAGCCTTCTAATGAATTGAAATAACGAGTTACTTATGTATCATAAAACGCAAATGAATTCTACGCACCCAATGCTAACTTCTCTTTACACATAGCATCATATTCATCCTGAAAAAAGAATTTGTTTTCACCAAAAGCAGGTTTAAGGTGATCTAACCAAGTTGCTTTGGGGTCATATTTTGCAAAAAATGGTCGTTGTACCCAGGCAGGATTACGTGCTTGGATAAAGCGTAATACAAATACTTTTTCAGAATTTATTTCGGTTATACCTTGAATTTCAATTTTGCCAGGGCCTGCGCTCATTGATGGACCACGGGCTGTTCGGCCTAAACCTGATACTTTTTGCATGGCACCACGATACACTTCCCAAGCACGTTCTAGAGGTACTTCAAAATAATGACGAGCTCCAGTGTCGCGTTCAACAAACATGTAATAAGGAATCATACCTAAACGAACTTGTTCACGCCATAATTTTGCCCAGGTATCTGCACTATTGTTGATATGGTTTAATAGTGGAGATTGAGTGCGAATTACCACTCCAGTGTCACGTAAACGTCGGATAGCTTCTTGAGCGATTGGGGTTGCCATTTCGCGCCAGTGGTTATAATGCGCCATAATAGAAACATGTTTGCCTGCTTTCACCATTTTCTCTAGTAATTTCAAGAGTTGCTCGGCATCTGCATCGCTAACATAACGTTGTGGCCAAAAGCTTAAGGATTTGGTGCCAATACGTATTGTTTGAATATGCTCTAATTCAGGCAACAATAACGGCTCCAAATAAGCGCTTAAGTGACTTGTTTTCATTACCATAGGGTCGCCACCGGTAATTAATAAATCACTAATTGCAGTATTTTCACTTAGATAACGATATAAATGCTCTGCTTCTTTGGCTGAAAAACGTAATTCTTTATCGCCAATAAACTGTGCCCAGCGGAAACAGAAAGTACAGTAGCTGTGACAAACCTGTCCTTGTTTTGGAAAAAACAACACTGTTTCACGATATTTATGTTGAATACCGTCTAGTGATTCATTTTCAATTCTAGGGACATTTAATAACTGCTGCCCAGCTGGGTGGGGATTTAAGCGTTGACGAATATTATTTGCTGTTTTCTGAATTAGGCCTGCATCAGCATTATTACGTAATACCTCAGCCATTTGTTCATAATCAGACTCTAGCAGCATGCCTTTTTGAGGAAAGGTTAACTGATAAATAGGATCATCTGGGATATTCTGCCAGTCAATTAATTGATCAATAACATATTGATTAACTCGGAAGGGTAAAACTTTTGCAACCACTTTCATTTCAAAGCGCTGCTGTTCTGATAATTGTTTGAGAGCTGCTATTTTATCTAGCTGATGTTCAGTATAAACTTGGAATCGCACCGGCGTTGGATCAGATTGGTCAGCAACAACTTGTTTTTCATTTATCTGTATAACAGCTGTCATATTGGTTCTTTCCTTTTGGCATCTTTTGTAAGCAAACACTAAGGAACATGCCTGAAATAACTTGAGCAATTAGCTTTGTCTTATGGTCATCTTCTGTGTTATTCGCCTATTTATAAGCATTCGTATCAAGTACGGGACAGGTTTTAAATATGAGCATATTTTATGCTAGTTGCCCCAAGTTATTTCGTATGTGTTCCTAACCTGTAGTACCTAGGAGCCTGTCGGACTTATGAGTTTCGGCTGCAAATTTGGAGAAATCGGCCTAAATCCTCCCCAGTTTTCGTTAAATATACTCAATATTCGCCTCAAACCGGTGAGAATTTTGCTTCGATTCTCAAAATTTTCGCTTCGAAATCATAAGTCCGACAGGCTCCTAGGTACTATTTATGTTGCGCCCCGAGCACGAATCGAACGTGCGACCTACCCCTTAGGAGGGGGTTGCTCTATCCACTGAGCTACCAGGGCAAAGACGACATTTTACGCTAATATTGCATTATGACCAATTATCATTATCATTATCATTTGGTTGCAGCATCACACCCAGTCTTTACCAATAATAAAATCAGTATATAACTTATCTTCCGCGCTACCAGCTTGTGGTTTCCAGTCATAGCGCCATTTAACTATAGGTGGTAATGACATTAGGATTGATTCTGTACGTCCTCCGGTTTGTAGTCCAAATAACGTACCGCGATCCCAGACTAAATTAAATTCTACATAACGTCCGCGACGAAATGCCTGAAAATCACGTTCTTGTTCACCATATGGAGTGTTGATACGTTTTTCTAAAATAGGCACATAAGATGTTAAAAAATTATCACCGACATCTTTGGTTAAATTAAAACAAGTCTTAAAATCTGGTTCATTTAGGTCATCAAAAAAGATTCCACCAATACCACGTGGTTCTTTACGATGCTTGAGGTAAAAATATTCGTCACACCATTTCTTAAGGCGTGGATAACAGTCATCACCATATGGTTGTAGTGCATTTTTGCAAGTTTGATGAAAATGGATAGCATCTTCTTCATAACCATAATATGGTGTTAAATCCATGCCACCACCAAACCACCAAACTGGATCAGCCCCTTCCTTGCAAGCTTCAAAAAATCGTACATTCATATGTACAGTAGGTGCATAAGGATTACGCGGATGTAACACTAGCGACACGCCCATAGCTTCAAAGCTGCGACCAGATAGTTCTGGTCTTGCGGCAGTTGCGGATGCAGGTAGCCCAGTGCCAAATACATGGGAAAAGTTCACCCCACCACGTTCAAAAACATTTCCTTCCTCGATAACACAACTAACACCTCCGCCACCTCCTGGGCGATCCCATTGATCACGTTGAAAAGGCTTACCGTCTACTTGTTCCAGCCCTTTAACGATACTATTTTGCAGATTAGTAAGAAATGTTTTAACTTCGGTTGTGTTCATGCCTTCTCCTGAATTAATAGTTTGTTGTTTAATCTTTGGTTCTAATAGTTCAACCTCCAAATCAACAGGCGATGCTTTTGCGGAGATTGTTTTTTTATCAGACGTTAGCTTATTTTCAGATTGTTTGTCCAGTCGATCTTCCGGTATTTTGGCTAAAGAAGGTAAACCAAGGTGTAGCGCTGCTTTAGCAAGCATATGGGCACTGACTGGAGCAGTAATAAAAAGAAATAGCGTGATTAGTATTTCATGTAAGCTTATTCCAGCTTCATGGGTACTGAAATAGATGGCAGAGGCGATTAATAAGCAACCAACACCTAGGGTGGTTGCCTTAGTTGGGCCATGTAAGCGAGTGTAAAAGTCTTTGAGCCGAAGTAGGCCGAGAGAACCAATAAAGGTTAATGCAGCACCGGTTAGAATCAAAAAGGAAAGCAAATAATCCAACATAATTTATTCGATAATATCGCCACGTAATAGGTATTTGCATAATGCAACCGTACCAATAAAACCCATTAGGGCAATAAGCAACGCAGCTTCAAAAAACAAGTTACTAGAAAGATGAATGCCCAGTAATACTAGTAATGCAATGGCATTAATATATAGTGTATCAAGTGCTAAGATTCGGTCTGGCACGCTGGGGCCAACAAGCAAGCGCCAGAAACTTATGGCAACAGCGGCAGTGACTAATGACAAAGCAATCGGGATAGCAATGGTCAGCATGATTCAAAGACCTCCTTTAGCATAACTTCATAACGTTGTTTAATGGTTATGATTAGTGTGTCTGGTTCGGTTTCGTTGAGGGCATGGATTAATAAATATTTACGGTCTGGTGATAACTGGGCAGATAAAGTTCCAGGGGTAAGTGTAATGCTGTTAGCTAGTAAACTAATGGCAAGATCTGAGGTGAGGTCTAATGGGAATTCCACAAAAGCAGGCTGGAGTTGCTTAGGATTACTAAGAATAAGCCGTGCTACAGTAAAATTGGCAACCACAATATCAATCAATAAAACACTAATGTAGCGCAATAAGGTTATTGGTTTGCGAATACGTACTGTTTCTGGCCAGAAGCGTATGGAAAGCAAGGGAATTAGCCATCCTAGCAATAAGCCTAAAACAATTTGACCTGGTTCAATGCTATTGTTTAATAGCAGCCATATACTAGCTAAGGTTGGGGTAAGGATAGGATGAGGTAATAATCTACGCATTAGTATTGTCCTCCATCACTTAATACTGCTTGAATATAATTAGATGGCTGTAGCAATTGATTAGCTGTTGCCATTGAGAACTCAGTGATTGGTCCGGCACAAATTACCAAAGCGACACATAAAGCTAGCAGACTTATGATAGGTAATAGTTCCCCGATCATTGAACGTGGTGTATTTAGATTAGGTTCGCTATTAATTACGACTGTTGTGTCTGTCACTGGTAGTGTACGGTAAAACAAGCGACTGCCACCACGTGCAAGAGCGACCAGACCAAGTAGGCTGGTTATTAATATAATACTCATTACCCAAGGTAACATTGGATGCTCAAGTGCTGCGTGTAGAATTAGAAATTTTCCAATAAAACCAGATAGTGGTGGCAGACCAGCCACCAATACTGCGGTAATAAAGAACAATACACCAAATAATCGTTGGTAGACAATAACCGGACCTGGTTCAAATTTATCAGCTATTTCACCACGCCGTTTAGCAATAGCATCTGCCAGTAAAAAGAAAGCCGCAACAGAGAATGTTGAATGAGGTAGATAATAAAGTCCTGCAGCAATTCCTATTTCTGTATTTAAACCAAATGCAATTAATAATGAACCAATAGATGCAATAACTAAGTAAGCAACTTGCTGGCGTAGGTGGGTGCTAGCCATGATACCTAAAACGCCAAAGATTAGAGTGGCTAGTGCGAGGGGTAATAACCATGCTTCAATTAGATTGGCAGCAAGACCTGCTTGCGCACCGAAGATCAAGGTATAAACACGTAAAATACAGTACGCGCCTACTTTAGTCATAATAGCAAAAATTGCTGCTACTGATGCTGTGGTGTGTGCATAAGCTCCAGGTAACCATGCATAAAGTGGTAATAATGCAGCTTTTAATGCAAATACTCCAAATAAAAGTAAGCCGGCCGTGTTTACTAGGAAAATATCTTCTGGGGGAGTGGCTGCAACTTTAACCGCCAAGTCTGCCATATTTAATGTTCCTAGCATGCCGTAAAGTGTTCCGACTGCGAATAGGAACAAAGTAGATCCAACCAGGTTAATAACAACAAAATGTAAACCTGCTTTGGTACGGTTGCGCCCTCCCCCATGTAGCAATAGGCTATACGATGCAAGCAATAATATTTCAAAGAAAACAAACAGATTAAACAAGTCACCGGTAAGGAAGGCACCGTTTAATCCAAGTAGTTGCATTTGAAATAAAACATGAAAATGTCGCCCAGCACTGTCAGCGCCACGCACCGCATATAGCAATGCACAGAATGAAAGTAGTGCAGTAATGATTAACATCCAAGCAGTCAGGCGATCAGCTACTAATACAATACCAAATGGTGCTTGCCAGTTACCGACTGTATAGACCAGAATTTCACCACCATACACTGCACATAAGAGCCCTAGTGCTAGGCCAATTTGAGCAATAACTGAAACAGTACTTAGGATGCGCTGAAAGCGTAAATCTTCAGATTTTATTAGTAATAATAAGGTGCCAACTAGTAGTGGCAGTAAAACTGGGGCGATAACAAGGTGATCAGTCATGATTTATGTTTTCCGTCGACATGATCATTGCTCAGCTCTGAATAAGCTTTAAGTGATAGCACAATTACGAAGGCTGTCATGGCAAAACCGATAACAATTGCAGTTAGTACCAAGGCTTGTGGTAATGGGTCCGCATAATCGCTGACACCTGCTACCAGAATCGGTGGTTTACCAATAGTTAATCTACCCATAATTAATAAAAATAGATTGACGGCATAAGACAAGAATGTCAATCCCAAGACCACAGGGAAAGTACGACCACGCAGTATCAGATAGATGCCGCAGGTGGTTAGACTGCCTAAAATGATGGCGATTAATGCTTCCATTTGCGGGGTTGCTTCCTAAAGTTTGCACGAGGACTGTTGCTATGTACTAATCCTAGGTTAATAAGAATTAATGAGGTGGCGCCGACAACAACCAAATAAACACCTAAATCAAAGGGCATCGCCGATGCTAACTCAAATTCACCAATTATCGGCCAGTGAATGTGGCTAAATGTCGAAGTTAGGAATGGGTAGTTAAATAACCAGCTAGCTAAGCCAGTTACGACTGCAATTAACAAGCCATAACCAATCACAGAGTGTACATTGGCAGGTAATCGTTTTTGTGTCCAAACAACACCATTCGCTAGATACTGCATCACCAACGCTACGGCAGTAATCAATCCAGCAATAAAACCACCTCCGGGTAAGTTATGTCCACGTAATAAAATAAACATCGCTACGATCAAAGCAATTGGTAGTAATAAGCGTGCAAATGAGGCCAGGATAACCGGATGAGTATCATGATTCCAGCGGCGACCTTTGTCATCATGGCTGGAGCCGGTTAATTGCAAATGATCTAGCATTGCATAGATACCTAACCCTGCGATTGCCAGCACGGTGATTTCACCCAAAGTATCATAGCCACGGAAATCTACCAGAATCACATTCACTACATTAGTTCCACCTCCGCCAGTGACACTATTGGCCAAGAAATAATCTGCGATACTTTGATGTGGGCGGGTTAATACTGCCCATGTTAGTGCTGTTACTCCACTTCCTGCGACGATAGATATAATCCAATCACGACTACGAAGCAGCTTACTTGACTCTATCGGAGAGGTTTGTGGCAAGAAATATAGAGCTAATAACAATAGCATGATGGTAACAACTTCAACTGATAGTTGGGTTAATGCTAGATCAGGCGCAGAAAATTTAACAAAAATTAATGCCACACCTAAACCAACAGCACCCATTAGAATTAACGCTACTAAGCGTTGTCGGTGAAAAATAACTGTTGCTATTGTGGCTGAGACCATAATCAATGCGACCAGTAAGCTGACACCATCAATTGCTAAGCCTTCACGTTGTCCGGTTAATAATAATTCTCCACTAAGAAAACCATTTATTCCCAAGGCTAATATGAATAAAATAAACACAAAGATCATACGCTGTAAGGAGCCTGCATCAATAATACGAGTAACAGACGTAGAAAATTTATATAATTTTCCGAGCAGATAATTATATAAATTTCTGAACTCTAAACTTCGCCACTGCCGATCATATAATTTAAATAATGGACGGCGACCAAGGTAGAGTAGAGTTCCGCCAACTAATGCAATCATACTCATCCACAAGGCAGTATTAAAACCATGCCAGATAGCCAGATTATGTTCTGGCAATGGTCCCTGCAATACACTAGACGCAGCGATAGCAAGAATAGGTTCCACTGTTAACGCTGGCAGAATACCTACTAATAGACATAATGCAACTAATATTTCTACTGGTATTTTCATCCAACGGGGCGGTTCATGAGGAGTTTTAGGTAAATCAACTGGCGCAGCACCAAAAAACACACCAAGAATAAGTCGCAACGAGTAAGCAACCGCAAAAACACCAGCTAAAGTTGCTGCGGTTGGTAATAACCAACCCCATGTTTGATCCAAATTATGCAATGTTTCGGCAAAAAACATTTCTTTGGATAAAAAGCCATTAAATAGAGGGACACCAGCCATCGAAGCTGCCGCCACCATAGCAAGTAACGCGGTATACGGCATGAATTTCCATAACCCGCTAAGGCGACGCATATCACGGGTACCAGTTTCATGATCAATAATTCCTGCGGCCATGAATAATGAAGCTTTAAAGATAGCATGGTTAATAATATGAAAAACACCCGCTACGGCAGCAAGTGGCGTGCCAATACCAAATAATAATGTAATCAAACCTAAATGGCTAATGGTGGAATACGCCAGCAAACCTTTTAAGTCGTGCTTGAACATTGCAATGTAGGCAGCAACTAACAAGGTTGTTAGGCCAGTTATACCAACTAACCAGAACCATTCCTCAGTACCCGATAAAGCAGGAAATAATCGTGCTAGTAAAAAAACACCAGCCTTAACCATGGTTGCTGAATGCAAATAAGCGGAAACTGGTGTGGGGGCGGCCATGGCATTAGGCAACCAAAAATGGAATGGAAACTGGGCAGATTTAGTGAAAGCACCAAGTAATATTAAGACCAACATTGGTAGATAAAGCGGGTCTGCACGAATAATGTCACCAGATGCCAAAATGACCGACAGGTTATAGCTGTCAACCATGTTACCTAGTAACAGAAAGCCTCCGAGTAGAGCTAATCCACCACCACCGGTTACAGCTAAAGCCATGCGTGCACCGCGGCGTGATTCTCGACGGTGTTGCCAATAGCTAATTAATAAAAAGGATGAGAGACTAGTAAGTTCCCAGAAGATTAATAGCTGAATAACATTTTCAGATAATGCAATCCCCAGCATTGAACCCATAAACAACAGCAAGTAAGTGTAGAACCGTCCCATGTCATCTCGCTCTGACAAGTAATAGCGAGCATATAGGATGATTAGTAAGCCAATCCCTAAAATAAGTAACGCAAATAATAGAGCCAATCCATCGAGACGAAAAGCAAGGTCAAGACCTACCATCGGAATCCAACTAACTTGCTGAATTAAGGTGTTTCCAGCAAAAACATCTGCGATTAACGGAAATAACAAAGCTAGTGTTAGTAACGTTACAGCACCAGCTGTCCAAGCAGCGTGCAGGCGACCTAAGCGAGAAATACAGGCGGTAAAAATAGCACCGACAAAAGGGGTTAGGGAAATTAGAATTAAACTCATGACTGTTTTTTGTTAATACTGTTTATTGTTCGCGTACAGGTATACGCCAAATAAAAATTGCCAATATGGCCCCAATTGAAATTAGCATTATTTGGTGCCATAGTTCTGGGACCAATAAGATGGAGCTGCCAAATGACAAAGTCATTAATAGATATACCCAGCGTTTAACTTTAAGCTTAATGCTGCGATATTGACACCACTCATGAATGATCGGCCCAGCAAATTGATTGGTTAATAATTTTTTATGAAAGCGTTCTGAACTGCGAGCAAAGCAGTAGGCTGCTAATATTATAAAAGGTGTAGTCGGTAATACTGGTAATACTGCACCTAATGCCCCCAGAATTAGCGCCAAAAATCCCGCTACTATCAACATACCACGTACAAAACGTGAGTCATGTAAACATAATAAATCCGCTATCTGCGTATCTTGCGTGAGATTACTATTATTCATTTCTTCTTGATTTGAATGTGTGCGCATAATTTACGTTTTAACAGATTGAAATTACTACGTATGATCTAGCACTTTGCAGGCTAAATAGCCAGAAAAATCTGTGGCAAAATTTGTCGATAACTGCGTTGAAGAAACTTGACTTATACTCATATTCCGGCGTTTCTTCACCATCTAAACAATTTTTGCATCCACATATTTCCCCAGGTTGTTTAGCCTGCAAGGCAC
Organism: Nitrosomonas sp.; assembly: GCA_021774055.1. GTDB lineage: Bacteria > Pseudomonadota > Gammaproteobacteria > Burkholderiales > Nitrosomonadaceae > Nitrosomonas. The sequence continues at coordinate 29,070 of JAJFJL010000102.1, read as the reverse complement.
TAGATCAAAAGTGAGCGGTGATGACGAACAAATTAGACCGGGTATAATACATGAGAGTTTGTAAGATTCAGGTTAAATTTTTTAAAATTATTTTTTTGAGGTAACAATGTTAAAAACTAAGTTTCTACTTAATTTAAGTCTATGCATTATAGGTCTAATTATTCTCCCGCAACTTGCTCTTGCCTATAAAGAGCACGGCTCACCTGCTCACGCTGCCGTAGGAATTTCTGAACTTGAGACGATTGATACAAAAATTGGTGACGGTGAAGTAGCTGAGATTGGCAAAGTTGTTGATGTTCATTACACTGGGTGGCTTTATGATGCTTCTGCATCAGATAATAAAGGCAAGGAATTTGATAGCTCACATCACCGTAGAGATACATTCCAATTTATGCTAGGTGCAGGGCGTGTAATTAAAGGTTGGGATCAAGGTGTTGTGGGCATGAAAGTTGGTGGAGAACGTACCCTTATTATCCCACCATCAATGGCCTATGGAGCGCAAGGTGCTGGAAATATTATTCCACCTAATGCAACTTTAATTTTTGAAGTTGAGTTAGTTCGCTTGCAACAAGGATCTACTCATTAACACCTAGATCCTGCAAAAATCGCACACATAATGTGCGATTTTTGCAGGATCTAGATTACAAAATGCTATGGGCTGTTGCCGTTTCGTTTCAACTAATTGAAATATAAGCCATTTTATTGACATTGCGTTTCTATAAAGAAACAATGAAATCAATTGGTTAACGTGAAACGGCAACAGCCCCTAGCATAATCATAAGTATTAGTACGTTTCATCTGTCAATTAATATTTTAGAATTAAATAAATGCCTAGTTTAAAAAAATGAATCTAAATTTACGACAATGGCTAAATAATTTAGGTATTCGAAATAAACTATTAGTTTTTATTTTTATTCCTATTGTTTCTATTCTTTTCTTTGCAATTTCAGGTGTTTCCGAAAAATATCAACAATATAGTAATAATGTAAATACACAAAATTTCTTATTGCTAGCCTATAGTCTTGATGACCTTGTTTATGAATTACAAAAAGAACGTGGAGTTAGTACAAATTTAATCAAAAAAGATCCTTTATATTTAGCAGAAGATATCTATTCTCAGCGTGAGTTAACAGATAAAGCCATTAATGTTTTTCTTCAAAAAATAAAAGAGTTTGATATTGATCTATTAAGCGTATCAGAAAAAAAAGAATTCTATAAACTAGATAAGCTGATAACACAGTTGCCAGCAATTCGTATAGCAATTGATAAAAATAATTTTGAAAATTTATTACACGATTATTCAACTTTAAATTCACACGCAATTAATTTTATTCGGCATTTTTCTCAAAAAACTAGCGATAACAATATAGCGCGGCTGAGTGATGCCTATACAAGCTTGCTTTGGTTGCAAGAACGCTCCGGTCAGGAGCGAGCGACACTGATGAGTGTCTCTGTTTCAGGAGAAATGGATTCTAAGAATTTTCGTAAGATTATTGCTTATATTGAGGCACAGAGCAGTTTTATTGAAAATTTTAATATTAAAGCGCCTCCCAAGTATCGAAATCTATTGCAAGAAAAACTTTCTTATCCAGTTAATAACGAGGTAGATAGATTTCGTAATGAAGTTCTTAATAAGGTGACAAGAAATGAGCTTCTAAATGAGCTGCAAGCCTTAATAGGTTACGGAGGGCTTATTCATAATTATAAAAACTACGTAGTTCGTGGTGAAGAACATTATCTTAAACATTTTCAAAAAACAAAAATAGCCGTAAAAGATGTCATCAAACGTTATAAAGCTTCGCCTGGTATGACTCAAAAAGATCAATCATATTTAGAAGCAATTGATAACACATTTGATGAATATTTTAATCATGTTAATGCCATAACGAATTACCTTCAACAAAGTTACACAGTTCAAGAGATTGACGAGCTTGTACAAGTAGATGACCTGTCAGCGTTACAAGCAATTCAATATTTAAGTAAAGGTTGGTCTGGAATTGATCCTTTCAAGTGGTGGAGCATATCAACGCAGCGCCTTGATTTAATAACAGAAGTTAATGGTGAGCTTAAGGTGGAAATCTTACGGTTAGTTAATAATAAAACACAATCAGCTGTTTTATCATTGGAAATTTATATTTCTGTAACACTAATTAGCATATTATTTTCTTTTGTTTTTGGCTTTTTTCTTATGAGACGATTGATAGGGGAGCTAAGAAATATTTCCAATGATATGGATACGATGGTTCAAGAAAAAAAATTTAGCCAACCGTTAATTGTTTCAGGTAAAGATGAGATTGGCATCATGGCCAACACCTTTAATCAATTAATTAGTGAGCGATTAAAATTCGAATCTGCATTACACCTTTCTGCTGCGGTGTATGCAAATGCTAAGGAAGCGATCATGATCGCTGGTGCTGATAAACGAATACAAATGGTAAATCCAGCATTTACAACAGTGTCTGGCTATAATAAAGAAAGTATTTTAGAAAAAGACTTTCTTTGTTTAAGTTGTAACTTGAAAAATAAATATTCTGATGATTTTATTTACGATGTATTGCAGAAAGATTCTTATTGGGAAGGTGAAATATGGAGTAAAAAACCAAACGGTAAGCATTATTTAATCTGGTTAAGTATCAACGTAGTTCATGATGCGAAAGGTGTTGTACAGCAATATATTGCAATGTTTACTGATATTACAGAACGTAAGCAATATGAAGATGATATCTGGCATCAAGCAAATCATGATGTTTTAACCAATTTACCCAATCGTAAGATGTGTATAGATCAGCTATATCATAATTTAATTAGCGCAAAACGAACCAAGATAAATTTGGCGGTTCTCTTTATTGATCTGGATAGATTTAAACTGATTAATGATACCTTGGGGCATAGCTCAGGTGATAAATTGCTAATAGAAATAGCGTTACGCCTGAGGAATACTGTGCGAGAATCAGATATGGTGTCACGACTTGGAGGTGATGAGTTTGTTGTTATATTAAATGATGTTCAAAATATCTCTGATATAGAGGCTGTTTCTAGAAAAATATTGGCCCAAATTTCATTGCCGGTTAATTTAGGCAATAACTCTGAAACATTTACAACCGGTAGCATTGGTGTTGCACTTTACCCGAATGATGGTCGTGATGTAGAAACATTGATGAAGCATGCCGATACGGCGATGTATCAAAGTAAAAAATTAGGTCGTAATAATGTTACATTTCACAATGCGGAGATGAATCGTGCTGTGATGCAACACATGACTATAGAGCAAGAGTTGCGCAAAGCACTTAGCGAGCGACAGTTTTGTCTCTATTATCAGCCAGTCGTTGATTTGGAAACAGGGACCATCCTTGGTGCTGAAGCATTAATTCGCTGGCAGCACCCAACACTTGGCCTGGTTAGTCCAGATAAGTTTATTAATATTGCCGAAGAGACAGGATTGATTATTCCAATTGGAGAATGGGTTATTATGACGGCAGCCCACCAGGCAGCCGAATGGAATAAAATCAGTAAACAATGCCTAAAAGTAGCAGTGAATATTTCAAGTCGTCAATGTATTGATAAATCACATAGTATTGTTGATGTTCTTAAGAGGGCATTGATTGAAACACAGTTAAAACCTGGTATGTTTCAGATTGAGATCACCGAAAGTTTATTGATGGATGGTAGCGCTAAAACAGTTAACTTACTTAATCAAATACGTGATTTAGGATTAGGGATTTCGTTAGATGATTTTGGTGTTGGCTATTCGTCGCTAAGTTATCTTAAAGACTTTCCAATTACTACGTTAAAGATTGATAAATCTTTTGTTAATGATGCAACAACAAATAAAAAAGTTGCACAGCTTGTTAACGCTATAGTTATGATGAGTAAAGGTTTGGAGCTTGATGTAATTAGTGAGGGTATAGAAGACATTGAACAACTTTCTTTTTTAAAAAACTTAGGGTGTAAAGTAGGACAAGGATACTATTTCTATCGCCCATTGACTGTAGAAGACTTTAATTTGCACCTGCAGAAACAGTGTATTAAAGTAGTCTGAAAGTGGTTTATACTTTTAATATCAAAAAATTTCTTTGGTGCCTATCCCCTCCCCCGTTATTCATGCACGTTCCTTAGTACTAGTAGTTAAATAACCAAATGTGTCTTGCCATTCCTGCCTGTGTTGAACAAATTATGGCTAATGATAATGCGATTGTTAATCTGGGTGGTGTACGCAGAGAAATTTCATTAGCATTGGTTGAGAATGTTGTGCCTGGTGATTATGTCATCGTACATGTTGGCTATGCTTTGCAGAAACTGGATCAGGATGAAGCCGCACAGACACTGGCAATATTTGCTGAAATATCTGCAATTGATGATGATTGCAGTGATTTATGAAATATATTAATGAGTATCGTGATGGTGTGCTGGCAAAAAAGATTGCTGCCAATATCGCCGCAGAGGTAGATACACAACGAAACTATCATTTAATGGAATTTTGCGGTGGTCATACCCATGCTATTTCACGCTATGGCATTGTTGATTTGTTACCTGCCAATGTGCGCATGATCCATGGTCCTGGCTGTCCGGTATGCGTATTACCTGTCGGACGAATCGAGAATGCCTTGCAATTGACAAAAATCCCCGGGCTAATCCTGTGCTGTTATGGCGATCTATTACGGATTCCGACCGTGCGGGGTAATAGTTTGCTAAAAGAAAAAGCTTGTGGTGCGGATGTACGTATAGTTTATTCCACTATGGATGTACTTAAGATTGCACAACAGAATCCTGATAAACCAGTGGTATTTTTTGCCATTGGATTTGAGACGACAACCCCACCAACTGCCGTTGCGATTAAACAAGCAAAAACCATCGGCCTGTCCAACTTCACGGTGTTCTGCAATCATGTGTTAACACCATCAGCCATCTCACATATTCTACAATCACCAGAAGTGCGTCAGCTTGGCTTGGTATCAATAGATGGTTTTATTGGTCCTGCGCATGTATCGACTATCATTGGTAGTCGACCTTATGAATACTTTGCCGAAGAATTTCAGAAGCCTGTGGTGATTGCTGGCTTTGAACCGCTAGATGTTATGCAGGCGATCTTGATGTTAGTGCGTCAGTTAAATCAAGGACGAGCCGAAGTTGAAAATGAATTTTCCCGTGCGGTCACTTGTGAAGGAAATCTTAAGGCGCAATTGTTAGTAGCAGAAATATTTGAATTACGCCGTACATTTGAATGGCGTGGCCTAGGATTGGTGCCCTATAGTGCGCTACGAATTAAATCAGACTATGCTGATTTTGATGCCGAATTACGTTTTCAAATTCCTACACTATCTATTCCAGATAACAAAGCTTGCGCCTGCGGTGCTATTTTGCGGGGCGTAAAACGACCTCAAGATTGTGAAATTTTTGGTACTGTTTGTACGCCAGATAATCCAATAGGCTCCTGTATGGTGTCATCAGAAGGTGCTTGTGCAGCACATTATAGTTACGGACGCTTTCGGGAGACAGCATGACCCAAGCAGGTGGAAAAATTAAGCCTGGTTATAGCCGCGCTATTGATTTTAAACATGGCATAGTTGAGATGACCCATGGCGGTGGCGGGCGCAGTATGGCGCAGTTGATTGAGCAGCTATTTTTGGCTGCTTTTGATAACAAGTACTTGCGTCAAATGAATGACCAGGCCAGCTTTCCAGTAGCCAATGGGCGTATGGTGATGTCTACCGACAGTCATGTAATTACCCCCTTATTTTTCCCTGGCGGTGATATTGGCAATCTTGCGGTAAACGGCACCATTAACGATGTTGTAATGTCTGGTGCACGGCCTTGTCATTTAGCGGCAAGCTTTATTTTGGAAGCGGGCTTCCCGCTTGTTGATCTTAAACGTATTGTTCATTCTATGGCGCAGGCGGCACAAAATGCCAATGTATCAATCATCACTGGTGACACCAAAGTAGTTGAAAAAGGTAAAGGAGATGGAGTCTTTATCACTACTACTGGCTTGGGTATCGTACCCGAAGGAATTCATATATCTGCTGATCGTGCTCGCCCAGGTGACAAAATATTGGTATCTGGAACCTTGGGAGATCACGGCATCGCAATTATGTCATTACGTGAAAATCTAAGTTTTCATACCAGCATCACATCTGATACCGCAGCATTACATGACTTGGTAGCGGCGATGATTGCGGTCACCCCCAATCTTCGTGTACTACGTGACCCCACACGTGGTGGACTAGCAACAGTATTAAATGAGATTGCAAGTCAATCAGGCGTTGGCATGATGTTGCAGGAAAGCACCTTGCCTATTCAGCAACAAGTTAGTGCCGCTTGTGAGTTTCTGGGCTTTGATCCACTTTATGTGGCGAATGAGGGCAAATTGGTGGCAATTTGTGCACCCGAAGATGCTAATGATTTGTTGACCGCCATGCGCGCACATCCATTAGGAAGCAAGGCTGCTATTATTGGTGAAGTTACCGAAGACCCGCATTGTTTCGTGCAAATGACCACCTCATTTGGCGGTAAGCGTGTAGTTGACTGGCTTAGTGGTGAACAACTGCCTCGAATTTGCTGATCCCCACAAAATGAAAATCCTGTTTCTAACCCACAGCTTCAACAGCATGACCCAGCGCTTGTTTGTTGAATTGACAAGGGATGGGCATGAAATATCTATTGAATTTGATATCAACGACGCGACCACCGAGCAGGCTGTAATACTTTTTCAGCCTGCACTGATTATTGCCCCTTTTTTAAAACGCGCTATTCCTGAGACGGTGTGGCGTAAGCATACTTGTTTTATTGTACATCCTGGCATTATCGGTGACCGAGGTCCTTCCGCTCTAGACTGGGCGATTATGCATCAGCGCAGGGAATGGGGTGTGACCATATTGCAGGCCAATGGTGCAATGGATGCCGGCGATATCTGGGCAGCTGAAACCTTTCCTATGCAGTTGCAAAAGAAAAGTAGCTTGTATCGGAAGCAGGTTGTTGATGCCGCAGTGATGGCCATACGCAAAGCCTTGTCACGCTTCCAATCTAAAAAATATACACCTAAGCCATTGGACTATTCGCGTGCTGATATTTTAGGACGCTGGCAACCTTCTATAAAACAAATTGATCGCGCCATTGACTGGCAACATGATCGATCACAAATCATACTTAGAAAAATTTATGCGGCAGATGGTTTTCCCGGTGTACTGGATACCATCTATGGCACGCCATATTACTTATTTGATGCTTGTCTTGAAACCAAATTAAATAGCGACCAACAGCCAGGCACAATAATTGCCAAACGTAATGGTGCTATCTGTCGTGCCACATACGATGGCGCAATATGGATTGGTCACTTGAAACAAAAAAAGAGTGACGAAACTGGCGAATTAGGTATTAAGTTATCTGCCACCTTGGCACTCAAAGGGCAGCTTGCTGATATACCAGAAATACCGCTTGCTCCTTGCGCACCGCGTGTTAACGAAACCTATCAGGATATTTGGTTTGAGCAGAAAAATAATATTGGCTATTTGCACTTTACATTTTACAACGGTGCTATGGATAGCGAACAATGCCAACGCTTACGGGCTGCCTACCTAACTGCCACTAATAGTGGCGTAAAGGTAATGGTGCTAATGGGTGGCACAGATTTCTGGTCAAATGGTATTCATCTAAATCATATAGAAAATGCTAGTAGTCCGGCAGATGAATCCTGGCGCAATATTAATGCCATGAATGATCTAGCACTATCAATCATTACCACGGATAATTTATTAACTATTGCAGTATTACAAGGCAATGCTGGGGCTGGCGGTGTGTTCCTGTCGCTGGCAGCAGATCAGGTTTATGCACGCAAAGCTGTATTGTTAAACCCTCACTACAAAAGCATGGGGAATTTATATGGTTCTGAATATTGGACTTATCTTTTACCGCGCCGCGTAAGCCAAGCTAATGCAAGTATATTGATTCAGAATCGCTTGCCAATTAGTGCGCTTGAAGCGCAGCAAATTGGGCTTATTGATGATTGCTTTGCACTTGATATTATTCATTTTAAGAAAACAATCGAACAGCTTGCTGAAAAGCTGGCACAGCATCCTAAGTATGAAGAATTTCTGCAAAATAAAGTAAAACAGCGTTTACTGGATGATCAAATAAAACCATTACAAAATTACCGTGATGAAGAACTACACAAAATGCAGCTTAATTTCTATGGCTTTGATCCCAGTTATCATGTGGCACGTTATAACTTCGTCCATAAAATTCCACATGCCTGGACACCACGTCACTTGGCTCTACATCGTTCGCAAAATAACAAAAGGTCAGGTTCAATATTTATTAAGCGCTAACATATTATCCACAACACCTCTTAAACTTCTTCCCACTACCGCAAGAACATGGATCGTTACGTCCGATTTTTAGTTGATCTCGATGAATTGTATTAACTGTGCCACGTTTAGCAGGGAGATCTTTTGTATAAGATAACCAAAAACAACGTATCTGAAGCACGCAGGCAGGGATTTGCATGGAAAATTCTTCACGCTGCTCGGGTGTTCTGACAAGTTCAACTAATTCTTTTATAGGTATGTTAGCACCTCCGCCAAGCAGACAAATTGGAAGCATGGATTTTACTCCATCTGCATCATCAAAAATAGGTTGCCACTGGTCATGGCATAATTCAACACCAGCCATATATCCATAGGCCCACATCTCACCGTCAATATATACTTTTGATTGATGCTCAGTTTTATCAAGGATAGGTTCAAGATCTTCTGGAGATTTATTTAGGATATTAATAATTCCATTTAAATGCCGGATTATTAATTTAATTGTATGTTCAGCTTGCTCTGTGGTTGCAAATGTGGGCATATCTTCTTTAGTAGGCCCCCATATACCAGGCATCCATTCGCTTGGATTTAACCTGACTGGTGCAGATGCAATCGCAGTAAGATAACCATCTAATGTAGACATCAGCATTGCTTCATCTGAAAGGCTATCAGCCAACAGAAGTTCCTTAAGCTCATTTAATTCTTCTTCGGATAATGGCTGCAATGCTGAGTTTTGTAAGTTATTAGACACAATAAAAAATAAAGTAAATTAAAAGTATTATTCTACTGGTTTACTGGGGTGAATAGAAGTGATGATGCTAGTTTGATTTTGTTATCAATAATAGAAGTGGGTCACTAAATTTATTATTGGAAAATCATGACCTTTCTTGACTTTAATTGTTTTAGTGTTTCTGGGTCACTGATGTTTGTGCGACTTAAATTAAGCTCTGCCAGTTGCTTTAACTGTGCCAGTGGCATTAGTCCTGTGATGCCTGTGCGACTCAAATCAAGTATTGTCAGTTGCTTTAGCTGCTCCAGTGGCTTTAGGTCTGTGATGTTTGTGCGACTTAAATAAAGCCATATCAGTTGCTTTAACTCCGCCAGTGGCGTCAGCTCTGTTATGTCTGTGCGATTTAAATCAAGCCATGTCAGTTGCTTTAACTGCGCCAGTGGCGTTAGGTCTGTGATGTGTGTCCCATTCAAATAAAGCTTTGTTAGTTCAGATAACTGACAAAGCCACAAATAAGTAGTTAATTTTTTATCTGTTAAATAGAGTGATTTGGAATCTAGCAAGATATCGCTAACTTGTTGCCAATTAGCGAGTAAATGATTGACCACCGCAGTAGCTGCCGCATCTGCAGGGCAATTATTTTGCAAATAATCAACGACTAGTTTTTTTTGCCGAACAAGACGCTTGTTACGCGCCAATTTAACCGCTGGATTAAGAATAATTTTACTATATAGCTTTATTTGTTCTGGAAAATCCTCCCAAAATCTAATATTGCTGAGTTGTCTGCTTGGTTCAGGAAACAAACGTTCTAGTTGTTGCTCAATTGTGCTACGTGAATGATCACTAAAAGATAACTCTTCAAAAGCTAGTTGCCATATTTCACCCCAGGAGGGATTCAATATTGTGTCTGATAACCCTTTTTTAGTTAAGCTATCATTAGCTATGGGTTGACCTAAGTGCTTACTGATACGATAGGCTGCAAAATATTCCTGAAAAGAAAGATGGCTAAAAGCAAAATACTCTTCACCATTTATCTGTCCTTTAGGAATTAAAAATCCGGTACGTTTTTTAATAAAATCAATTAGCTGTTCGCTCTGTTCTTGTAATCTATCCGTCTCAACTACTTCAGTAAGTTGTAATTGCAAAAATTCTCTTAGTTCTCCTTCACTTAGCTGAGTCAGTCGTTGTGGTTTGATTTCAGCTTCTTGATGACGCAGTGTTTCAAGTTTATCTTCACTTAATTTAGCTAACTGCGCTTGCTCGCCAGCACAAATCAACTCACCTGAATGCAGTTGTAAAGCAAGCTTGCCAAGCCAGTTTTTAATATCCTGATAGTCATATTCATCACTAAGTTGTGCTTCCATCTGTCTAGCTCTATCCATAGCAACTAGATAAGTTTCAACAATACGCTGATAAAGTTCAGCTCGGCCATTAGGTAACTTACCTCGACGCCATTGGATAAAACAAATCAGATTAAGTAGTGCCGGGATTCGCGATAAAGCATTAAGTTGTAGACTATGTTGACTAATCGACGCAATATTATCAATAAATTGTTGCCGTTTTTCCTGGTTCGGTGGTAAATAATTGGTCACCCAATTGCTGGCAAACTGTTGTCGTTGCTTTGGTGAAAAAGGTGCTAAAAAATAATTTGTTGGCAAATTAGCTTGTTGCTTGATGGCATCATCTTTTAATTGATTCTGTCTTTGGGCTTCATCTGCTGCAATTTCTTGCTTTTGTTTTTGATATTCACCACCAACATCTATCTGCCAAAACTCTATGGCATTAAAGCCAACCACGCGTGAAGTCATTAACAAACGTAGTTTTGGATATTGTCTTAGTAGTTGACGTAGTTGCGTATTCAGCCAAGCGCTAGTGTCTGGTGAAATTTCGTCAAGACCATCAACCAATATAAGCACCTGTCCCAGATCTAGTAGTTGATACAAAGTTTCATTGGCATGCTGATTTCCTAAGATCAGTGAGGCAAGTTGTTGACCTTGGGTTGTTAATAATTGGCTAATAAATGCTTCATTATCTAACTTATCAACCTTGGCAATATTTTGCGGCAATCGGCGTGCGGTCAATACCAGCGGAAAAAGTTTACCAATCTGCTGCTGCGCATGATTGCTATTCCAATGACAAAGCGAACAAACCAACCACTGGATTAGCGTAGTTTTTCCTACCCCAGGATCACCTAATAAAGTTAAGCGAGGATTGCGCCAGATTAAATTAGCAATATTGCTGAATAATTCATTCTCCTCACCCGGAATAACTTGCTCAGTTTTACCATCTATTTCTTGTTGTGCCAGCTCTTCAGGTGCTTGACGGACACTGCTAGCACCCGGTAAAACATACAAGCTATCAATAAAAACTGGCCCACTATTATCACCTTCGTTATCATCTAATGCCAATCCTTGGTTATCCAAGTAGCCGAATTGTTTAATTGCTTCGCTATTGTAGGTACTTAACGCTGAGCGAGTTAGGTCAATAAAGTTTTTATTATCAGCTTTTTCATAGGTTGGTAGTGGATTAGTTACCTTCAATGGTTTTTTTATATTAATTGGCATAAAACGTTGTCCAACATAGTTGTTATGAAACACCCACTTCGTCATTACTGCTAAAAACATGCAGGAATGACGAGAGAGTGTAAATAGGCATCAAATCAAAAGTGCAAACTACTTTAGTAAGATATGAAGGATACCCATTATTCCCCTGAATTACCTACATCAGCTTGGTTTTCAGATGGACAATTAAATTGTTTGATTATCTGGTGCATTATATCGCCTAGCATTTGATCTTCTAATTTATACTTGCTGGAAATAGAATTCGGGCCTGTAGTAAAAAAAGCTTTAAGTCGAAATACGCCTAAACCACTAGGATGCTCAACTAATGTTTTAGATTGTGCATTATTTTTATTAAACTCATAAAATACTGACAAGCTGTTTTCATGATCATGACTGTTAAGTTCAACGTTACTAAATTCAAATAACTCATGAATAAATTCTGGCTTAGATTCTAGTCTTTCATATAGTCTTCGATAACTAACTGATAAGTAAGCAACCACCAAGATGGCAATGGCGTAAATTTCATCATGATGCTCGGTGATAACTTCCTGTGGTTTGTCTATCTTTTCAGGCTGCACCGAGCGAAAAAATGCAGTAATCCGATTAGATAACATCTTCAAACGTCTGGGGTTGGCAGGTAAGCAATCATATTCGCCTAGAACCTTCTGTAAAGCATTAACATAATTGTTCATCTTAGATTCATCCATACCTTTAAGTGACTTTATTTGTTCAATTAAAAATACACTACGTTCTTCCGCGCCAGGTATCGGTAGTCGATGAGCATCTTGAAACAGTTTCTCCAGATATTCAACGCCATAGAAACCATTATCACCTACTTTACTTTTTAGGCTAGATTCAATCTGTTCTTGATCAATTGCCATAACTACCGTGCAATTAGGAATATTCAGGTAAATCTTAATTCCCTCTAACAAGTTGTAAGCTGTTTCAGGTTCACAACGATCTAAATCATCAATAAAAACAATTAGTTTTTTACCTTCTTGCTTATTTTCTTTCAGGATTACATCAATAGCTTGTTTAAGCGCATCATTGATCTGATCGCTGGACAGGCGACTGAGCAGATTATCTTGCTCATACTTTTCACCTGTCGCTTGCAGCTTATCAATTCCAGCAGTTTTAATAACCCCATCTAGAACCGCAATAGCGCCTAATATAGCTATATTGATTAGTTTACCTGCTTTATCGACAAATTTACTTCTGGCAGAAAAATTACTCTTAATACAGTGCAATAGTGCCACTATAGGTACTGGTTCATGTTGATAGCGCCATGCTTCAAACCATATGCCAAGGTGATCCTGGTCTTCTTGTTCGGTGCTTGAGTCCTCAAACCCAGGTGGGACAACGTTGGTTAACTCCTTATACAATTGTGCCAGCGCGGAAGTTTTACCTGACCCCCAATAACCAGTAATCGCCAAAGTTTTTGGTGAAGGGGAATTACTGATATCTTCTGCCAAACGTTCTATAAAAGATTTAGTGCTAGGCAATGCGTCAAGTGTCGGTAAGTCGTTGCTGCTCGAATGATTTCCCAAATCAAATCACCTTTAATTTGTAGTTGAAGAGATGCTAAGGAACGTGCATGGGATAAATTAGGCAACTAGTACCTTATGCCCATCTTCTGCTTTATGTAAACAGTTACATAGCTGTTTTAGCTGGGCTAAAGCCCAGGTTCCAATGGTATCAATTATCATCACTCCATATATAAAATAAACTGCCACCTGATTCTATTCCAAATTCAAATTATTAATTTATGTTGGAAGCGGGGCTTTAGCCCTGCATATCATAGGTATCGATTGAACTATGGAACGTGCATGAAATAAATTAGGCATCCTTCAATGCCTACCCACCGTCATTCTTGCATGTTTCTAGCAGGAATGACGAGGGGGAGTTTCCTAATTACAAGTTTTGTCCCGTCTTAAGTTGGTAGCCCAAGTATTAAAGGACAATGCTAATATCAACAAAGAGTATATTTCTGTTTCTACGGTTGATGGTAAGATACGCATTTTCTCGCTTTAAAAAATTTTAGAGGACTGATCTCACCATGTTTTCTCAGAAGCAAACGATCGCAACAGTTGATCCAGATTTATGGCAAGCAATAACCGGCGAAATACAACGTCAAGAAGATCATATTGAGTTGATCGCCTCGGAAAACTATGCCAGTCCAGCTGTTATGGAGGCACAAGGATCCGTATTAACTAATAAGTATGCTGAAGGTTATCCTGGCAAACGATATTATGGTGGCTGTAAACATGTTGATATTGTTGAGCAGCTTGCAATTGACCGCTTAAAATCTCTTTTTGGTGCTGAATATGTAAATGTTCAACCACATTCTGGTTCACAAGCAAACGCAGCAGTTTATCTGTCAGCCTTAAAACCTGGCGACACCTTGCTAGGAATGTCATTAGCCCATGGTGGTCATTTGACCCATGGCTCTGCGGTTAATTTTAGTGGCAAAATATTTCATTCTGTTGGTTATGGGCTTGATCCTGATACAGAAGAAATTGATTACAAAGAAGTTGCACGTTTAGCACATGAGCATAAGCCAAAAATGATTGTTGCCGGGGCTTCATCTTATTCAAGAATCATTGATTGGAAACGCTTCCGTAAGATTGCGGATGAAGTTGGTGCTTATTTATTTGTTGATATGGCACATTACGCTGGCTTAGTGGCTGCTGGTTTTTATCCAAACCCAGTTGGTATTGCAGATTTTGTAACTAGTACTACGCACAAAACATTACGTGGGCCACGCGGCGGTATTATTATGGCCAAGCCAGAGCATGAAAAAGCACTAAATTCAGCAATTTTTCCGCAAACTCAGGGTGGACCTTTGATGCATGTGATTGCAGCTAAAGCGGTTGCTTTCAAAGAGGCGGCTAGTAGTGAATTTAAGGTTTATCAAGAACAAGTGATTGAGAATGCACGTGTTATGGCGAAAGTGTTAGCCCAACGTGGATTGCGAATTGTCTCTGGGAATACTGATTGTCATATGTTCTTAGTTGATCTTCGCGCTATGGAGCTTACCGGTAAGCACGCAGAAGCTGCGCTGGAATTGTCACATATTACTGTCAATAAAAACGCTATTCCTAATGATCCGCAGAAGCCGTTTGTTACTAGTGGTATCCGTATTGGTTCACCTGCAATAACTACCCGTGGTTTTAAAGAAATTGAATCTGAGCAATTAGCTAATTTGATTGCGGATGTATTGGAATCACCTGGTGACGAAACAGTAATTGCACGTGTTGCAGAATCAGCTAAGGCACTATGTGCAGCTTTTCCTGTTTATGGTAAGTAATCTTGCTCCTGCGCATTTAGTGGCACGAAAAAAGATACAATTGATAGCATGTAGGTTGGGTAGAGCGAGTAGCGAAACCCAACGTACGCATCGTTATGTATTCCCACGCAGGAGCATGGGAACAAGGAAGTAGTTTACACTTTTGATATCAGAAAAATTATAAGTAGGGTGCATTCCATGCACCATCTATAACGTTGGTGCGTAAAACGCACCCTACCTTAGGAACGTGCATGAAGGATGCCTACTTACTCCCCGTCCCTTAGAGAGCAAAATATAAAACAGATCTTACCTTGACATACGCAACACATTGTTTTATAGGTATAAAATAATTTGCCGCGAGCATTTATAAGAATACCAAATAAAATAAATTTCACTCTATAAGCAAGATATTGCTCTGTCAAGATTAAAAACTTGAAAATCAAGTATTTACGTGTAAAATGTCGGTTTATTTTGCATTGTCTGTCAATTATGAAGTGTCCTTTTTGTAATGCTAACGATACTAGCGTCGTTGATTCTCGTGTTAGTGAAGAAGGTGATCGAATACGCCGCCGTCGTCGTTGCCTAACTTGTGAAAAACGTTTTACTACCTATGAAACAATGGAATTACGTTTACCACAAGTCGTTAAAAATGACGGCAACCGTGCTGAATTTGATCGTAATAAATTATTGACTGGTTTTTTACGTGCTTTGCATAAACGCCCGGTATCTACTGATAGTGTTAACGCTGCTATTGATCGTATTGTGCAAAAGTATCTAAATCTAGGGGAGCGAGAAATATCCTCACGTAGTATTGGTGAAAGTGTAATGGAAGAACTTTACACGTTAGATGCAGTTGCTTATATTCGTTTTGCTTCAATTTATCGAAGTTTTCAAGATATTGATGATTTTCGTGATGCAATTAAAGAAACAAAAAAACCACAAAAAAAGAATTAACAATTTTCCATCTCCCTTACTACGCCAAACTTAAAGTATTTTTTCTATGTTTTCTGCTGTAGACCATACCTATATGGCCCAAGCAATACAACTTGCTGAGAAAGGGCTATATAGTTCCAGTCCTAATCCAAGAGTTGGTTGTGTAATTGTGCGTAATGACCAGGTAGTCGGGACTGGTTGGCATGAGAAAGCTGGGCAACCACATGCAGAAATTAATGCATTAAATATGGCAAGCAGCACGGCAAAAAAAGCAACCGTTTACGTTACTTTGGAACCATGCAGCCACGTAGGGCGCACACGTCCTTGCACTGAAGCATTAGTGCGTGCAGGTGTTGCGAGAGTAGTAATAGCGATGAAAGATCCTAATCCTTTAGTTTCTAGTAAATTAGGGATGTTGTTCCTTGAACAGTCAGGCATTGAAGTACAAGCAGGCTTGTTAGAAACAGAAGCAAAAGCACTTAACCCAGGTTTTATTAGCAGAATGTGTTATCAGCGGCCGTGGGTAAGAATTAAAGTGGCGGCTAGTCTTGATGGCAAAACAGCTCTTAATAATGGTGTTAGTCAGTGGATTACCGGCCTACCTGCTAGACAAGATGGACACCGGTGGCGTGCTCGTTCCTGCGCTATTTTAACGGGTATTGGCACCGTAAGATCTGACGATCCACAGCTTACTGTGCGTCATGTTAATACTTCCAGGCAGCCATTAAAAATATTAGTGGATAGTAGGTTAGATATATCACTTGGCGCTAAATTGTTACGTAACGGAAGAGTGGTTATTTTCACTGCAACACATAATGAAGAAAAAAGGTGTCATCTGAATGATCTTGGAGTTAAAGTTATTGAGTTGCCAGGTAGTAATGGTGAGGTAGACTTGATGAAAATGATGCAGCAACTTGCTAAGCTTGAGGTTAATGAGTTGTTAGTTGAAGCTGGTAGCAAATTAAATGGAGCATTTATTAAAGCTAGTTTAGTGAATGAGTTGGTTGTTTTTCTTGCCCCTCAATTACTAGGTGATTCCGCCAGAGGAATGCTAAGCTTGCCAGAGTTAACCGATCTTGATCAAAAATCAATATTGCAAATTAAAGACTTGCGTATGCTGGGACAAGATATTAGGATAGTTGCTGGGTTTGATTGAATAACCATAATCTAGACCACAGCAAGTGGCTATACATACTATATGCATGATTACTTGCGGGGTATAGGTTTTATCTTCATCAAACAATTTAAATTTTGAGCAATAATACCCTCATTAGATGGTGTCATTGTAACGTGTAGAAAAACGGTATAATGAAACTATCCCTATATATAAAAGGAATAAATATGCAAATTCATGTTTACGACACTTACGTTAAAGCTAAAGATGGGCATACCATGCATTTTGATGTATTCACTGCGGTAAAAGACGATCAAAAAGCGGTCGAATATGCTAAGGAATGGTTAGATTCAATTGGTGAAAGTGAAGCAGCAATTACCAGCAAAGAATGCAGTTTCTGTCACAGCCAAAGTGCGCCTGCTAGTGTCTCTGAGGCAATTGAAAAAGATGGCTACTTTATTTATAAAATGGAAGGCTGTGATTAACTAAATGTGCATAAATTATTTAGATGATTAGCATGTTGCACTTATATTTAGGGTAGCAAGTTAATTAGTATAATATTCGCTAATTATCGAAGTTATTTTATGCATGTTTTTTTGTTATTAATGCTTTATTTTCGACATCTTTCATATTAGCCTCAAAGTGGTTTACACTTTTGATGTTCAAAAGAATCACAAGTAGGGTGCATTTTATGCACCATTTATGGCGCTGGTGCGTAAAGCGCACCCTACCTTAAATGTAATCGAAGCATGAAGGATGCCTTATTTTATACCTGTACCTTAATTTATTATTGATTTTTTAAACTCCCCTTATGAAGAGACTAATATTAAAAAGACATATTATTTTTAGTGCTGCTGTGCTAGTAAGCTTTCTGTGTGTTTCAGTGCAGGCTCAGCAGGAGCCAGAGAAAATAAATGAATACGGTGATTGGTCTGCCTATGTATTTGCAGAAGGCGGCAATAAAGTTTGTTATATGGTTAGTCAACCTAAAAGCCATCAGGGTGATTACACTAAACGTGGCGATATTTTTGCTTTAGTAACTCATCGCCCAGCTGATAATAGTAAGAATGTATTTAGTTATATAGCCGGTTACACTTACCAACAGGATAGTGAAGTAACCGTCAATATAGGTAATCAAAACTTCGCATTGTTTACTCAGGGTGAATCAGCCTGGACACCAGATCAAGCGACTGATAATAAATTAGCTGCTGCCATTAAACGTGGAAATTCTATTGTGGTTAAGGGCGTATCATCTAGGGGAACTAAAACCACCGATACCTTTGGACTAAAAGGTTCATCTGCAGCCTACAAAGCAATTTCAGACGCATGTGGCATTAAATAATATGAGTGATAAAATAACAATTTACCAAAAACCTAGTTGTAGTAAATGTAGAGCAACCTTAGCAATTCTTGGAGAAAGTGGCGAACAGTTTGAATCTATTAATTATTATGAAACGCCATTAACCGTAGAAAAATTAAATGATTTAGTGCTTAAATTAAATTTATCTTTACGTGATATTTTGCGTAACGATGAGTCAATGGACTTAGCGGAATTATCTGATGATGAATTAATTAAGGTTATGGTTAATAATCCAGATTTGATTCAACGACCTATTGTTGTACGAGGTGACCAAGCTAGGTTATGTAGACCACCTGAAAATGTTAGAGAATTACTATGATCGTTCGAAGTATATAACCTAGGTCTGACTATCAATTTTTAGACGATAGTTTTTGATGCGATCTAGGTACAACAATTAAAAAAACTCCATATCTATTTTTTACATGGATATGGAGTTTTTTGTTTTCTCTAAGTTAGAAGGTATTAAGCTTCTTTCCTTTTTGCTACACGGGAGGCAGGAAGCTTTTCACGAATACGTGCAGACTTGCCAGAGCGGTCTCTAAGGTAGTAAAGCTTTGCTCGACGTACAGCACCTCTACGTTTTACTTCAATATTAGCAATAATCGGAGAATAGGTTTGAAAGGTTCGTTCAACTCCTTCTCCATTTGAGATTTTGCGAACAATAAACCCTGAATTCAAACCACGGTTACGCTTGGCAATAACAACACCTTCAAAAGCTTGGGTACGTTTACGCTCACCTTCAACCACATTAACACTCACAACAACTGTATCGCCAGGTGCAAAATCAGGGATTTCTTTGCCTAAGCGAGTAATCTCTTCGCTTTCTAGTTGATCAATTAAATTCATTTACTACTCCTTGTTTTACCTAAGAAACGAGGCAACAATACTTTATCCATTTAGGCTTGTCCTTTTACTCTGATCTTTCGTTGGTCCTCCAGTTACATAGAATGACTATGCGCCCTACGAACCGCCTCAAATCAGAGCAAAATGACTTCGTCTAAATGGATAAACTATTACCTAGGCCCTGCAAGTGATCATGCGCATTTTGCACAACAGATTGTTTCATATAGAAAACTTCATTCTTTAGGCATATCAATAAGTATTCCATGCAGAATAAAATTCACTCTATGAAACAATTTGTTACACACTATATGCATGATCACCTACAGGATCTAGGTGTTATTTTCTCGTCCCTAATTTTAATCCCGCAGTACAGGATTGTTTAAATTCTTCTAGTAACTTTTCTTCTTCCTTACTTATTCCTTGTGCAATTTTTAGTGCTAGTAGGTCTGGGCGTCTTTGCCAGGTTCTACCTAACGACTGTTGTAAGCGCCAGCGATTTATATTGGCATGATGACCAGACAATAAAACTTCAGGCACTTTACATTCTTGATACACGGTTGGCCTCGTGTAGTGAGGAAAGTCCAGCAAGCCGCTTACAAACGAGTCTTGGTCGGCAGAATCAGGGTCACCTAATGTTCCTGGCATCTGTCTGACCATGCTATCAATTAGTACCATTGCTGCTAACTCACCTCCAGAAATAACATAGTCACCGATTGAAATTTCCATATCAACATGACGTGTTATTAGACGTTCATCTATCCCTTCATAGCGACCACAAAGCAGTATTAATCCAGGCAGCTTGCTTAGCTGCACGACTAAATTATGATCTAATTGTTGGCCTTGAGGAGAAAGATAAGCAACTTGTGGAGCACTAATCCCAGCACCTATTTGTCTGTTTTTTGCACTGACAATTGCATCTTCTAATGGCTGTGCCAACATTACCATGCCTGGCCCACCACCATAAGGACTATCATCTACAGTACGATGTTTGTTTTTAGTAAACTCGCGAGGGTTCCATGTGGTCAATTGAAAAATAGAGTGATTATTTGCTTTTCCAGTTACGCCATGTTGAGTAACCGCATGGAACATTTCTGGAAACAACGTAATGACATCAAACTCAAAAGACATTACCTGTCACCTCAATAATCAACCCCCCAATCTACTGTCAATTGGCGCGCCTTCAAATCAACTTTAACAATAACTTGGTTGATAAAAGGAATCAACTTATCTTCTGTAGCTGGATTTTGTACTTGTAATACATCATTAGCTCCAGTTTCTAATAATCCGTTAACAGTTCCTAATACATCGCCTTGTACGTTAACAACAACCATGCCTATTAAATCCGACCAATAGTACCCATCTTCACCATTTTCTGATAAGACAGGAAGTTGATCACGCGGGATTGCAATTTGCATGCCCTTTAGTAAGGCTGCTGTAGTACGATCAGAGCATTCTTTAAATTTAACAGTTAAAGTATTGCCGTTAATATGACTGTTAACAACCACCATTTCTTGCCAGCTGTTGTCACCTCTGCCTAGCCACCATATTGGATAATCAAGTAATCCTTCTATAATCTCAGTGCTAGGAAATACTTTGACCCACCCTTGCACACCAAACGGGCCAATAACATGTCCCATTGTTACCATTGACATAATTAATTGACGACTTTTACCTATTTACACTGCCTGTTGTGCGCCAAATTGCTTAACTAACCGTGCCACCGTGCCAGATAACTGTGCTCCTTGAGATTTCCAGTGGTTAATTCTATCTATTTGTACGCGCAGCGATTCTTCACCGCCGATAGCCCTTGGGTTATAGAAGCCAACACGCTCAATAAACCGCCCGTCACGTTTATGACGAGAATCAGCAACTACCATGTTGAAAAAAGGACGTTTCTTAGCGCCACCACGTGCTAGTCTAATAATGACCATATACCTGCCTAATTTATGTGTGTATGAATTTGGAATATAAGGAACCAAGAAAAGATTAAAATACCAACCTTGCTTGTCTATGTCTACGTCTTCGGCGTTGTGTAACCATTTACACGCCTTGAATACAAAGCCATATCCTACGCAATTTTGGCATTTTAACCTTTTCTTGGTACCTAATAAAATCTAGATCCTGCAAGCGATCGTACAGATACTGCGCAACAAATTGCTCCATATAGCAAACTTTATTCTTTAGGAATATCAATAAGTATTCCACGCAGAACAAAATTTACTCTATGAAACAATTTGTTGCACATTATATGCACGATCGCTTGCAGGATCCAGGTAAAACTTGAAAGTGCGTGATTTTACGGCAAAATTTATGGAATTGGCAAGAAGAATTATGCCTGTAATGACAACTCTCATGTTTTAATTGATCTTAACCTTAGTAATATGGTAGTTGTTGTTTGCTTATATTGTATAGTAAGTGCATGATCTAAGTGTTACTTTGGTTCAATTTGCCAAAGGTAGCTGGCAACTGATAAACGTGCACCTAGCCACCCTAGCCAGGTTGGAAACAATAATAAGCTAAGGTTGTCTTCAATCGAAAGGTGTTGTAATTGAAAGCTGATTGAGTAAAGGTCAAACAAGAAAACTAGTTCTTTATTAATTGTTAAAATACTAAAAGTTACGATTGCTAGTGCAGTTATGCCTCCAAGAAACCCTTGAATCGCACCAAAATAAAGAAATGGTCGACGAACAAAATTATCAGTTGCACCAATTAATTTTGATACTTCAATCTCATCACGCTTAGTTAGGATTTGCAAACGAATAGTATTAAATATCACCATAATCAGTGCAGTACTTAGTAGTGTAGCCAATAGTATAGTTACAAATCGTCCCAGTTCAAGAATCGCATCTAAACGTTTAGTCCAAACAGAATCAAATTGTACATATTCAATGTTTGGCCATTTCTGCATAGTCTCGTAAAGTTGTTCTAGTACTTTTGGTGAAGCGTGTTGCGTGGTAACTGTGAAGGCATCTGGCAATGGATTATGTGTAAGGCTGTTGATTGCATGACCTGATGTGCCCACTTGCATGAGCTGCTGCAGGGCTTGCTGTTTAGGAATGAATTGAAAACTGATAACTTGTGGGTGTTGCTCCAAGTGTTGTTTGATTGTTTCTATTTCAGATTTGCTGGCATTTAATTCAAGAAACAAGCTAAATTGTGGGGTGTCTGCCGTTTGTTTTGAGAATGACTGTATGTTATCTAATAGCATATAAGTACCAACAGGCAAGCTGAATGCAATTCCAATAACAAAAATACTGAACATGCTAGCAAACGGCGTTAATATAAACTGTTTCAGTGTAAAAATAATCGCGAGCCAGTGCTGTGCCAACCATGTATTCATACTGCTAGATTCCCATGGTTAAGTGCTAATATCCGGTGCGGTGTATCTTTTAGCAGTGTGGCATCATGGGTCGCCATTAGGACTGTTACACCAACCTGATTAAAAGACTTAAACATTTGCATAATATCTTGTGCATAAGCTGCATCAAGATTACCTGTTGGTTCATCTGCAATTAGAATAGAAGGTCGATGCACTACTGCACGTGCAATACATAGGCGTTGTCTTTCTCCCCCTGAGAGGGTAATCGGTAGCGCCTTCTCTTTTTTTAACAAACCAACCTTGTCGAGAGCTGCTCGCACACGTCCAGCAGCAGCTTTGCTATCAAAGCTGCTGATTTGCAGTGGTAATAAAACATTAGCAAAGACGTTACGGTCAAATAAAATTTTATGATCCTGGAAAACCAAGCCAATATTTCGTCGTAAAATAGGGATTACATTTTTTTTTAATCGTTCTATATTTTGTCCACTGACAACAATTTCACCGGACGTAGGGCGCTCTATTGCAGCAATAAGTTTTAATAAAGTGCTCTTGCCGGCACCTGAATGTCCTGTCACAAACACCATTTCACCTGTATCAATAGTAAAAGTAATCTTGTTTAGTGCACAAAATCCATCAGGGAAGTATTTATAAACCTTGTTAAATTTAATCATGGCGTGCAGTATTAATCAAATAGTGCTGCGACAAATTCTTTTTCATTAAATGGCCTTAAATCATCCAAACCTTCACCGATACCAATAAACCTCAATCCTGGTGGGTTTTGTGGGTATTGTCCAGCAATTGCGGCAATAACACCTCCTTTAGCAGTGCCATCAAGTTTAGTTAGTATTAAACCGGTTACGCCTAAAGCCTCATCAAAAGCCTTTACTTGTGTCACTGCATTTTGGCCGGTATTTGCATCCAATACTAATAATACTTCATGTGGTGCGTCAGGCATGGCCTTAGCAATAACACGCTTAACTTTTTTGATCTCTTCCATTAAATGCAACTGTGTGGTTAAACGCCCGGCTGTATCTGCTAAAACAATGTCAATGTCACGTGCTTTAGCGGCATTAACAGCATCAAAAATAATCGCAGCGGGATCATTCTTGATATTAGCATCACCAACCGGAGCAATTACGGTGACATCATTACGCTCACCCCATGCCATTAACTGTTCGCGAGCTGCCGCTCGAAAAGTATCACCTGCTGCAAGTAATACTGATTTTCCTTGGGATTTAAAATAGGCGGCTAGTTTGCCGATAGAAGTTGTTTTGCCTACACCATTTACCCCTGCAATCATTATGACAAATGGTTTTTTTGTTGTTGTATCTAGTGGTTGTGCAAGTGGCGCAAGCATTTCTATTAATATTTCTTGCAATGCGTCTTTTAATTGCGCTGCGTCGGTTAAATCATCGCGTTTTACTTGTTTGCGCAGATTATCCAGCAACAAATAAGTTGCATCTGCTCCGGTATCAGAAGTTAGCAATATGGCTTCTAATTCTTCATAGAGCTCTTCATCAATCTTTCCGCCAGCAAATAAGCCGGAAAGTTGTTTGCCAAAGTTTTGTCTGGCACGAGAAAGTCCACTTCTAAGTTTGCTAGCAAAGCTTGTTGGTTTTGATGCCGGTTCAACTTGATTGGATTCAGCGGAAGGCTCTACTGTTGGTTCAGTGGTTTTCTTTTTAGATTTAAAAATATTAAACATTCTGATTGTCTTATTGGTAACTGTGAATTTACAAGTCTAACCTAGATCCTGCAAGTAATCGCACATATAATGTGCAACAAATTGTTTCATAGAGTGAATTCCATTCTGCGTGGAATGCTTGTTGATATTCCCAAAGAATAAGGTTTGCTATATGGAACAATCTGTTGTGCTGTATGTATGCGATTGCTTGCAGGATCTAAGCCTTATTCTATTCAGTTTATTCAAGAGAATAAATAAATTACGTAGGATTAATTTCTTTGCTAGTTTAGTTTGCTAATGTCCTTTATCAAAATCACAAGATTTTAATACAGTTAGATCAGTATGTTGCAAATTTCATAGCTTTTTTATTTTAATTAAGGGGTTATATTTACTGGCAAATAAATTACTGCCTTTTGATCTTTAACTTATGTACTAGAAATTAGGCCGCCAACTAAAGGTATAGCATTGGTAATATTTGTTGTCATAAGGAACTAAATAAACTTATTGTCCCCATGTGCTTCATGGAAAACAATCTTCACAAATGAACAATTATTAATCTTGACAAGTTTGTTATCAAAAGGCAGAATGCCGGGTCTTGCTTTTATGTAATTGGCGAATTAGCTCAGTGGTTAGAGCAGCGGAATCATAATCCGTTGGTCCGGGGTTCAAATCCCTGATTCGCCACCACTTAACATTCTGTAAAGACCTGCCTCTTCTTAGAACCCATTAACATATGGTGGTTTTGTTATCCTTCGCTATTAGCAGGTAGACGAATTAACAATCTAAGAGATGCGCGTAAACAACGTTAACAGCTAGTATTGTACCGAATTTATAAATAGATAGTTGGTAGCTTAGAAAAACGTATGTTTTATCTGTATTTATAGAAATTAAAGCAATGACATTAGACGCTAATCAAAAACCTGATACTAGTAATTCATCTAGTGACAAAGATAAAGCTGTCTCTATCAAAGATCAGTTGATAGACATGATACGTAACGATCCAAACCTCCCGTCGTTTGGCAGCTCTATTTCAAGTATCGTACAGATTTCGTCATCAGCAGATGGATCCACGGCACAACTAACAAACTTAATACTTTCAGACGTTTCACTCTCCCAAAAAATTCTAAGTTTATCTAATTCCCTTGCTTTCCGTCCACCTTCCGCGCAAGCTGTGACAAATATCACTAAGGCAATTCAAATTCTTGGGCTAGATACAGTCAAGTCTTGCGCCTTAGCTATGATGTTAGTTGATGGCATGCCTAAAAAAGATGCGGAAAATGTACGTCACGAACTATCAGTTTCTTTGTCTGCTAGTCTGGTTGGCCGTTCATTAGCAAAGCGTAGCTCCTTTCCAAATGCAGAAGAAGTTGCTATTGCTGCACTGTTTAAAAACATGGGATGCTTATTAGTTGCCATTTACGATGATAAGCTTTACAAAAGGACTATGGCTCTTGTTGATGAGGGTAAACATTCGAAAGCACAGGCATCACTGCAGACAATGGGCTGCAGTTTTGATGAGCTAACTGAAATTGCAATGCGCGAGTGGTTGATTCCAGATAGTATTATTGAAGCAATGGACTTCTTGTCGGTGAATACCTTGAAAGCCCCTAAGAATCGTCAAGAATGGATGCGACAAGTTGTAGAATTTAGCGAAACAGCGGCTTTAATAGTTTTGCAAGAAGAGGATGATATTGACGATTCAGCAAGTGAAATATTATTAAACCGCTTTGGTACGGTACTGAACCTAGATCAAGCTCAACTAGATGAATTAGTGACAAGTGTGACAGTAGAGGTTTGCGAATTAAGTAACAATACACAACTAAAACAGCAATTATTAGACAAAAAGGTTCATGCTAACTCAGATAATAAGAGTGTAATTGAAGCTAATAATATTAAAGAAAACTTGTTAGATAGTTCGCCAATTGACTCTCAGGGTGCTGACACTCACCCGAGTGGCAAACCATATGCTTCACTTCGTCTACTTACCACAGGAATTAAACATCTTATAAAGATGGTAGCTTCTAAGAAATATAAAATTAACGAATTAATTTTACAAATTCTAAAAACATTGCATAGTGGTCTTGGTTTTAATTTTATAACTATTTGCTTGAAAGATATAAAAACAAATCAATATCAAGCACGTAGTTCATTTGGTAAAAATAATATTGCAATACAACAAAAGTTTATTTTTACCAGTGCTTCTTCAAATGATTTGTTTAGCCTGACAATTAAAAAGAATGTAGATGTTGCAATTTCGGACTCTAGCGACCCTAAAATGCGAGCGATGCTACCTCATTGGCACCTAGAACTAAGGCCGCGCGCAAAAAGTTTCATCATTCTTCCTTTGGTGATTAAAGGCCAGCCAATCGGATTAATTTACGCAGATCGTCAGCCAGAAGCGCTTGAAGGTATTTCGTCTGATGAAATGAAGCTTATTAAAACGTTAAAAGATATGGCTATTGCTACGCTTAGTAATAGAACCTAGATCCTGCAAGTAATCGTGCATATAATGCACAATTACTTGCAGGATCTAGGTGTCATTTGAATGACATTATTGGGTTTCGCTACCCGCTCCACCCAGCCTACGCTATCATTTTTTATAAATGGCACCACAAATTTTTTCGTGTAACATGTGTTACGTAACTATTTAAATGAGAAAAGAATGTCTGGAAATACATTAGGTAAACTTTTTTGTGTCACTTCTTTTGGCGAATCACATGGCGCTGCGATCGGCTGTGTTGTTGATGGCTGTCCACCTGGATTGCCTATATCGGTTAAAGAAATTCAATTAGAATTAGATCGACGTAAACCTGGTACATCGCGTCATGTTACGCAGCGACGTGAATCTGATACTGTGGAGATTTTGTCAGGTATATTTGAAGGTAAAACAACCGGCACGCCGATTGCGTTACTTATTCGTAACGAAGATCAACGCAGCAAGGACTACAGTAAAATCATGGGTGTTTTTCGTCCAGGACATGCAGATTATGTTTATTGGCAAAAATATGGCTGTCGTGATTATCGTGGGGGAGGACGTTCTTCTGCACGTGAAACTGCGGTACGTGTTGCAGCAGCGGCAATTGCAAAAAAATGGCTGCAGCAAAGGTTTGGCATCCTAATACGTGGTTATATGTCACAACTGGGGCCCATAGAAATTCCATTTAAACTATGGAGCGATGTTGACAAAAATCCATTTTTTGCAGCGGATGCTAATATTGTTCCTGAACTAGAAATATTTATGGATAAACTACGTAAATCAGGTGACTCTGTTGGTGCGAAAATAAATGTTGTCGCAGAAGGCGTGCCAGTCGGCTGGGGTGAGCCTGTTTATGACCGTTTAGACGCTGAAATTGCCTATGCAATGATGAGCATCAATGCAGTTAAAGGAGTTGAGATCGGAGCTGGATTCGATAGCGTTGCACAAAAAGGAACTGAGCATTCAGATGAAATGGTCCCTGAAGGATTTTTAAGTAATCACGCTGGGGGCATACTAGGTGGTATTTCTACTGGCCAACATATTGCAGTAAATATTGCAATCAAGCCAACCTCAAGTACCAGATTAGGACGACGCTCAATAGACAAAAATGGGATGCCAGTAATTGTTGAAACACATGGCAGGCATGACCCATGTGTAGGAATTCGTGCCACTCCAATTGCCGAAGCAATGCTAGCAATAGTACTAATGGACCATGCGTTACGCCATCGAGCGCAAAATGCTGACGTTGTATGCAGCACACCCGAAATTCTGGCTACTGTCAGTAATAATTTGGAGAATATACCCGCTACAGGTAAAACAAAACCTGTTTTAAAAGAAGACCCAGAGCCAGAAGAAGATTGAGATATACAATTCTTTTAATTCTGATATAATCCTGCTCTGTTGTTTGGCAGCACTGCAGAATTATGTTGACTGCTTTTGCGCCCGTAGCTCAGCTGGATAGAGTACTTGGCTACGAACCAAGGGGTCGTGGGTTCAATTCCTGCCGGGCGCACCAAATTAATTAAACAAAACTTGTTGTTAAACTAGATCATATTAGTAGCAACTGCCTCATAATGGCCAAGTAGCTCAGTTGGTAGAGCAGAGGACTGAAAATCCTTGTGTCGATGGTTCGATTCCGTCCTTGGCCACCACTATTCTTAAGGCTCTCCGCCTAATTTACCTTTCTCCTGTTTTTTACTTCTGGTCGTTCTCTGGTCGGAATAGGTTTCATGTATGACTGAGCTGACCCCAAAGCTAATCACCACAACCTGGATAACTGTCGAACGTTTATGCGGGACAATGGCATTGCGATACATTTCTGCGATGCCGGTTGCCTGTTTTATATCTAAAAGGAAGTGGCAGGGTAAATTCTTCGCTACCAAATCTAGCAATCACATCTGTGCTTCGCATAACTTCATTGCGTAAGGTCTGTGTAACCAGAAAGGTGTCGAATTTAGTTATTAATCATACTTTCCAAGCATCATCTTGCTTCCAGCCACTCACCCACGTAGGAACCTCACCTGCAGGCATCGGCCTTGCAATGCCATAACCTTGTGCTAAGTCACAGTCCAGTTGCAATAATTTAGTGCCATGCTCAATCGTTTCCACACCTTCAGCAATCACATCACGGTTGAATGATTTAGCTAACCCATCTTTCGATTTGAGTGAAAACTTTTTCTTATTAATCAAGAGGATGGTCGTTAATCAAGGTGTATTATGGCACCGCAAATACAGTTTTACTCTAGTTTTATTATAAAAGCTATACTATCGTTTTTTGAGCTGATCCAGGCTTCGTCGATATTCCCAATACCGTATAGATTTTTTTTTGGTGAGGTTCTGCCTGGGTAGCACTACGCAAATGAATTGTTTTGCCATCTTTGCGTTGTAGAATAACGGTAACCCGTTGTTGACTTTCCATCTTGGCGCGTATTGTTTGCCAGCTATCAGAAATGCCTTGAGCTTT
>JAJFJL010000101.1 GCA_021774055.1 Nitrosomonas sp. | reverse complement strand
ATTCCTGGTGGCAGAGACTTAAGTCCAATAATGTTAAAAACTACGGCACATTATCGCTGTAATTCTAACGAAGTTCATAACTATGCTTTGTGGGCTTGGCAGGCGCGTATTTTACAATTGGCTTCACAATTTCCTTTACATGCAAAATATAAAAAAGGGACTGTTAATAAATCCTTTATGAGGGGGGTGAGTCAACTTTCATGGTCTGATAACGGACCAATAATTGCTAAGGAATTCTTAAATAAACACGGCATTCATCTTGTTATAGAGCCACACTTTAAACAAACATATTTAGATGGTGCTGTTTGTCATGATACAAAAGGTAATCCAATTATTGCACTTACCTTACGGTACGATAGGTTAGATAATTTTTGGTTTTCTTTAATGCACGAACTTGCTCATATTGCTTTACATTTTGACGGCGAGTTTGAATGGTTTTTAGATGAAAAATTAGATCAAGTTAACCAAGATCCAAAAGAAGAAGAAGCGGATAAATGCGCAAGGGACTCATTAATTCCTCATGAAAAATGGGAGTCGATGGTATTTGATAGTGTTAATGATGTTTTTGACTTTGCAAATGAATTATCAATACATCCTAGTATAGTGATAGGGCGATTAAGAAGAGAATTATGGGGTTACACAGTACACCCAAAGTCACTAAAAATACCTAAAGTGAAGCATTTGTTTGTCCATCCCGCTCTCCTTAATTAAGGAGAAGCACTATGGGTGCTAGAACAGTACACGTATGTGCATATACTAGATGGCGTAATGGCCCGATCGAATATGTTTCAACTCATTGGCGTTCAACGCCTCGTTAAGTGAGGAAGCCTCCGAAGTACCTCATGGTCAGGCCTAGATACGTACACTTATTTGCTAAACCTGACCCCGTGTTTATGTATACATGCAAAGCGGATAGATATTGACTTAGGTGCTGAATGTCAGAATATCAGGCATTGGTTCACATATTTTAGTCAGCGTAGTCGCATCAACAAGCTAAAACTAAACACATAAGGATTAGAGCCTTACGCTTAATTGATAACGCACTGTTTAAAAGGTGAAATACAAACTACGGCAATTTCTTGTTATGGTATGACGATAATTTACCTTATATCCAAATTATCGTACACACAAAATACCAAAACTTACAGGATTTCTAGACGATTCTAATGTTGCTGCTTTGGGAAGCCCATATCAGGACGTGGACATTTTTTATCCATCAGCTCCGAAGCTTGTGCGGACAATTTATCATCATTGCTTATTTCTGGATATTTTCTTTCTAATTTGTCAAAACAAACGGTTGTATCATTCATTATGGGCATCATTTCACGCTGGAGCGTCATCACACTGGACATATCTCCGGTAGCCATCGCATTTTTTACTGTGACACCTAATTTCTCCATTTTTTCATAGGGTAACTTCACACACTCACAGCCTTCATCCGTCGCCGCATCCAAATCCATCGCAAAACTACTTTGCATTAACAACACCATAACAACTAATACTTTTATCAAATATTTCATGTTAGTATCCTCTTAATAAAATTTATTTACTGTAGACTCATCAGCACCACCAAGAGAGCAGCCAGTCTATTTTGAGTTCTTATTACCCTCAACAATCTCTTGTATTATATCTATTCCAAGTTTGGTTATTTGACTAATCACCTCAACAGTCAATCCTGCATGATACGCATTAATAACGATCACCTCATCTTTTTTATCAAGGTTCTTTTATTTTCCGCCAGGGTTCTTTCATTCTCTACTACTCGGTGTTCAAGTTTTTATCTATAGCTAGGTTTAAAGGTAGCTGGTTCAATCTGCTTTATCGGGTAACCGGTTGATTTTAAATGTATTTAAATTAACTAATTAAAAATTAAATGATGTTTATAATCAACTGGTTACAAAAAACTTGAACGTCGAGGAGAAAAGGTGTCAGAAAAAGGTGTCAGTCATTGCCTGGTGTATATAATTTGAAAATTACAATGACTGACACCTTTTTATGGGCACCTTTTCACATTTTTATGCTGGGAGGGGAAAGCTATAGGCTGAAATCTAAATTTAATAACTAACAATTTTTCTGGAAAAGTGGCTCAAAACTAATGGCCAAAACTGGCTCAATTGTTTTGGCCATTGACAACAGGGAACTTACACTCCATTAAATCGTACCCATGCCGGCACACACAAGAACATCCAGCGGATTGCCGAAAGCGCCGTTTTTTTGTGTCATTCGCTGGCGCTCATTATGACACAAAAAAACGTTACTTTAGGCAACCGCTGATGTAGGCGTTATACAAAAAGGGCAGTACAATTGTTCAGCCCCATAAAAGATCAATCTGATGATATTTGCTCTAAAAGGTTTCTATCCTGGTTATTCAGGTTTTCCAAATTAATGTGAGAGGTAAGTGTTTTAAAACACAATGTATTTGGCTCGCAGGTGCTTGCTTGTAAGTTATTAGCAGCCCCCCACCAGTTAACTTTACTTCCATTAGATTTTGATATTGAATCTAGTTTATTGGCTACTTGATAGGCCAAAACACCGCAATCTAGTTGGTGTGTTCTAGCTACTTGTATTACGGAGTTCTTTAACCAATGGGTTTCACCTTTTGCTTTCTGAAAACACTCTTCGATGTATTCATCAGATTTTTCGCCCAAGAGTACTCTCACTGCGAAATTATTAGCTTCAATCTCTTCTTGATCGTTGCGCCTTTCATCACAACTTTCACTAAGCTCAACAACGGAAAACTCGTCTAGTTCTGGTGATTGGCTAGCATGATAAAGTTCATGCAGTAAATCAAACATCCACTTTGATGTATATCTAGACTTTTGCTTTAGGACTATTATGTTTCTTCCATGAATACGCCAAGTAGCTCCATGAAAAGCCCCTGAGTCATTCAGGGATATAACAGGAATACCTAGATTTGTAACATAAGACAATACAGATTCGAATGTTATCTCACTGTACGCTTCAAGTATATTTTGCCGAACGAATAGAAAGTCTTTAGGAATATGTTTTTTTTTCAGTGTGCAGTTTAATGCAACAATATTTGCTATTGAATAAGCATATTGAGTGTATGCACTTGTATAGACTGCATTTGCTCCAACTGGCATTTTAAATCGAGCAAGCATGGAGGCATCACGACCAAGAACTAGTGGAGAATCTCCTAGCAATAATTCTCGCGTCCAACCGAATATAGAATTTAGTCTTTCAACAGTTTTATCTACCCAAAGACCATAATCAAAAGGCATTAAATTTCGGGGGGCAACTCTCTTTTCAATAAAACTCTTATCTAAGCCTGCGTCACTTAGTTTGGACAAAAGGATATTTTTTTCTCTAGATTCTTTTGGTAAAAATACATCTTCTGTTATCTTTAAGTCTAGGGCTTCAACTATCGAGACTAATGTTTTAAAACTAGCTGAACCATATTCAGTATTTTCATACCGTTGAATTTGCTGCTCTTTCATACAAAGTCTATCAGCAAGATCTTTTTGGGTTAGCCTCATAGAAATCCTTGACATGATAAGAGCTTTTGGCAAGTCTGAAATGCTATTTACATCAAACATAGCTAAGTTGCCAGCTAGTAATAGATCATATTCTTCTGCTTGTTCGACTAACTCGTTTCTTTGATAAACTAGTGCATCAATTTGCGCTTTAGCTAACAATGGAGAAAATTTTGGCTCTTCTGTTTGCAACTTACTAATAGCATCAGAAAATTCTGCAATTCTCTTCTTAGTCAATGCTTGTTGCTTGCTATTTTTAATCATAATGAACCCCCAATTTTAATCGCCACGATGCCTTTTTTTTCACCTGTATTTTTATCCGTTTGAAAGAAATCAACAAACAGTTTCCCTGAACCTCCTTCTGGAAGCTCGGCTGGAAAAATATCTCCTCGGTACTTTTGTTCCATTTTTTTACGACCAGTAGTGGTGAAGTCAAAAAGTACTGGGTCTAGTCTTTCTTCCACAACATCAATAAGGCTCCAGCATAAATCATAATCACCTGGTATTTCCTTAGATGTAACAAAACTACCGTCAATGTAAATGAGAGGACAATTTGCCTTTACGAGTGATGCTATCAAAAGCTTTAAGCCGTCGATCAACCAAGCGCGTTTGAGGTTATAACCAAAGCGTTCGATCAATTTTTCTATAGTGGTAAGATGAATACCTTCCGGTAGGTTACCGGCACTGTTAAAATCTGGAATCATATCCAAAGACTTTTCCCAGCGATATTGTTGTGTATAATAGGTTATTGTATATTATTTATTAGTATTTATCGCAAATTTTTTGTATAAGCAGGATAGGAAGGGGTTTTTCTCCCCTCCCTCCTACACTACCAGGCATACGGGTCTGTACCAAGGCGGTTACCAAAAGTGTCGAACCGTAGTTAGACAAGAAAACCAAGATACAGAAGCTTGATTGACTTTGAAAATTACGTACTCACCAGCGCGCCTATCACCTCTTACGTGAACTGGTCGGTTCATAATAAATGGGACGCTACCATTTGTTTTCTATACCATCCAAAAAATCAATGATTTTAATCAATAATTCGAATTTAAAGGGGTAGCGTCCTCCCCCCTTTATCCTTTGTGCATAGCAATGGGGTATCAACCATGGGAACAAAAAGAAAGGTGCATAGCGCAAGATTTAAAGCCAAAGTTGCATTAGAAACCTACAAAGGCGAACGGTGTCAAGTCCAACATTCGAATGCAACTCCAATTACTCTCAGTTATCCTTTTCAAATTTTTGAATAAAAAATGTGCCAACTTCAATATTAATACATATTGCTTATAGACAAGCGTAAATGTAGATGTCCCACCAGGAACATTGAGCAGTGTGCTAAAACAAGCTGGTCTAAAATAGAGAGGTAAAAAAAATGCAATACACAGTAGTTATTGAAAAAGGTGAGTCTAGTTATGGTGCTTTCGTTCCCGATCTTCCTGGGTGTATAGCCGCAGGAAAATCAAAGAAAGAGGCTCTTGATCTTATCAAAGAAGCAATAGAATTTCATATTGAAGGATTAAAGGAAGAGGGAGAAATAATCCCGACGCCCCATTGTGAATTCGCACACGTAAAAGTAAATGCTGCATAAGTACTTGGCAAAAAATATCCTAACAAAACATTCTGCGCGTAACAACTTGAAAACAAAATATTTTGCTGGGAAAATCTTGACGGTAGAGAATGTTAACATAATTCCTGTCGACTACTTAGAGTCTCCTTAAAAACAGTTAACAGTTTGATACATAACTATAAAGTATGTTTTATGATGGAGTTAGGTGCAAAGAAAGGCAGTGTTCTCACCTAAAAGGTCTGCATATGACTCATAAATAAGTTGATCAGAAGCTGATTTTGCCATCCCGGTTAGCGGATAATTAAGACCTTAGAACCGCCTTGGGTGCTGCTTTATTCTGATATGTGGCAATCTTAAAGCTATATTAAGGTATTTAAGACCTCTTTTTATGTTAAGCATGGTGATGGGTAGATAGTTTAAAAATACTTTTTGAGTAGGCTCTACTTAACACGGAACTTCACCGGACGGCCAAAAGTGTCATTTGTTCCTCGCGCCGCTATTGGCCACCGGTGGGCTTGGTAGTTATGTGAAAAACGAATGGAAAAGAAAATGAAATAAAGTTCGTATATTTAGTTTATGGGCTGGGAGGAGAGGCCGATAACTATTCTGACACAGGGGACAGTCAAAACAACCTCTCGCCTAAACCCTGTAAATACTTGTAGAACTCAGGTAGCAACAATAACCCGTATCGCATCCAATCTTAAATTGGCTGAATCAAAAAGTTTTGCCAAATTATCATGCTGTCGTTCAAGAAAAACAATTTCTTCCTCTCGTACATTTGGGTTAACTTTACGTAAAGCCTTTAAGCGTTCAATCTCTTGAGAAAAAGTTTCATTGGTTTGCTTGTGAGCTTGTTGAATAAGCTCAGGAACTTGCGCTTGAGCTAACTCTTTGCTTGCGGCAACTAGTTGTTGAATCAGTGGTTTCTTTAGTTGAATAACTTGTCTCGCTATTTCATTAGTAACCGGTAATTGTTGTTTATTAATAACTTTATGCTCAAAATATGGGTAATGACTTTTGCCATGTTCATCAATCAAAATACGAATCATAGTCGGTGGTAAATAACGATTACTTTGCTGAATGTTATTTCCAGTGGTTTCCAATAGATACAAACTTTCTAAAAATAATGACCCAGGGTTAGCTAGTTCGCTTTGTATCGCGGTGACAGTAGCATTGCCAAATTCACTACTAAATACCCGGTCTAGTGCGTTGCTAACCAGTGGATGAGTCCAGGTAAGAAAATGAATGTCTTCATTGGCTAACGCAACCTGCCGGTCGTAAGTAATGATCATGCCCTCCTCACTTAAACCAGGAAAGGGTGCGGTCATATGTTCACTAGATCGAATAATGATGCTACCAGCACGATGTTCTTCTGTTTGCACGCCAAAACAATCAAAAATTGCGTCCATAAAACTTGCTAAACTGGAATCTTTATCCTGCATAATTGCCTGCTGCATAAGCTGCTCAGCAATAGCCGGCCGACAGGAGTTATATTCAAGTAATTTGTCTCTACCTTGATGCAGTGTTTCGTTAAGATTTTGATTAGTTGATTGTGTTAATTCAATTAAATTTGAAAATTCATCCTGACTTGCTGCTCCTTGATGCAATGCATCTTTAAGCATAGAATTAACCTTAAGAAAAACAGCTTGGCCTGCCGGACAAGTCTGTTCGAAGGCATTAAGCCCCTGCTGGTACCAATGGAACATAACCTCTTGCGCACTATTCTCAAGATAAGGAATATGTATTTTAATAGCCTCAGTTTGACCGATTCGATCTAACCTACCAATCCGTTGCTCCAATAAGTCTGGATTCCATGGCAAATCAAATAAAACTAAATGATGGGCAAATTGGAAGTTGCGCCCTTCACTGCCAATTTCAGAACAAATTAGTAACTGACTACCATCGCTATCCGCGAAAAAAGCGGCTGCACGATCACGTGCAATTAAGCTCATTTGCTCATGGAATACTGGGACATGTTGTCCGGTTTGCTCTTTAATTGCTAGCGCAACATCTAGCGCAGTTTGTGAGCTAGCAGTAATAAGTAGCACCTTTGCTGGCCTTAGTTGTTTTAGCGTATCAATTAACCAGACAATACGTGGATCAATCTCGGTCCAATCTGGATCTTCAGGTACAGCGCTAGCTTGAACTAATAATTCTGGACATAATAATAATTGTGGCTCTGATAAATTCATAATTTCAAATGCTGCCAAGCAATCACTATATAGCTGTGGTAATGGCAAAGGAATTGCATGCGCTTTTCTAACTGGAAAACCTTTAATTGTGGCGCGGGTATTACGGAATAACACCCGCCCAGTACCATGTCGATCAAGTAAACTTTCAATTAATGTTGTTCTAGCATGATGATTTTCTTCTGAATCAATGGCGCTGTTTTTCACGCAAGCTAATAATCGCTGGGTATCTTCTTCTTGAATAGCAGATGCCATCATTTGGGTGGTTTTGTCATCTAATGCTTTTTCACCCAATAAAGCTTCCATTGATTGGGCGATTGGAACATACGACCGCTCTTCTTCAACAAAGCTGTTGAAATCATCAAATCGATCAGGATCAAGCAAACGTAGGCGGGCAAAATGACCAGCTTTTCCTAGTTGTTCAGGAGTGGCAGTTAATAGCAATACACCTTTGGTGCATGCGCTTAGTTGTTCAACAATTGAATACTCTGGGCTTGCTAATTGTGGTGACCACTCCAGATGATGTGCTTCATCGACAACTAATAAATCCCATTCACCTGCCAAAGATGACTGTAAATGATTAGGATTTTGTTTTAGAAAGTTGAGACTACATAAAATTAATTGTTCGCTATGAAATGGATTTTCTTCAGCATCACTTTGAATCAAAGCTTCACAACGATCTTCATCAAATACACTAAAATGCAGGTTAAAACGCCGTAACATTTCTACTAACCATTGGTGCACTAAGGTTTCAGGAACAATAATAAGTATTCGCTGTGCACGTTCTGTGATTAATTGATGATGCAGGATTAATCCAGCTTCAATAGTTTTTCCTAAGCCAACTTCATCAGCAAGTAGTACACGCGGTGCGTATCGATGGGCAACTTCATTGGCAATATATAGTTGATGTGGAATTAAACTAGTTCGGCAACCAATTAATCCATGTATTGTTATTTTGGCAAGCCGGTTATATTCTAGTAACGATTGATAGCGAACTTGAAACCAGTTGTTATTATCAATGTCACCATTAAAAAGACGTTCAGCAGGGTGATAAAACTGAATTGAATTAGATAACTGCTGTTCTTTTAACGTTAATTCATTGCCGTCAGCATCGGTTCCAGAATAGCTTAATAAGTCATCCTGTTGCTCGACGGACTCAACTGTTAATTTTTTGCCATCTTCACTGATTAAGGTGTCGCCGACAGAAAAAACAACCCGTGTTAAGGGTGCTGATTGCTTTGCATAGCAACGCACTTCATCTGCAGCAACAAAAGAGATATTGACCATTCTATGCTCAACAGTCAAAACAGAGCCTAAACCTAACTGCAAATCTGCGTTACAAATCCAACGTTGACCAGGTACAAAATTATGCATGTGCTTGTTTGAAATTTAAAAAAATCGCTATGGTAGTTCAAATAAGGAAAAAAGTCAGATTTATACCTAGGTCCTGCAAGTTATCGTACATATAATGTGTAACAAATTGTTTCACAGGATGAATTTTATTCTACATGGAAGACTTATTTGTATTTCCAGATAATAAAGTTTTTCAGATAAAACAATTTGTTGCACAATGCATGCAGGGTACTAGGTTTAATTAAAATAAATCCTAATAATTGCATCCAGTCAGTATACTTTTCTATTTAAAACCTAGATCCAGCAAGATTTAGATGAAACATTACAACTTATTTACAGGATGAAGAAAAATAATCTGCCACTTGGTAGTGCTTTGTCACAACAGCAGTTAACCCAACATTTGATAAAACATAGTCCAATAACCATAATGGTTGCTGATGCACGTGATGGGAGGTTAATTGAAGTTAACAATCAAGCTTGCCAAAATCTCGGCTATCAACGTGAAGAGTTACTAGAACAATATATTCCTAACCTAGTCAGTATTTACCATCAAAAAAATAATGGTTGGGCTGAACGTATCGCTTGGTATAAAGAACAAGGTCAGATAATGTTTCAAACTGAGATTTGTTGCAAAGATAACAGTTTGCTGCCAGTAGAAATAAATCTAAGCTATATTTCTGATGAAACACATGATTATATTATTGGTTTTGTACGTAATATCACTCAACACAAGCGTAATGAACAATTAAAAGATAATGAACGACATATCCTTGAGCTTATAGCCAAAGGGAATACTTCATTTACACAAATTTTACTCTCCATCATTAAATTTGCCGAAAGCCAACAGGCCGGCATGAGTTGTTCCATTCTGTTGCTTGAGAATGGCATCCTAAATCATACTGCTGCACCTAATTTACCTGACGATATTGTCACGGCCATTGGTGGTATGAAGATTGGCCCTGATGCTAGTCCCTGTGGATCAGCCGTATATTATAAACAGCGGGTTATCGTTGAGAATATACAAGCCAGCCCATTATGTACAGAATTTTATGATGTGATGCTACGTCATAATTTTATTGCTTGGTGGTCAGAACCTATCCTTGATTCAAATGGTGAAATTCTTGGTACTTTTGCTATGTACCATAATGAATCCTGTTCACCCAATAAACATGAAATAAATCTTATCCATGCAATGGCTAATTTTGTTGCAATAGCTATTGAGCGTGAAAGAATGGCAATACAGCTGGAACGCTCTTCATTCGAATGGACGCAGGCAATGGATAAATTTGATGACGTTATCTATTTATTGGATAAAGAACGTCGGCTGGTACGAGCAAATCAAGCTTTTTATCAAATGATCAATGCTAATGAAGAGAATTGTATTGGTCGTGTTATTAATGAATTAATTCACCCCGATGGGGAGAAAATGCCTTGCCCAGTTTGCCAAGCACAAGCTGAACAACGTGATGATGTAATTGTTATGGAAGCAGACCATCCAGACAATCCACGTGGTCGTCCGACTGAATTTACAATCAAAATGATACGTGACAAAAGTAATGCTGTTGCCGGTATTGTTATGAAATCACATGACTTAAGTTTATCGCGACAACTAGAACAACAGCACAGGTTATCAACTACTGCTTTTGAGAGTATTGCTGAAGGAATAGAAGCCAAACGGCACGCAGATTTGTTGCAGCAAGCTGGTTGCCAAGAAGGCCAGGGATATCTTTACAGCCGACCAATTACTGCAGGTGAAATAACAAATGTTTGGTTAAAACCAACGTTAAACAACAGGGTACCTTGCACCGCAGAATAACATCTTTGACTTTAACTAGTTATTTTGAAAACAAAGACTCTTCTAGCATTTCAATCCAATGTTTTACGGTCAATGTAGTGCCACCTTGCAGGTGTAACAAACATCCAATATTCGCAGTAACTATCTGATCTGGCCCGTCAGACTTTAATGCAAGCAATTTATTTTGCAATAATTGTTGTGATAATCGTGGTTGTAAAATTGAATAAGTACCAGCTGATCCACAACAAAGATGGGTGTCTGGAACTAGCGTAAGATCAAAACCAGCCGCAATTAGTAATTTTTCTGCAACACCACGTATTTGCTGCCCGTGCTGTAAAGTACAAGGAGAGTGGAAAGACAGTTTTAATTTATTATAAACCAAAGGTTTTTTATCCAGTAGTTGTCGCAGATTGTTAAACTCACCGTCAAGTATTTCACTAATATCTTTTACTTGTGATGAAATGCTGGCTGCTTTTTCTGCATAGTTTGGATCATTGCGTAGCAAATGACCATACTCTTTCACCGTTACACCACAACCACTGGCAGTCATAATAATCGCTTCTACTTCTTTTTGTTGTATAAATGGCCACCAGGCATCAATGTTGCGCCGCATATAATCTAACCCTTCCTGTTGAGCGTTAAGATGATATGAAACTGCACCACAGCAGCCTGCTTTTGTTACTTTAATCAAAGATATTCCCAAACTATCCAATATACGTGCACTTGCTACATTAATGTTAGGTGCCAATACTGGTTGCACACAGCCATCAAGGATTAGCATTTTTCGTTTGTGGCGCAAAGCTGGCCAGCTCTTTGTTGAACTTGCTTTTGGTGGTACTGCTTTACTTAAACGTTTGGGTAATAATGGTCGCACCACTTGGGTTAATTTAAGCAATGCTTTGAATTTGCCTAGGTTAGGTAACAGCTTGCGTAATAAATAACGTAAAACATTCGATTGCGTATTACGCTTGACTTGTTTTTCAACTATGCCACGACTGATATCTACCAATTCGCCATACCGTACACCAGAAGGACAAGTACTTTCACAAGCTCGACAAGTTAAACAACGATCAAGATGTAACTGAGTTTTTTGGGTAACTGCTTGACCTTCTAGCAGTTGCTTCATCAAATAAATACGTCCACGTGGACTATCTAATTCGTCCCCTAATAGCTGATAAGTCGGACAAGTAGCTAGACAAAAACCACAATGTACACAACTACGTAGAATCTCATCTGCTACCTGACCTTCTGGGGTATCTTTGATAAAACTAGCAAGATTTGTTTGCATTTTATAATTCTGGATACAATTTAGCCGGGTTGAATATTCCTGCCGGGTCAAATTGTTGTTTTAGACGTTTATGAATATTCATCATTCCTGGAGTTAATGGATGGAATACATCACTGCGCACTTTATTGCTACGAAATAATGTCGCATGACCTTCAGCTGACTTTGCCATGGCACGAATACTCTCAGCATCCACAGCTTGATCGGTAACTAGCCAACGTAGCGCTCCATTCCACTCAATTAATTGCTGCCCAGGTAATGACAAAGGAGGCGTAGTAGATTTAATCGACAAGCGCCAAATTGACTGATGTGATTGAAAAAAATCATGCGTTTGCTCCCGGACTGACTGCCAAAAAGCTTTGCTGTTAACTAATTCCTCGCCACCAATTTTGTTATGTGCTGCACGCACCGCAGATTCGGTGCCTGAGAGCCGGATAAATAATATGCCATCACAAAAACAAGTTGCCGAAATTGGTAATGATTTTCCTGCCAATTGGTTCATTTTTTCAATTGCAGTTACAGCTTTCATTGGCAAACATAAGGTTAATTCAGCTAATGGCAATGGCAATACCTTAAGTGAAATTTCAAGCAACACACCTAATGTCCCCATAGCACCCACCATCAAACGAGAGACATCATAGCCAGCCACATTTTTCATGACTTGCCCGCCAAAATGTAAATCATCGGCTGCACCATTAAGCATCCGTACACCTAAAACAAAATCTCTCACAGCACCTGCAGATGCGCGCCGTGGACCAGATAAACCAGTTGCAATACAACCACCAAGAGTTGCATCAGTGCCAAAATAGGGGGGTTCAACTGCTAGCATTTGACCTTGTTGATTGAGTGTTGCCTCAATTTCAGCTAAGCGTGTACCAGCGCGCGCAGTAATTACTAATTCAGTTGGTTCATATGCAACAATGCCACTATAAGCACTTACATCCAAAATGGTCTTGTTTCGCTGCGCCATTGGATTGCCATAGAAATTTTTGCTATTTCCTCCCTTGATATATAAGGGTATTTTATCTTCTGTGGCAAGATGAATAATTTCACTAAACTGCTTAATAATAGTTTGCATAGGAATTTGAGCTAAGAGCCGGGTGTGTCGACGCAGGAGGCACATCCTACCTCACTATTTAGTTCTTGACACTTTTTTAACATCTACTATGTTATCCTGCGCAGCGCAGTAATATAATAACTTATAAAACTTATTGATTTTTTGGCTCTAAATAAAGGAAGGAAGGTTTAATGTTAAGAAAACTAAATATTTTTATCGCAACTGTTGTCGCAGTATTAATACTCTCTGCACCAGTTGCAGCTGAAAATACTGTCGACGATTTCCAAGTTTGGGGAAATGTAACTGCTACCGGTAATTTTTCAGATAGCAGGTTCAAATGGTGGCTTGAAGGACAAGGGCGTTTTGGTAATGATTCTTCAAGATTTGCACAGGGTATTATTCGTCCAGGTGTTGGTTATGAGCTGAATAAAAAAACCAGTGTCTGGCTTGGTTATGGTTGGTTCCCAACCAGTCGCCCGTTTGCGCTACGCACACCATTTAACGAACACAGAATTTGGCAGCAATTATTATGGAATAACACTTACTCATTCGGTACCATTACCAGCCGTACACGTACTGAGCAACGTTTTTTTGACATTCAGGGAAGTAGCGACGTAGGTCATCGGTTCCGTCAGATGTTTAAAATCTCTGTTCCAATGCCATCAATATCTCCTAAAGTAAGTTTCGTTGCATTTGAAGAATTTTTTATAAACTTAACACCTACACATGATATAGGTGTAAAAAGTGGCTTTAATCAAAACCGAATATTTGCCGGTGTTGCTTATAAATTTAACAAAGTAGTAACTGGTGAAATTGGTTACTTAAATCAAATTTTTAATCGCCCAAGTAGTCCTCGCCCAGATCAAATGCAACATATTCTAGCAGTTAATGTCGGCTTAAATTTCTAGCCACTACTAGCACAATATTACTACCAACTTTTTCTATTTAATAAATAGTTGGTAGTAATTACACCTACCCTGTCTCAACCAAAATACCTGTCATATCGTATATGTAACCGCAATTGAAGATTCTTAATCTTTTGTTGCATTCATCTCTACATCTAACTCAAGTAACTTCAAGATAATAATACTGGTCGGTCGACCAAATTGAAGGTAACATACCGCAGCTATTTTCCATGTTCACAGTCTAGTTTTAGACCTATATAATGCATGATTTATATGCGCCCATAGCTCAGCTGGATAGAGTACCGCCCTCCGAAGGCGGGGGTCACACGTTCGAATCGTGTTGGGCGCACCATTAAAACAATAAGTTACGCTTTGGGATGTTAAGTGCGCTTTATCTAGTGCAACACCAGGGTTAAAAACAAGCACAAAAAACTCGCCACATGGACGGGTAAAAATTAGGTCCTGCTATCTTTCGGTCAGAAATTAAGGGTAATTTAAAACCACCCTTAAATCAGTACCACGTTTACTAAAATCTTAGTAAAACATCTTGCCATCACACGGGGTGTCAGGTCTTGCGATACAACATCTAGAGCACCCCTTCTCTGTGTTCTCAGTTGTTATTTGTTGCAATACAAGACGCGACCCCTTTTCTTCTAATTGCGATAAGATTGATCTTTTGCGCTTTGCATATTGAAAAACTCGCGAACCCCATATTTCTCTGCTGACAAAGCCATTTTTGCAGCCATGTCATCATGAGCAAGAAGATCTTTTAGGATTGGTTTTGCCTCAACTATTTTTACGATAGCAAACAAGACCGTTGAGAAGATGGATGCCCCAGTAAACAAAGCCCAACTTTTTTCTGCAGCTAGATATGCTAAAAAGATGACGACAGCAATAAATAGAATAACTTCGCCAAAAACAAGGAGCCAGTGAACTTTAATTCTGTTTAAGTGTGACATTTGTTAACTATCCGAAGGAAATAAGTGAACAGATCTTGATTTCAATGGCGGAATTATAAACCTTTGGTGGTTGTGTCTGTAATTTCGGTTAAGTGAGAGTTTACGTGTTTATTTGCAATTCCGAATGGAACGTGAACCATCGGAATGTTGCCAGCAGGAGACTGCAAATGAGTAAGCTGATCATCAAAGAACATGTGTGGTCTCATAATAGTCAGTATTCGAGATTTCTCCATTCCACCCAAGAAGAAAGACTCATCAGCAGAAACTCCCCAGTTTTTTAGAGTGGTAACAACACGTTCGTGGGAAGGAGCATTCCGTGCAGTTATGATTGCTATTCGTAATATTTTTTTGTAATTTTTATTGTTATTGAGCTCTCTTTCCTCTAGCTTTTGCATAAAAGATAGCTTCTTGAACAGATCCGCAAGTGGACCCGGTTGATGCGGAATTGATTGCATCTCATTTTCATACTCTCGAAATTACTCAAGATTATTGTTTTTCTTAAACACAGTCTCGGCTTCATCATCTGCAATAACACCATCAAAATCGAAAGCTACGCGTAATTCATTATCAATCGCATCATCGTAAACCTTTGAAGGCAGTACCACTCCTGCGGGATAATCTGCATCTATGGCTTGTCTAACATCCTCTTCATTAGCACTTAGGAATAGGGATGAATTAAATGCTGTAAGATACTCGTGCGGTGAACGTCCAGTCATGAATGCTGCGCGACTAATATCAAGGTCATAGTGCCGATTGATCGGAAAATTCTTAAGCCTGTTACGGGAGAATTTCGAGAGAGTAGAACAACTTCCACTGGCAATTGTTTTGGAAAGGCTTTGTTGATACCAATAAAACGCCTAATGAATGGGAAGGCAATTCCCTTTGGAAGTGGTATATCTATGTTCTTTTCTTGATGAGTACGATAGGCATCGATTCCTTTGGTGATGTATACCTGATGGGACTCAGACAAATCAAATAGTGCACTTGATGCAACACTAATAACGAGTTTCCGGTCAATGGGGTATGCCATAAGCTAAATTTAGCTTGATTCAATTAATAATATTGTCATGTAAAATCCGATT
This sequence comes from Nitrosomonas sp., assembly GCA_021774055.1. Classification (GTDB taxonomy): domain Bacteria; phylum Pseudomonadota; class Gammaproteobacteria; order Burkholderiales; family Nitrosomonadaceae; genus Nitrosomonas. Next base: position 466 of record JAJFJL010000101.1, on the reverse strand, counting down.
TCATTACAAGGTAATGACGAAAGGTAAGTATAAAGTATTGTGACAAATTTGTGTCATACCGTAACTAAATAGTATTGAATAGCGTGTATTTGACACAGACTTCGTGGTTGACAAGTTATGTAAGTTATTGTTATATATAAAATAATTATGCTCAGAGTAAAATTAAATATGACAGGCTGGATGAATTTAAACACTTTGTCTCATAGAATAACTGGGGTCAGTACGGTAGGTTGGGGAGAGGAACGAACCCCGACACAATATTGACATACATAAAAATGTTGGGGTGCGCATGCTTATTCCAACCTAACGTTCTGCAAAGGTCATCTTTAGGATCGAGAAGAGAATAACTTGCGAAACTCACTTTGCATTTACACTCATCTTCTGCGTTATGTAAACAGTTACATAGCCGTGCTATGCGCCTATTTACATGCCTTGAATATGAACACAAATCCTGCGTTAGTTTCGC
>JAJFJL010000011.1 GCA_021774055.1 Nitrosomonas sp. | reverse complement strand
ATTAACGGCGTGAGTGAATTTGATAACAGTGGTAAATCGGTGAGCAATGCCGGTGATGTGAATGGCGATGGGCTGGCTGATTTAATTGTTGGCGCATTTACTGACGATCCCAATGGCAAAGTTAGTGGTGCCAGCTTTGTGGTATTTGGTAAAAACGATGGTAGAGCAGTCGAACTATCAAGTATAGAAGGAGGTAGCGCTGGCTTTGTAATTAACGGAGTGAGTGACTTTGATCATAGTGGCGACTCGGTGAGCAATGCCGGTGATGTGAATGGCGATGGACTGGCTGATTTAATTGTTGGGGCACGCTATGATGACCCCAATGGAGACAGAAGTGGAGCCAGCTTTGTGGTATTTGGTAAAACCGATAGTAGCGCAGTAGAACTCTCAAGCATAGAAAGCGGTAGCGCTGGCTTTGTGATTAACGGCGTGAGTGCAGGTGATTTCAGTGGCAGATCGGTGAGCAATGCCGGTGATGTGAATGGCGATGGGCTGGGTGATTTAATTGTTGGAACATCCCATGGTGGCTCCAATGGCTACGAAAGTGGAGCCAGCTTTGTGGTATTTGGCAAAACCGATAGTAGCGCAGTCGAACTCTCAAGTATACAAGGCGGTAGCGCTGGCTTTGTGATTAACGGCGTGAGTGAATATGATTTCAGTGGCCATTCAGTGAGCAATGCCGGTGATGTGAATGGCGATGGGCTGGATGATTTGGTTGTTGGGGCATTCGCTGATGATCCCAATGGCAACAATAGTGGTGCCAGCTTTGTCATCTTCGGTGGCCAGGGTAGTTCGGCCACTATTGGCACTAGTGGTGCAGATACCTTGAGCGGAGATATTAGTGCCAATCAATTAGTTGCAGGTGCAGGTGATGACACTTTACTTGGCAATGGCGGTGTAGATGTGTTACGCGGAGGCGCTGGTAATGACATTCTGGCAATTTCTGATCTAACTTTTGCTTCACTGGATGGTGGCACCGGCACTGACACCTTGCGTTTTGATGCAGCACTAACAGCCGACTTGAGCAATATCGCCAATAGTCGCCTAACTAGCTTAGAAATCATTGATCTAAATGATACTGCATCTAGTTTAACCCTATTTACCGACGATATCCTAACCATAGTTGGTGATGAGGCAGCCAATGACCTACGCATTAATGGTAGCAGCAATGACAGCTTGAACCTTAGCAACACAGCTTTCTTTAACAGTGGAAACACCACCACAATAGACAGCATTACCTATGCTATCTACACCCCATCCAGCATTCTTAAGCTAGATGACTCAGTTCGTTTATTAGTACAACAAGACATTAACGTATCCGGCGCAGTAATCGCACCAATTGAATTATCTGCCGTTGAGCAAAACGGCAATAATGCAGGCTTTGTGATTAATGGCGTTAGTACGGGTAATTACCACGGCTCTGTAAGCAATGCCGGTGATGTGAATGGCGATGGGCTGGATGATTTAATTGTTGGAGCAGACTATGATGACCCCAATGGCAGCTATAGTGGAGCTAGCTTTGTGGTATTTGGTAAAACCGATGGTAGCGCAGTCGAACTCTCAAACATAGAAACTGGTCTCGGTGGCTTTGTGATTAATGGCGCAAATGCTTATGATTTTAGTGGTTCTCCAGTGAGTACTGCTGGTGATGTCAATGGCGACGGGCTAGCTGATTTAATCGTTGGGGCATGGGGTGATGATCCAAATGGCAGCTATAGTGGAGCCAGCTTTGTGGTATTTGGTAAAACCGATGGTAGCGCAGTCGAACTCTCAAGCATAGAAGGCGGTAACAATGGATTTGTGATTAACGGTGTGAGTGCGAGTGATTACAGTGGCTATTCGGTGAGCAATGCCGGTGATGTAAATGGCGATGGGCTGGATGATTTAATTGTTGGAGCAGACTATGATGACCCCAATGGCAGCAGTAGTGGTGCCAGCTTTGTGATTTTTGGCAAAACTGATGGTGGTGCAGTTGAACTCTCAAGCATAGAAGGTGGTAACAGTGGATTTGTGATTAACGGCGTGAGTGCAAGTGATTACAGTGGTAGATCAGTGAGTACTGCCGGTGATGTAAATGGCGATGGGCTGGATGATTTAATTGTTGGGGCACATCTTGATGACCCCAATGGCTTAGCCAGTGGCGCCAGCTATGTGGTATTTGGTAAAACCGACGGTGGTGCAGTCGAACTATCAAGCATAGAAGGCGGTAGTGGTGGCTTTGTGATTAACGGCGTGAGTGAAGGTGATTATAGCGGTAGATCGTTGAGCAATGCCGGTGATGTCAATGGCGATGGTTTTGCTGACTTAATTGTCGGAGCATGGCCTGATGATCCAAATGGCAATAATAGTGGAGCCAGCTTTGTGGTATTTGGTAAAACTGATGGCACAGCAGTAGAACTCTCTAACATAGAAACTGGTCTCGGTGGATTTGTGATTAATGGCGCAAATGCTTATGATTTTAGTGGCTTTCCAGTGAGTACTGCCGGTGATGTTAATGGTGATGGCTTGGATGACTTAATTGTCGGAGCTGTTGGGGATGCCCCCAATGGCATCAATAGTGGAGCCAGCCTTGTAGTATTTGGTAAAACTGATGGCGCAGCAGTAGAACTCTCTAACATAGAAACTGGCCTCGGTGGATTTGTGATTAATGGCGCAAGTGCTTATGATGATAGTGGCCGTTCAGTAAGCAATGCCGGTGATGTTAATGGCGATGGTTTTGCTGATTTAGTTGTTGTTGGGACAGGCCCCAATGGCGGCAGTAGTGGCACCAGCTTTATTATCTTCGGTGGCCAGGGTAGTTCGGCCACTATTGGTACTAGTGGTGCAGATACCTTGAACGGAGATATTAGTGCCAATCAATTAGTTGCAGGAGCAGGTAATGACACTTTGCTTGGTAATGGCGGTACAGATGTGTTACGCGGAGGCGCTGGCAATGACATTCTGGCAATTTCTGATTTAACTTTTGCTTCATTAGATGGTGGCACGGGCACAGACACTTTACGCTTTGATACTCCATTAAATCTAGACCTTCGCACAACACCTAATAATAAGATAAATAGCATTGAAACCATTGATCTTAGCGCAGATGGAGGTAATAGCACTCTAAGTCTAAATATTACTGATTTATTTAACCTTAGTGAAACACAAACAGCGACTAATACCTTGGTTATTCATGGTACTGCTGGCGATGCAATTAACTTGGACAACCATTCTAATGGTCAAGTTGGTACTTGGGGTGAGACCGGTGCAGGTAGCGGTATTTACGCATTTAGTGTACCAAGTATTGGGATCATAGGTACAGTAACAATAGACACAGATGTAACAGTTAATATCATTACCTAGACCCTGCAAATTATCACGCATGCAACATGTAATAGATTGTTTCATAAAATAAATTTTGTTCTCCGCAGAATACTTATTGATATTCTAAAAGAATAAAGTTTGCTATATGGAACAATCTGTTGTGCAGTATGTGTGCGATTACTTGCAGGACCTAGGTATTATTTAATAAAACAAGTTGTTATATTGAATCGGCACAGTACATAGCTGTTATGAAACACACCCATCATCCCCATATATTTCCTAGCGGGAACCTACTTCAGCCTGGATTCCAACTATAAACACGTAGGAATTACGGTGGGTAAATACGCTAACACGACTTTTTGAAGATCAATTCAGGAAACATAATGAGTAGAGAACTTATCAGCTTCGATTGGGCGATAAAAAATATTCTTCGTAATAAAGCAAATTTTGGCATCCTTGAAGGATTCTTAAGTGAATTGCTGTTTACTGATATCAGTATTATTGAAATATTAGAAAGTGAGAGTAACCAGGAAAATAAAGATAACAAATACAACCGGGTGGATATTAAAGTCGTCGATAGTAACCAGCAAATTATTATTGTTGAAATACAATACTCACGCGAGTTGGATTATTTGCAAAGAATTCTATTTGCCAGCTCCAAAATTATTAGTGAACAGCTAAACCAAGGGCAAGCTTATTCAGAAATCAGTAAAGTAATTTCAATTAATATTCTTTATTTTGATTTCGGTGAAGGTGATGACTATATTTATCATGGCACGACACACTTTATCGGTTTACATAATAATCATGAATTGAAACTTAGTGAAGAACAAAAAAAACTTTATACAGCTAACAAGATTGCTGATATTTATCCTGAATATTATTTAATTGAAATAAGAAAATTTAATAATGTAGCCAAAGATACTTTGGATGAATGGATTTATTTTCTTAAAAATGAAAAAATTGAAGATAGTTTTACTGCCAAGGGGCTAGAGCAAGCACAAGAAACGCTAAATATACTCAAAATGGATAAGCAGGAACGTATGGCATATGAACGTCACCAAACACAACTACATCATGAAGCCAGCCTATATCAATCAACCTATGTTTTAGGAAAAATTGAAGGCCGTGAGGAAGGGCTAGAAGAAGGGCTGGAAGAAGGACTAATAAAAGGTCGAGAAAAAGGTTTGGAAGAGGGGCTTGAAAAAGGAAAAAAACAAAGTGTTCTGGTTATAGCCAAGAACATGAAACAAGCAAAAATAGATGTAAAAATCATTGCTGAAGTAACTGGCTTATCAATTGAACAAATAAACAAACAAACAATAAAGCCAGGTTACTAAATTAACCCATGCACAACAGTGAGGTAGGCTGGGCTAGATTTTTTAATATAGTAAAAAACGTAACCCAGCATTTATTATGAATACATATCAAAGTGCGTTCATATTACTTTGTTAATTCATCTCCTTCACGTGGAGCTTCACCACCTGGACGAAATAAAAGATCCTCAAATAATGCTAAATTTGCGCGTTTTACTCGCTTTTTAAAAAATTCCTCAGTTTCTAGGGCTGAAACTTTTTCTGCAACAGCCATTGAAATAAGTTGATTAAGGCTTGTGCCATCACGCTTAGCCATTTTTGCGACTTCTTCTTTTAAGGATCTTGGGAGCCTTAAAGAGTATGTTGATGTTTCATTCATTGCCTAATTCTCCTTATTGCTGCTGGCTTAATTGCAATAGTAAAAACCCTCCCATCCACAATATATGCTCACGTTAACAGCAACTTTACAACCACATGACATAATTAAAAATCGTTGTGCTGAGAGTGGCAATAACTGTTACGATCTCATTCATAGTAACGATGGTAGTAAGGTTTTGTAAAATTTAATTTTGAAATCTGATCAAATTGGTAAAGGTATTGGAAAATGGCAAATATATTGTTGAACCTGAATGAAAGCTTCAATATTGGCTCTAATGCTAATGCAAACGTATTTGGGCAAGTTGGAATAGAACAAGTTATTGTTGAAGCAGGATCTGTTGGGCTGTTTGTCGATCAAAATATAGAACGGGTTGATTTGTCTGCTAACAGTAATGATTATATTTACCAACAACAAGGTAATAGACTGCTGGTTTCTATCGACGGTGCGTTAGTTGCGACTATTCCGGTACAAGGTGATGCAGATGGAACACAAGTAGTTTTTGCCAATGGCAGTGTTTTTGTAACTTTGACGGCGGGGATAATGAATTTTGGTGGTACTACTGTGCCATCTTCTATCGCTGATACAGTAACGCCGGTTACTATTGATACTTCAGTTACAACAATGGCTGTACCTGATCCACGTAATCCGATAATCTCTTTAATCGCACCAATAGAATTATCTGCCGTTGAGCAGAATGGCAATAATACTGGCTTTGTGATTAACGGCGTGAGTGCGGGTGATTACAGTGGCTACTCGGTGAGCAATGCCGGTGATGTGAATGGCGATGGGCTGGATGATTTAATTGTTGGGGCAAGATATGATAGCCCCAATGGTAGCGCTAGTGGAGCCAGCTTTGTGGTATTTGGTAAAACCGATAGTAGCGCAGTCGAACTTTCAAGCATAGAAGGTGGTAGTGGCGGCTTTGTGATTAACGGCGTGAGTACGAGTGATTCCAGTGGCTACTCGGTGAGCAATGCCGGTGATGTGAATGGCGATGGACTGGCTGATTTAATTGTTGGGGCAATCTATGATGACCCCAATGGTAGTGGTAGTGGAGCCAGCTTTGTGGTATTTGGTAAAACCGATGGTAGTGCAGTTGAACTCGCAAGCATAGAAAGCGGTAGCGGTGGCTTTGTGATTAA
>JAJFJL010000002.1 GCA_021774055.1 Nitrosomonas sp. | reverse complement strand
GGGTTCGATTCCCCCTCCCGGTACCAGAGCTATATTTTACAAGCTTATTCAAAACTCCACTTTAGCCCCAAACCTCCGTATAGCAACACTCTTAGCCTAATTTAAAGCCAGTCACAAGTAACAACAATCCACACTAATCTACATCAATCCACTACAATTTACGGATTTTAGACGGATGGACAGACGGAAATGGCGACTTATTGAAAAAAGGGTAGCAACTGGGAAGCTGCTGTCAAATGCAAAGGTGTTCGCAAGTCCAAAACATTCCGCGCCAAAAATCAAGTGCAGCACTGGGCGTCAGATGTTGAACGTGAAAGATTTCAAGTTGGCAGACCCCCTGATAACCCCTTGATAAGTTGATGGCATGTATGCCATTGGGCAAAACAATATAGAGTTGGTTTTATTTAGCCTGTTGTTGCGGGTGAGGTTGTGTTTTGCGTGGGTAAGAGACTAAAAAAGATTAAAGTTCCAGAATTGCGCAGACAGGGCTTTGTATTCAAGGCGTGTAAAGGGATGCATGGCGCAGGCTATGTAACCCTTTACACAACGCCGAAGACGCATAAACTTTTATTGATTCCTAAGTATACTTCGAACGGTCAAAGCAGTAGTTTTAACTGGTGTCAAAACTAAACTCAACGCATTTAATAACAGAAAATTGTAGGTTTTCTGAAAATCCTAACAAGCGACCGTTTAAAGTATATATATCTATGTGCTACAGGGTCTTATGAATCATACGTGGTGCATGAAATGCACCCTACAGCTCTGCATTGTCATATGCTACGGTTATTGCTTTTAATTCATCTACATATTTAAAGATATCATCCACGTTGTCAATTTCAAAACGTTCTTCATTTTTATTGTTAACTAGACCTAAATATTTCTGAGAATAGTTAAAATGTAGGCGACAAATTGGTTTGCGATTATTGTCGTCTAGTAAAATTCCGCAGTAGCTTTTTGTATCTCTGACAGTAATACGTTTCACATCTATTATTTCACGTAATATTGCTTTCACGATGTTGTATCCATCTATTTTATCTTGGGTTATTTCTAGGTCATCGCCGCTGGATGTGTTGTCATTTATCTGTTCTTCTGTGTTTATTTCAGCCGTAGAGTTATCTTCATTGGTCGCCAAGGCAAATTTAAGTCTTTCGTTTAACCTTTCGCTTATAAATTGATTCCTTGCTTCTTTTACGATTGATTTAAATTGTTCTATTACTTGTTGTGTAAGTCTGCCATCATAAATTTGGGATGCAAAAAAACGGACAAATTGCTCAGAAGGATTTTTTAGCTCATCTTCTAAGATCTTTTTGATTGCTCCCGTGTATTTGAGTGTGCTGGCAGTTGTTAATATGTCGTCTAAAGAAAAAGCAGATTTAGTGAATTTTTTTAATTCGTTTATTTGGTGGTCTTCGAAATGAAGTAGATTAAATACAAAGAACGGTTTTGAATCCATTTTGTTTTTTTCATCAATATCTGAATAAAACTCATAGATAATTCCGTTAGTTAAAATTGCAAACCTTGCTTCTGTGACAGAAAAGTATCGATACAATTGAGAGGTATGGTCTTCATGAAGGTCAGCCCCAGACCATTTGCATTCTACTAACATAATAATCTCATCATTCTTTTTGATTGCATAATCAACCTTTTCACCTTTTTTTGACCCAATGTCTGCGGTGTATTCAGGGACGACTTCTAGTGGATTAAATACATCATAACCAAGTGAACTGATAAGAGGCATAATGAAGGCGTTTTTTGTGGCTTCTTCGGTTTTAATATGCTCCATTTGGCCAGGAATTCTTTTGGCAATATCTTTTATACGATCAATCAAGTCCATAGTTATTGCTCCATTCTTATAATTAAAATATAACCTAGACCCTACGGGATTTAGGTATGTGTACTTTTACTATTTTTTTCAAAAAATGATGTGAGAATTACCACGCTAGCAGTGAAGTATTTTTAAGCTTGTCATTTCCCTCGTTCCCATGCTCCCGCATGGGAATGCATACGATAGCGTAGGTTTGGTTTCGCTACTAGCTCTACCCAGCACTATGGGATACCAGCAGCGGCCAGCTGATCTACTCCTGTGATCAACATACGGGTTCGGTTATGCACTGCAGCTTTTCAGCGGACGGCAAATTGCTAGCTTCAGCATCGCATGACAACACTGCTAAGCTATGGTCAACTGAGAGTGGTTTATGTCTTAAAACCATGATGCACTTACCTAAAAAACAATGGGCTAGTTGGCAGGATCAAACCACGATACTAGATAACAGCGAGAAAGCCTGGCGCTATTTAAACATCAGCGCGATTGATCCACTATCAAAACGTTTACGACGCTACCCAATTGAAGCACTAGGACCATTGCCGCATAAATTCTAGTACCTAGATCCTGCAAATAATCGTGCATATACTGCACAACAGATTGTTTCATATAGCAAACCTTATTCTTTGGGAATATCAATGAGTATTCCATGCAGAATAAGATTCACTCTATGAAACAATCTGATACACATTATATGCACGATTATTTGCAGGATCTAGGTATCATTTTATTGCATCCCAAGTTTCGTCAGTAGGGGACACAATATCGTTAATTACAGCAGATTTGGCTAAAACTTTAAGTTTTGCATTAGCTTCATTACACGGTGGTAGTGGCGGTGTTAATGTAGCTAAGTAAGCTCCTTTGGATGTAATATTTATTTGCTCACCTTTTTGTACAATTTTTAAATATTTCAGAAGATTGGCTCTAAGTTAGCTGACAGTTACATTTAGCATTGAGGGGGTATCCTAATAGCTTTTACTAATGTGACAATTAAGAACTATTTCGATTGATGCGCATCCGTATGTTGGCACATACTACGTTTCTAGTTGGTTGAAGTATGGTATGTATTCCCACGCAGGAGCATGGGAACAAGAGATATGTGCAGGATTACTGAATTTTGTTAGGACTACCTAATCCATCCATAAACGTTTGTAAGTCATTAGTTAATGGAGCTTCAAGTGATAACGGTTCCATTGTTAATGGATGGATAATATTAATTTTACGGGCATGTAGAAACATGCGGGGTAATCTGGTTTGTTGGGTACTTTTGGCTAATTGTTTGTTGAGGGTGAAGTCGCCGTATTTGTCATCACCTGCAATAGGAAAACCAAGGTGGGCAAGGTGGACACGGATTTGATGGGTTCTGCCAGTTTTTAATTCAGCGTCTAATAAACTGAAGTTCTGCCATGATTTTTGTAAGGTGAAGATGGTATGGGAGTGGATGCCTTTTTTATCGCTCTGTGGATCTGTAATCACTGCCACACGTCGTTCACCGCTTGCAGTTAGATATTTGTCTAATAATAACTGGACATTTTGTTTGTGATTATGCCAGCGGCCTTTAACTAGTGCGTAGTAACGTTTTTCAACTGTGCCGGCTCGAATTTGTTGATGTAGGCCAACTAATACCTTGCGTTTTTTGGCTAGCAGTAAAACACCAGAGGTTTCTCTATCCAGGCGGTGAACTAATTCTAGGTATTTCCAGTCAGGGTATTGTGCGCGTAGTTGTTCGATTACGCCAAAGCTAACGCCACTACCTCCGTGGACTGCCATACCAGCTGGTTTGTCGATGACTAGAAGACCTTCATCTTGAAATACTATTTTGATTGGGGTGAAGCGTGATTTGGCAATAGTTTTGTTTGGGGTGGTACTTTTTCTTTCGCTGGTTCTTACTGGAGGAATACGTAGTTTATCATTATGTTGCAAGCGATAGCTGGCATTTATTCGTTTGCTATTTACACGTACTTGACCACTACGTAAAAGTTGATAAAGATGACTTTTAGGCACATATTTGAAATATTTGATTAAATAATTGTCAATACGTTGGCCATCACTATTTTCTCCAATATATTCTATAATTACTTTATTATATGGATTTTTTTTGCTCAGATCATTAATTTTATTTATACTCGTCAAAATTAAACTTAAACTACCTTTAAATTGGAGTAGTATATACTCCCAATGTACAAATTTTTGATGCCCAGCACACGTGCAAACTCGCACATTCCTGTGTCGGGGACTTCTGGCGCATGTAACTGTGCTCAAGCTTTGCTACCTTACGTTCCACAAAAAAATATCACCTATTATAATTCTTAGCGTTTTGAAATTATAATAGGTGATATTTTTTTGAATCAGAACAAATAGCTACGGAGTAAGAATAACATAAGGGACGAGGCAATAATAGTTTGTCCATTTAGGCGAAGTAATTTTGCTCTGATTTGAGGCGGTCCGTAGGGCGCATAGTTATTCTATGTAATCGGAGGACTAACGAAAAATCAGAGTAAAAGGGCAAGTCTAAATGGATAAACTATTATTGCCTCGTCCCTAGTCTTAAAAGTTTACGTAGATGTTCTATTCATTCTTGTTATTTGGTTACTGTCACTCACCAAAGAAAGTAGTGATAACAATTGACACACTAAAACCTAGATCATGCAAGTGATAGCACACATACTGCACAACAGATATGTTTCCTATAGCAAACTTTATTCTTTTGGAATATCAATAAGTATTCTACGCAGAATAAATTTACTCTATGAAACAATCTATTGTGCAAGATATACACGATCACTTGCAGGATCTAGGTAAAATTACACTTCGCACGGTCATAGTTTTGTATTTTATAGTGAGATAATTTTTGTTAAGAACAAGGCGCTGAAACAAGCACATAGCCAGCTATGTAATTGTTTCAGTAACGCTGATATTGGCAAAAATGATCCACTAGAAAACCGAAACTATGACCGTGCGAAGTATATATAGATTATAGATTCTTGGTTTCCTTATATTTAACTTAGATCCTGCAAGTTATCGTACATATCTTGCACAATAGATTGTTCCATATAGCAAACTTTATTCTTTTGGAATATTAGTAAGTATTCCGCGCGGAATAAAATTCAATCTATGAAGCAGTCTGTTACACATTGTGTGCACGATAACCTGCAGGATCTAGGTCTAATTCTGTAAGCAATCACACATATTAGTTAATGTGTGTGATCACCAGAATGCCTGAATTTAAAAAGACAGGAAAAATTAAAGTTGAGACCAGGATAAAAATTAATATTTGCTTCTACTTAGGAAAAATGCAGGACTAAAATAAAAATATAGAAGAAGCATAAAAATACAAATAAGCCAGTTGCCGATAGTATCTCATGTACGTTCCTAAGTAATCTGTCTGTAGCTAAGGCGTAAAAGGCATAATAATGAAACGAATGTTATTTAACGCGACACAACCGGAGGAACTTCGTGTCGCGATTGTTGATGGTCAAAAATTAGTTGACCTTGACATTGAATCTCTTGGTAAAGAACAACGAAAAAGTAATATTTATAAAGCAGTAATAACACGTCTGGAACCAGGTTTAGAAGCTGCTTTTGTTGATTATGGCGGTGATCGTCATGGTTTTTTACCCTATAAAGAAATTGCACCTTCTTGTTTTGGTGAAAGTGTGGAGTTTTCCCGCTCACGTATTTCTGAGCTTCTGCGTGAAGGTCAAGAGCTTATAGTTCAGGTTGATAAAGATGAGCGGGGTACTAAGGGTGCTGCATTAACCACTTATATTTCATTGGCTGGGCGCTATTTGGTGTTAATTCCAAATAAGCCGCGTAGTGGTGGGGTCTCTCGGCGTATTTATGGTGAAGAACGTGCTGAGTTACGTGATGTTATGGCGCAGCTAGATCTTCATGAAAATATGAGTATTATTGCGCGTACCGCTGGTATCGGTCGGAATGTGGAAGAGTTACAGTGGGATTTAAACTACTTAACACAGCTTTGGAGCGCGATCGAAAATGCGGCTAAAAACCAGAAGGGCATTTTCTTAATTTATCAGGAAAGTAGTCTGGTTATTCGTGCAATTCGTGATTATTTTCATCAAGAAATTGGTGAGATTCTAGTTGATGATAGAGAGATTTATGAGCAGGCTTGTCAATTTATGGCACATGTTATGCCTGGTAATGTTGATCGTCTTAAATATTATCAAGATGACGTACCGCTATTTTCACGTTTTCAAATTGAACATCAAATAGAAACTGCTTATTCGCGCCAGGTAACTTTACCGTCAGGTGGTGCTATTGTTATTGATCACACTGAAGCGCTGGTTTCTGTCGATGTGAACTCGGCACGTGCCACCCGTGGTACAGATATTGAGCATACCGCACATCATACCAATCTAGAAGCAGCAGATGAAATCGCACGACAGCTACGCTTACGTGATTTAGGTGGCCTAGTTGTAATTGATTTTATTGATATGGAAGTTTCTCGTAATCAGCGTGAAGTAGAAACTCGTTTGCATGAAGCTTTGCATTATGATCGCGCACGTATTCAAGAAGGTAAAATTTCTCGTTTTGGTTTGTTGGAATTATCGCGTCAGAGGTTACGTCCTTCGTTGGGTGAAAGTAATGATATTACTTGTACACGTTGTCATGGCACAGGTCATATTCGTGGTAC
>JAJFJL010000001.1 GCA_021774055.1 Nitrosomonas sp. | reverse complement strand
ACTTTCGTGGCGACCCATCCTCTGCACTATTAGAGGTGCTTGACCCAGAACAGAATAATTCTTTTGTTGATCACTATGTTGAAGTTGAATACGATTTATCGGATGTAATGTTTGTTGCAACAGCTAATAGCTTGAATATTCCTCCTGCATTGTTGGACCGTATGGAAGTAATTCGTTTGTCAGGCTATACCGAAGATGAAAAAATTAATATTGCTAAGCGTTATTTATTACCTAAACAAATCAAGAACCATGGCCTTAAGGAAAATGAACTGACTATATCTGAAACTGCGATACGAGATATTACTCGTTACTACACAAGGGAAGCTGGTGTACGTGCTATGGAACGGGAGATTTCTAAAATATGTAGGAAAGTTGTGAAATCGTTGTTGGTCAAAAATACCAAAAGTAAGATGATGGTTAATGCCCGTAATCTAGATAAGTATTTAGATGTACGACGTTATAGTTATGGTATTGCGGAAGAGAAAAATCAGATTGGTCAGGTAACTGGTTTGGCGTGGACTGAGGTAGGTGGTGAGTTGTTGACAATTGAGGCTGTTGCCTTACCAGGGAAAGGAAAAACAATTACTACTGGTAAGCTAGGTGAAGTAATGCAAGAGTCTATTCAGGCAGCTTTGTCTGTGGTTAGGGGTAGATCTCAGGTATTAGGTATTGTAGAAGATTTTTATCAAAAAAATGATATCCATATTCATTTGCCAGAAGGTGCGACACCAAAAGATGGTCCTAGTGCTGGCATTGGTATTTGTGTGGCAATGGTTTCGGTATTAACTGGTATTCCGGTACGAGCAACTGTTGCAATGACAGGTGAGATAACTTTACGTGGTGAGGTGTTGCCAATTGGTGGTTTAAAAGAAAAATTACTTGCAGCTCATCGTGGTGGTATTAGGATTGTTTTAATTCCAGAAGAGAATGTCAAAGATTTAGCAGATATTCCTGAGAATATAAAAAATAAATTAGAGATTCATCCTGTGAAATGGATAGATCAAGTATTTGATTTAGCTTTAGAACATAAGCCAAATGCTATTTCTGAAAAGGTCACTTCAGAATCTATGCCAAAAGTTACTGATAAGAGTAAATCTTCTGCGCCTATTATTAAGCATTAAGGAACTAACATGTAATAAATTAGGCAACTAGCGCAGGATTTATGTTCATATTTAAAGCTCTGCCCCGTACTTGATACGGGGGGGGCATGTAAACAGGAGCATAGCACGGCTATATAACTGTTTACATAACGCAGAAGATGGGTATAAATACAAATCAAGTTGCCCATTTGTTTCATGCTCGTTCCTAGTAACAAGCGTTAGGCATTCTTCGTATTAGGCTTGTATCTGCCAAGAAAGAAAGGCGTTATATTGTGAGATGGTATCGAGTGTGGTTATTGTGAAACACATCCATGCTATTCCTGCTATAAACACACAGTAATAACACTGATAAGTAGGCATCAAAGAAACGCTAGTACGCTTTTTTTGATATTAAAAGTGTAAGCTACTTTTGTATCAGTATGAAATATGTAGGTATTAGTTATACTTGCCACCTAGATCCAGCAAGTAGTCGCACACATACTGCATAACAGATTGTTTCATATGGCAAACTTTATTCTTTGGGAATGTCAACAAGTATTCCTCGTAGAATAAATTTTACTCTATGAAACAATTTGTTATGTGAAACGTGTATGATAACTTGTAGGATCTAGATTAAATATAAAATCTGAGAGCCTGCCGGTCTTAGGTTGACATGAAAATTAACAGCTTATAAATAAGTTGTTTTGCGTAACGAATTAGAGTTAGTGATTGTTTCTTATTTTTTGTTAAATTGTTTTTTAACTTAAACACCTATAAGTCCAACGAGCCCCTAGGATTAGAATAGTCGAGATCCCTATTCTTTTTCCATAATTAGAATTGTTGCTTATGTCAAGTTCTCCTGCCTTCATTCATTTGCGTCTGCATAGTGAATATTCCATCCTCGACGGTATAGTACGTATTAATCCTGTGTTAGCGAAAGCTGCTAGCGATAATATGCCTGCATTGGCATTGACCGATCTTTCAAATTTATTTGGTTTAGTTAAATTTTATCAAAACGCCTGTAAAAATGGTGTTAAACCAATAATCGGTTGTGATATTTGGATAGAAAATGAAAGTGATCGTGATGTTCCTTTACGACTTTTATTACTGTGTCAAAATTTCACAGGATACTTATTGTTATGTCGCTTATTATCACGTGCATACCGTGAAAATCAATATCATGGTAGGGCTGAAATCAACCGCTCTTGGTTTAATTCTAAAGAAAACTTAAGTGATGGTTTGATTGCTTTATCAGGGGCACATCTTGGTGATGTTGGACAATTATTAGCGCAAAATAACCTTCTGCAAGCAGAAGATCAAGCTAGGAAATGGGCTAGTCTTTTTCCTAATCGTTTTTATATTGAGATTCAACGTGCCGGGCATGCAGATGAGGAAGCTTTAGTACAACGTTCCTTATTAGTAGCCTCAAATTTACAGTTACCAGTGGTGGCTACTCAGCCTATACAGTTTTTAAACCCAGGAGATTATCAAGCACATGAAGCACGTGTATGTATTGCAGAGGGTTATGTATTAGGCGATCAACGTCGTCCTAAAGTTTTCTCAGGCCAGCAATATTTCAAGACTCAGGCTGAGATGGCTGCTTTGTTTGCGGATATTCCTAGTGCACTTAGTAATAGTGTTGAAATTGCCAAACGTTGTAATCTTTCTCTGGAGCTGGGAGTTAACCGCTTACCTTTATTTCCAACACCAAATAATAAGAGTTTGGAAGATTATCTATATGATCAGGCGGTTATTGGTTTAGTGCAGCGTATGAAAATACTATTTCCTGATGACTCAGAAAATGATGCGCAGTTACTAAAGTATCGGGAGCGTTTGGATTTTGAGGTTAATACAATAATACAAATGGGATTTTCTGGTTATTTTTTAATTGTTGCTGATTTTATTAATTGGGCTAAACAAAATAATGTACCGGTTGGTCCTGGTCGCGGTTCTGGTGCTGGTTCTTTAGTTGCTTATAGTTTAGGGATTACTGACCTTGACCCCTTACGTTATGACTTACTATTTGAGCGTTTTCTTAATCCTGAGCGAGTATCAATGCCTGATTTTGATATTGATTTCTGTCAAGAGCGGCGTGAGCTTGTTATCGACTATGTTAAGCAACGCTATGGTACAGAAAGTGTTTCACAAATTGTTACCTTTGGTACCATGGCAGCCAAAGCAGTTACCCGTGATGTCGGTCGTGTATTAGATTTACCTTATAATTTTGTCGATCAATTAGCAAAATTAGTACCGTTCGAACTTGGCATGACGCTGAAAAAAGCTCGAGAAATAGAGCCACAGTTAAATCAGCGTGCTAGTGAAGAGGAAGATGTTAATAATTTGCTGGAGTTAGCTGAGAATCTTGAGGGGTTAACTCGTAATGTAGGTATGCATGCCGGTGGAGTATTAATTTCACCAGGTAAGATTACAGATTTTTGCCCTGTTTATTGTGCTGAATCTGGTGGGTCAGTTGTTAGTCAATTGGATAAGGACGATGTTGAGAAAATTGGCCTAGTTAAATTTGATTTTTTAGGGTTAAAGACACTAACTACTATAGATCGTGCGGTACAAAATATTCGGCAACAGGATTTAGTTTCAGCACAGGATATTAGTGCTAAGAAACTATTTTCAGTGGAAGACCTTCCGTTGGATGATGTGGCTACTTATGCCTTATTACGTAAAGGTAATGCTATCGGTGTTTTTCAGTTTGAATCTCGTGGCATGAAAGATTTATTGCAACAAGCTAAACCTGATTGTTTTGGTGATCTTATTGCGTTAGTTGCCTTATATCGTCCAGGTCCTATGGATCTTATTCCTGAGTTTGTTGCACGCAAACATGGTAAAAAAATTGACTATCTTGATCCACGTATGCAGCCTATTCTTGGTCCAACCTATGGCATTATGATTTATCAAGAACAAGTAATGCAAATTGCTCAAGTTATTGGTGGTTATAGTCTTGGTAGTGCTGATTTATTGCGGCGTGCTATGGGTAAGAAAAAAGTTGAAGAAATGGCTCAGCAACGTGATATTTTTGTTGCTGGTGCGATTAAGAATAATCTAGCTAAAGATAAAGCAATAGAGTTGTTTGCTTTAATGGAAAAATTTGCTGGGTATGGTTTTAATAAATCTCATGCAGCAGCATACTCGTTAATTGCTTATCAGACCGCTTATCTTAAAACACATTATCCTGCGGCATTTATGGCAGCAATTTTATCTGCTGACATGGATGATACTGATAAAGCGTATATCTTCTTTAATGATAGTTTGGCTAATGGTCTCACTATTTTGCCACCAGACATTAATCAATCTGATTATCATTACACCCCAGTTAATAAAAAAATTATTCGCTATGGTTTAGGCGCGATTAAGGGTACAGGTGAAACTGCGATTGCATCCATCATTAGTCAACGTAATGAGAATGGTCCATTTACTAATTTGTTTGATTTTTGTTGTCGTGTTGATCGACGGATTGCTAATCGTCGTGTGATTGAAGCGCTGATACGTGTAGGTGCATTTGATTCTATTAATACTAATCGTGCCAGTTTATCTGCATCGGTTGGTATTGCGATTGAATCAGCTGAACAAATCTTTCGTACAGCGAGTCAAGCTAGTTTATTCAGTGAAAGTGATGATGCTACTGTAAGCTCACAATTGGTTAACGTAGAACAATGGTCTGAACGCGATAAGCTAAGAAATGAAAAACAGGGTCTTGGTTTTTACTTAAGTGGCCATTTGTTTAGTACTTATGCACAAGAACTAAGGAAGTTTATTTCGACACGATTAGATCGTTTAAAACCACAGAAGGAACCGCAACTATTGGCGGGTATTATTTATGGTATTCGGGTTCTTAATACCAGGCGTGGACGGATGGCGATTATCTTGTTAGATGATGGCAATGCACAGGTAGAGTTGATGGTTTTTGATGAACTGTTTATTAGCAATAGAAGTTGGTTAAAAGAGGATCAACCTTTGATTGTTGAAGCTAAAGTTGGCATACGTGGTAACAGTCAGGAGAATAATGGTGAAATACGTATTGCTGCAGAGAAATTATATGATCTTGCCAGTGCACGTTCGTATTATGCTAAACGAATCAAGTTATATTGTGAGGCATCATCATTAACAAATATTGCAACATTTAAAGAGCTGATATCACCCTATTGTGTTACTAATAAAAGTGCTGATGAGCGTAGTTATTATTACTGCCATATTTCTATGATTTATAATAATAGTAGAGCTACTTGTGAACTTGAGTTTGGTGATGACTGGCGTGTAAAACTACAGGAAAGTTTACTTCAGTCATTATCTGCATATTTTAAAACCAAGCATATTGAAATTATTTATTGATGAGTTTGTTTTTAACAATATAGTTATATTATGAATCAATAATTTTAAAATCATGAGTTATTGCAACCGTATTTTTAAGCATGATTGAGGCTGAACAATATTTTTCTGATGATAAATTAATGGCACGTTCAACTTTTTGTTTATCAAGGTTTTTACCTGTCAAAGTAAAATGCATATGAATAGTTGTAAATACTTTAGGGTCAATAACTGCACGTTCTGCTTCTACTTCAACTACACAATCCTTAATATCTTGGCGACTCTTCTTCAAAATTGCTACTATATCGAAAGTAGTACATCCGCCAACTCCCATAAGTACCATTTCCATTGGGCGTGGTCCTAAATTTTCCCCACCTGCTTCTGGTGCACCGTCCATTAATACTGTGTGTCCACTATCTGATTCACCAGAAAAGCTTACACCGCCTTGCCACTTTATACCTACTTTCATTTAGCTCTCCAATTGTTCTATCTAGTGCCTTGTACCCTAAATAATCAGGAAAATACAGGGAAGCAAAAATTGTCGAGAACAAGGAGAAGAAACGCAAGCATATTGAGCATACGTCAAGTTTTTCTAACGCAGTTATCGGCAATCTGTGCTACAGATTTTTCTGGTTATTTAGGGTGCAAGGTATTAGGTTCTAAAACAAAAAGCCGACGTGTTATTAATACGTCGGCTTCTTGTTAATTTAGCATCAGCTTAATTCAATGACAGAATCCAGTCTGCTAAAGCTTTTGCATTGTCACCACTAACACCTGCGTTTGGTGGCATTGGGATTGGACCCCAAACACCATTACTTCCGCCAATGATCTTACCTGCTAGCATGTCGGATGCACCGTCATCACCAGCATATTTAGCGGCAATTTCTTTCATGCCAGGTCCAACTGTTTTCATTTCAACTTGATGACAATTTAAGCAACCACTACTTTGTGCTAAGCCTGCTCCATCAGCTTGTGCATTACCTGCTAGTATTAAAGCAGATGCTGTAACCATTCCAATTAAAACTGCTCTCATATTTTTTCCTTATTGAAATTATAAAGGGACGCCATTTTACCCTGAACTCGCCAGACTTGCAGCAAGTTAGCTAGAAATCTATCAAACAATTTGTTTTCTTTGTTGGCAAAACACCACTGTGACTTTTTAAGTTGTTCATAAGTTCAAAAGAAAAGTAGTGGTTGGCTATTTTGTCCTTTGTGTTGTCATAAAAGAGTAGGATATAGTGATACTGATTTTCATGTATACTCTCGAACGCAATAATTCTATTAAATTGGAACCTGAGTCCTACAAATTTTCATATATTTTATTATGACTACGCGCGGTATTTAGGTGGAAACACGTAAGCATGGCTTTCGTCACGGAGAAATTATGAATAAAAAAATGATTGGTATATTATTTCTTGCATTAATACTCACTATTTCATGGTCAGCTTTTGCTGAAACACCAGCGGAAGAAGAGCCTGTTGATACAGATCAAGTAGAGCAACTAGAAGAAGCTGTAGAAGTAGACGTAGAAGAAGTAGTGGAGCAAGCAGAAGAACCGTTGGAAAGTGGTATCGGCTGGCAGTTAATACGTACACGAGAACTTGGGAGCACTGGGAAGCGTGTTCATATGGTATTGGTCGAACAAGCAAAATATACGGATAGAACAATCTACGGTAATGCAATTACTAGGTTATGCGCTGATGAAGAAATTTTCTGTCGTGTTAGATTCTGGACTCAAGAACGTTTCATTCCAGAAAGAATTTCATTGACCGCAGAGCAACATAAACAACTGAAAGCAGAATACACATTTGATCGTGATGCAAACGTTCATCAAACATTAATGTCATGTTCAGTAGACTCTAGCAGAGTTGATTGCGTCCCTTAAAGATTTAGATAAATCGTAGGCATCCCTCATTATTCGGTTTACATTTAAGGTAGGGTGTGTTTTATGCAGTAACGTTATAAATGGTGCATGGAATGCGCCCTATTGCTAAATCGTATTCAATGGAAGCATACCCAGTTTAGGTTTAATCTGGGTATGCGCTAATTAAGTTATATATGTAATGCTCGATTATTAGCACCAAGTGCTGCTTCATGTAGCACTTCTGACAATGAAGGGTGAGCATGGATAATACGTGCTATATCTTCACTACTGGCAGCAAATTCCATTGCCATTACAGCCTCAGATATTAATTCTGAAACATATGGGCCGATCATGTGGATACCTAGAATACGGTCACTTGTTGCATCTGCCAATACTTTAACAAAACCAGATGTTTCACCTATTGCACGAGCACGACCATTAGCGATAAAAGGAAATTGCCCAACTTTGTAAGAAATCCCCAAAGACTTTAGTGTTTGCTCTGTTTTGCCTACCCAGGCTATTTCAGGAGAAGTGTAGATTACCCATGGAATAGTATATGGGTCTATTTGTTTAAATTCTCGCTTATCTCCTTTCTCAATAGCGGAGATCATTTCTGCAACAGCTACACCTACTTCGGAGGCTTTATGCGCAAGCATTGCTCCACGTACAACATCTCCGACGGCGTAGACATCTGGTAAATTGGTTCGACAATGCTCATCAACCTCAATTGCACCACGACCATCTATTTTAAGACCAACTTGTTGTGCACCTAGGCCATCAGTATTTGGCAAGCGACCAACAGCGACAATTAATTTATCTACTTCCAGTGTCTTATCGTCACCAGCGGCATCTTTAAATGTGATTACAACACCACTTTCATTTGATTTAATTGATTTGATATCAACACTGGTTTGTATTGATAACCCCAGTTCTTTGCTGAATACTTTATAGGCTTCTTTTGCTACCTGTGTATCAGCAGCCATTAGAAACTCAGGCATCGCTTCAAGAATAGTAACTTCTGCCCCAAGCCTTTGCCAAACACTTCCCATTTCTAGGCCGATAACGCCAGCTCCAATAACACCTAATCGTTTAGGAACTTCGGTTAATGCTAAAGCTCCCGTGTTATCTAATATTTGCTTATTATCAATAGGAATAAATGATAATTGACGTGGTGTTGATCCTGTCGCAATAATGACATGCTTTGCCTGGATAGTTTCTACTCCGGTTTTTTTATTGACCTCAATTTGCCAGCTCTTTTGTTCTTTATCATGTTTAAGTAGCGTTCCTTTACCGTGCATAGAGTTTATTTTATTTTTCCTAAATAACGCCGTAATCCCACCGGTAAAGGTGGTTACAATTTTATCTTTGCGTGCAATCATTACTGGTACATCAATAGATGCACCATCAACTTTGATTCCATGTGTTTTAAATTTATGGTTGAGACGGAAAAAATTTTCAGAAGATTCAAGTAAAGCTTTGGATGGAATACAGCCAACGTTTAGACAAGTTCCACCTAAACTTGCTCTACCTTTTGCATTTTGCCATTCATCAATGCATACGGTATTAAGCCCCAATTGTGCACATCTAATAGCAGCTACATATCCGCCGGGTCCAGCACCAATTACTGCGACATCAAAAGAATTAATCATGGATTACCTTTTAAAATTTAATTTGTATAGTTTAGACCTAGTGCCGTGCGAAGTATATATTAGGGTGCAAGGCACTAGGTTATAAGAGTGTTAACTCTCGACTATCGAAACCAATCCCACTAATTTCTCTAATTGCTTTAACGAAATCAGTACGTTCACGCAACTTCATCATGCCATCAACCTTCTTTTTGCTATGTAATCGTGCAATTCTAGCCATACTTACGGCTGAGATATCCCAGGTTAATTGTTGCAATAATTCATCTGCATCTTGTGGTTTGTTACATACTAGTATCATATCGCAACCGGCATGAAGTGCGGTTTGAGCACGTGTAACAATATTACCGATATGTGTTGTTCCTTGCATACTTAGGTCATCACTAAAAATACAACCATCGAATTCAAGTGTTTCTCGTAGTATATCTTTAAGCCAGCGACTAGAAAAACCAGCTGGATAACGATCAACCTGAGGATAAACTACATGAGATGCCATTATGCCAGTTAATCCAAAATTGATCATTTGTCGGAATGGGATTAGATCATCTAACTCAATGTCAACATAGGATCGATTATCAATGCTTAATTCAATATGAGAATCTGCTTGGATATAGCCATGGCCTGGGAAATGCTTGCCTACGGCCATCATGCCTGCTGATTTTAAACCTAGCATCAGATTGTGAGCAAGATTTGCAATTGCTTGTGGTTTACGATGAAAAGCACGGTCACCAATAATACAACTTTGTCCATGATCAACGTCTAATACTGGTGTGAAACTTAAGTCTACTCCACAAGCGATTAATTCCGATGCAAGTACAAAACCAACTTGGCGTGCCAAATGTTGTGCTTGATTAGGGTGTTTGTCCCAAACCTTACCTAATTCACGCATTGCTGGCAGAGGTGTAAAATCTCTTTGGAAACGTTGTACTCGTCCACCTTCATGGTCTACTGCAATAAGCAGTGGTGGGCTTCTTAACGCGTGGATTTCAGCGGTTAATTCTGTTAATTGTTGGTGGGACGAGAAATTACGGGTAAATAAAATTACTCCTCCTGTCAGTGTGTGTAATAACCTTGTTCTATCGTCAGGTGTAAGTTGCGTACCTACAATATCAAGCATCACTGGGCCAAGGGACAAATCTATTTCTCCAAGACAACAAAAGCACAAACAATATTTCTTTCATCACTAATCGAAAGGAAATGCTGGCTAATGTTTTTACTTCTGATTAACTGTTCTAGTTCTGGGTGAAACTTAAAGTATGGTTTTCCTAGGGTGTCGTGCGCTATGCTTATGTAGCTTAAATTAACTGGGTGGCGTAATCCTGTGCCCATTGCTTTAGAAAATGCTTCCTTAGCGGCAAAACGTGTGGCTAAAAATGTAGTTTGTCTACCGCTATTGTTATATTCTGGCCATTCGTGATTAGTTAATAATCGTTTGGCAAAACGTTCGCCATATTTTTCTAAAGAACGTGCAATGCGTGCAGGGTCAACTAGATCTGTACCAATACCATAGATCATATAGATGAAGCTTTATGTATCAACTTTTTCATGGTGATGACAGCTTCTTCAAAACCAACAAAAATTGCTTGTGCAACAATTGCATGACCAATATTAAGTTCAGATACACCAGGTATTGCGGCGACCGGTTGTACATTTTGGTAATGTAGCCCATGCCCTGCATTTACTTGCAACCCTTGGTTAAGACTGTAGACAACGGCTTCTCGAATAACTGACAGCTCAATTTGTTGGCGTTCATTAGTTACTGCATCTGCAAATCGACCAGTGTGAATCTCAATTGTGGGCGCTCCAGTTTTTACTGCCGCATTAATTTGTGCTTGATCAGCATCTATAAATAAAGATACTCTGATTCCTGCATCTGCTAATTTGCTACAAGCTTGTTTAATAGATTTGAAATGTCGTACCACATCAAGCCCTCCTTCAGTTGTCAATTCTTCTCGACGCTCTGGAACTAGACAAATATCATGAGGTTTTATACGTAAGGCAAATGCAATCATTTCATCAGTCACCGCACTTTCTAGATTCATCCGTACTTTAAGTAAGTCACGTAAAACTTCAACATCTTGGTCTTGAATATGTCGTCGATCTTCACGTAAATGTAATGTTATTGCATCTGCTCCGGCAGACTCTGCAATTAGTGCCGCATCAACTGGGTCTGGATAAGTTGTGCCACGTGCTTGCCGTAAAGTGGCAACATGATCAATATTAACGCCTAATTCAATCATAAGTTTTAATTGTGATTCTTGTTAAGAAATTGGAACTATCTAATTCTTGTACATTTATGTGAAATCTAGATCCTGCAGGTTATTCCATATAACAAACTTTATTTTTTGTGAATATCAATAAGTATTTCACGTAGAATAATACTTGCTCTATGAAACAGTCTGTTACACATTATATGTGTGATAACATGCAAGGTGCCAGGTAAAACTAAAAAATTATTCATAAACCAGGAAATTATTCATAACCAAGGCTTTTCAGAACATTGGCATCATCTGCCCAACCACTTTTAACTTTTACCCACACTTCAAGAAAAACTTTGCCACCAAAAAAACTCTCCATATCCTTACGAGCCTGAGTTGCAATTAGTTTAATCTTTTCACCTTTTTTTCCAATAACAATAGCTTTCTGGTTGGTTTTATCTACCAGTATTGTGGCATGAATTCTGCGTAAGTTTCCTTCAATTTTAAATTGATCAATTGCCACACTTGTTGCATAAGGAATCTCATCACCCATTAAACGAAATAGTTTCTCACGGATTAATTCAGAGGCAATAAAACGTTCACTACGATCAGTTACATCATCTTCCTGATACAGCAAGCCACCCTCAGGTATATATGAACGAATGGCATCACTCAATTCAGGTAATTGTGTTTTTTGTTCTGCGCTGACTGGAATAATTGCAGAGAAAGTAAATTGTTCTGCCATTTTTGCTAGAAAAGGAAGTAACAGTGTTTTATCAAGTAAGTTATCTATTTTATTGATAACTAAAATAACTGGTATATCTGTTGGTAAAAGCTTAAGAAGCAAATTATCACGTTCATCAAAACGTATTGCTTCAATAACAAAAAGTACTACATCAACATCTTTTAGACTTTGCGTAACAACACGGTTCATTAGGTTATTTAACTGGTTAGTATGTTTAGTTTGGAAACCAGGAGTATCAACAAAGATAAGTTGAGAGTGCTTGTCTGTTAAAATTCCATTAATACGATGACGAGTTGTCTGTGCTTTTCTTGATGTGATACTAACTTTTTGTCCAATAAGATTATTAAGTAAGGTAGATTTGCCAACGTTTGGTCGCCCAATAATAGCAACATAGCCTGTTCGATAATTCATTTATGTTATTTTTTGACCTAAATAGGTTACAGAATTTAGGGACGAGGTAATAATAATTTGTCCATTTAGGCGAAGTCATTTTCGCTCTGATTTGAGGCGGTCCGTAGGGCGCATAGTTATTCTATGTAACCGGAGGACCAACGAAAAATCAGAGTGAAAGGGCAAGTCTAAATGGACAAATTATTATTTCCTAGTCCATTAGGTTTAATACTCTTTGTTTGTTTTTACCTATACCTTGCACGCTAAATAACCAGGAAAATCTGTGGCACAAATTGCCGATAACTGCGTTGAAGAAACTTGACGTATACTCATATGCCTGCGCTTCTTAGCCTTGTTCTCGACAATTTTTTCATTTCCCATATTTTTCTGGTTATTTAGCGTGCAAGGAACTAGGCTTTATTTGTGGTGCTTGTGGTACTAGTAGAACAAGCTTGTTCATAGGCTTGTTCCGCAGCATCCTGCTCAGCGCTGCGTCGGTTAGCTCCTTCGCCGATAGTACGAATATTAAATTTTGGCACAACACATTCCACTTTGAATTGTTTCTTATGTGCTTTACCAATTGCAGTAATTACTGAGTATGCTGGTAACGCTAATTTACGACTTTGTAAAAATTCCTGCAATAATGTTTTAGGGTCTTTATCTAATGTTTTTGAACCTAAATCTTGCAGAAAAGGAATATAAAGTCTAGTAACAACAGCTTCGGCTTTGGCAAAATTACTGTCAAGATATACTGCTCCGAATACAGCTTCTAATGCATCGGCAAGTATTGACGGGCGTCGACTTCCACCACTTTTAAGTTCTCCATCACCAAATCTAATTAATTCACCTAAATTGAGTTGTTGCGCCAATTCAGAAAGTGCACGTTGATTAACTAGGTTTGCACGTAAGCGTGACAAGTTTCCTTCTGGAAGTTCAGGGAAACGCTTAAATATTAAACTTGAAATTGCACAATTCAACACACTATCACCTAAAAATTCAAGGCGCTCATTATGTGTTGCACTATGACTGCGATGCGTTAAGGCTTCCTGCAATAATGTTGGACGATTAAAAATATAAGCAATTTTTCTGCATAATTCGTCACGTTTTGTATTCTTAAACATTTTCATATCATGATGAATCAATTTTTACTGGTTGCTTCGAAATCGATCAATAATGAAATGTTATGAAATAAAGGTACTGTTACAGAATATTCAATTGTTAGAACTCTCTTTCCTTTTTCTGTGCTTATTTGAATATCCTTGCCATTTACTACGCTAATATTATCAATCATCGCATGTTTACCGAATGTCAGCCTAATTTCTCTTGGCGATTCATCCTTAAAGTTTGGATTGCTAGCTATTGCTGTCAGTGTGTTTTGTACTGAATTATGCTCTATGTAAACCGGTGCCAATTTCATACCAAAGATAGCTGTTATGATAAGTATTATTGACCACAACAGTAAACCAGGCAAGCTAACACCTCTTTGACTTTGTATTGTGCTGTGCATTATGTTTCCCTCTAGAATTTTAAATTAGACCTAGATCCTGCAAGTAATCTGGCACATACTACATAGCAAACCTTATTCTTTGGGAATATCAATGAGTATTCCACGCAGAAGATTCATTCTATGACACAATTTGTTATACATTATATGCACGATTACTTGCAGGATCTAGGTTAGATGGTGTTTTTACTTATTTGATTGATAATCCAACACGATCAAAATCATTAAAGTTCCACCAAATCATAAATGCTTTTCCAACAATATGTTGATCTGGTACAAATCCCCAGTAACGACTATCACTACTGCTATCACGATTATCACCTAAGGTGAAATAGTGTTCTTCTGGGACAATGCAAGTAAAACCGGTTCGATTGTAGGTACAATTATCACGAAAAGGGAAATAATAGATATTAGCTAGCTGCATTCCTATAACTTCCTTACTAATTAGAATGTTATGGCTTTGTTCACCAAGGAACTCTGCAAACATTTCAGCATAAATATAGCTTAATCCTGATTCTACATATTTATATTCATCTTTATAAGTAATTTCTATTGGAATATCATTAATAGTCAATTGCTTATTTTCATAAGTAACCGTGTCACCAGGTAATCCAACAACACGCTTAATGTAGTCTATTGAAGGGTCTTGCGGATAGCGAAACACCATGACATCGCCACGCTTCGGCTGATTCATTTCAATTATTTTTTGATTAATAACCGGTAGTCTAACGCCATAGGTAAATTTATTAACCAGAATAAAATCGCCGACTAATAATGTTGGGATCATTGAGCCAGAAGGAATTTTAAAAGGCTCCATCACGAAAGAGCGTAAACTAAAAACAATTAAAATTACTGGAAAAAAACTTTTTGGATATTCAACCCACCACGGTTCATTTTCTCCTGGACCTCGTTTGTGTCGCAAAACTAAATAATCAAGTAACCAAACACCACCGGTAATAACTAATAAGCTAAATAGAACCAAAGGAAAATTCATTATTGGCTCCTTGAAAGTTTAAACGGACAGCGCGTGCTGTCGAAGTGAATATTTATCATTTGAATATTTTTCATTATTTATCAACTTGTAAAATTGCCAAGAATGCTGATTGAGGAATATCAACATTACCGACTCGTTTCATCCTTTTTTTACCTGCTTTTTGTCTTTCTAGTAGTTTACGTTTACGTGAAATATCTCCACCGTAACATTTGGCTAATACATTTTTACGTAACGCTTTGACATTTTCTCTGGCAACAATATTTGCACCAATCGCGGCTTGTATCGCAATATCAAACATTTGTCTTGGAATTAAGCCGCGCATCCGATGTGCTAAATCACGGCCACGACTTTGACTATTACTGCGATGTACAATCAAAGACAGTGCATCTACTTTTTCAGCATTGATCAGGATATCTAGTTTAACTAAATCAGCAGTCTGAAACTCTTTAAATTCATAATCTAATGAAGCATAGCCTCGGCTGGTAGATTTTAATTTATCAAAGAAATCCATTACAACCTCATTAAGAGGCATTTCATAGTTTAGTAATACTTGCTTGCCCATATATTGCATGTTTTTTTGCACGCCACGTTTATTGACACAAAGTGTAATTACAGAACCTAAATAGGTGTCTGGTACCAATATTGTGGCGCTAATAATAGGTTCTCTGATTTCCTCAATTTGGGAGGGGTCTGGCATTTTGGACGGGTTTTCAATTTCAATAACAGAACCATCGCGCATGACTATTTGATATACCACCGTCGGTGCAGTGGTAATTAGATCCATGTCATATTCTCGTTCTAAGCGTTCTTGCACAATATCCATATGCAACAACCCAAGAAAACCGCAGCGAAAACCAAAACCTAAGGCCTGTGATGTTTCTACCTCATATTGTAAGGAAGAATCATTTAATTGTAATTTCTCTAAAGCTGTACGTAGCGCATCATATTGATTAGATTCTACTGGATATAATCCAGCAAATACCTGTGGTTTAATTTCTTTAAAGCCAACTAATGGCTCGCTAGCAGGGCGGTTTACTAAGGTTAGTGTATCGCCAACGTTAGCAACTTTTAATTCTTTAATACCAGAAATTATAAATCCAACTTCACCAGCCCCAAGTACTTTTCGGTGTATCGGTTTGGGCATAAATACACCAACTTGTTCACATAATTGCTCATGTCTACTGGCCATAAATATTAAACGATCACCAGGACTAAGCTTTCCGTCGATAACTCGTACCAACATGACTACGCCCACATAATTGTCGAACCAGGAACCAATTATAAGTGCTTTAAGAGGCGCATCAGGATCTCCTTTAGGTGGCGGTATACGTACGATTATGTCTTCCAGAACATCTTGTATCCCTTCACCAGTCTTGGCGCTGATACGTAGTGCATCTTGGGCATCAATACCAATAACGTCTTCAATATTTTCAATGGCACGTTCTGGTTCAGCTGAGGGTAAATCAATTTTATTTAATACTGGGATAACTTCCACATCCTGTTCGATTGCTGTATAGCAATTCGCCACGGTTTGTGCTTCGACACCTTGAGACGCGTCGACGACTAATAACGCACCTTCACAAGCTGCTAAAGACCGTGAAACTTCATAGGAGAAATCTACGTGGCCTGGTGTATCAATTAGATTTAGTAAATAGGTTTCACCATTCTTTGCTTTATATTCTAAGGCAACAGTCTGAGCTTTGATTGTAATGCCACGTTCACGCTCTAAATCCATTGAGTCAAGGACTTGTTCTTCCATTTCACGGTCAGATAAACCTCCGCAAAATTGGATAATACGGTCGGCTAAAGTAGATTTGCCATGATCAATATGGGCAATAATTGAAAAATTTCGAATATGTTGCATTAGGTGTTTGAAGTTAGTTTGTTTAGGGTCGTACATGGAATAAATTAGACGGCTATCTCAGAGTTAATCTTTGTATTCAAGGTGTTAAGTAGGCTCATGGTGCGGATATGTAACTGTTTACATAACGCATAAGATGGGCATAAATACAAAGCTAGGTGCCTAATTTATTTCATGCACGATCCTTAGTAAGGGATTAGAATGTAGAGACAGAGCATGCTCTGCCTCTACTGTTAAGTGGTCAGACTATAACCCAATCTAGATCCTGCAAGTAATCTCACACGTACTGCACAACAGATATGTTCCATATAGCAAACCTTATTCTTTGGGAATATCAAGAAGTATTCTACGCAGAATAAGATTCACTCTATGAAACAATTTGTTGCACATTATATGCACGATTACTTGCAGGATCTAGGATCAATATGTGTTCACATGAACCAGCGCAGAGATTAGGGACGAGGCAATAATAACTTGTCCCTTACACAATATTAGTCATATACTATTTTAGGAGGCGTTATTCTAACGAATTTTAGCCAAATAAGCATCCAATGCTGCTAAATCAAGATGATAATGACAGATTTCCTGTTTATCTTTTAGCCCCATTAAGACTGGTACACGTTCGTTATATAGCGCTACAAGTTTTGGATCACTATCAATATCAATCACTTCAAAATCAAATGATTTTTGTACTTGTTGTGCGCGTAGTTCAAGGATCATTTGTTGACAAATATGACAAGCCTCACGGCTATAGACAATAAGTGCAGCAGCAGGAGTAGAAGAATTAATCATTTTTAATTACTCTTCATTATTAGATTCAAGTTTCATAGTGATAAAAGTTGTCATATTACCGCGTTTTATTAGCAACGCAATATTACGCCCATCCTCAATTTTGTTTAGTATTGAGTTAAATTGTTTAACACTTCTAATATCTTCTTTATTCAGACCAAGGATTACATCACCAGAATGAATTCCAGCATTACTGGCAATGCCAGGTTTTATATCTGTAACTAATAAACCATTTTTCACTTCTAGCTGTTCTTTCTGTTCGGCTGTCAGAACATGTAAAACTAGTCCAATACGGTTAGCGACATCTGGTGTAATCTCTGGTCCAGCATCACTGCTAGCAGCATGATCGTCTGGCATTTCTCCAACCACCACGTTTATTTTTTTGATGGTTCCATTACGCCATACATCCATGAGCGCTTTTTTACCGGGCTTAGTATTGCCAACTATGCGAGGTAGATCACTAGTAGCCGCTATATCTTTGCCATCAAAACTTAGAATGACATCTCTGACTTGAATGTTGGCTTTTTCTGCTGGGCCACCTTTTTGTACGGAAACAACTAGTGCACCTTTTATTTCATCTAAGCCAAATGATTCAGCTAATTCTTCTGTCATTTCTTGAATCATCACACCAATTAAGCCGCGACTAATTTTTCCGTCTACTTTTAATTGGTCAGCAATTTCTGCTGCAACATCAATAGGAATCGCGAAAGATAAGCCCATGAATCCGCCAGTACGGCTGTATATCTGGGAATTAATGCCAACTACTTCTCCTTTCATGTTAAATAGTGGGCCACCAGAATTGCCTGGATTGATCGCAACATCAGTTTGAATAAAAGGCACAAAATTTTCTTGTGTTAAAGAGCGTCCTTTGGCACTAACAATACCGGCTGTTACGCTATGTTCAAAGCCGAATGGAGAACCAATTGCGACAACCCATTCGCCAACTTTTAATTTTTCTGCATCACCCTGTGTAACTTCAGGTAAATTGCTAGCATTAATTTTAATTAGCGCAATATCGGTTTTCTTATCAGTACCAATTACTTCTGCACTAAATTCACGCTTATCACTTAGTTTTACTGTTATTTCAGAAGCTGATGAGACTACATGTGCATTGGTTAAGATATAGCCATCATCACTGATAATAAAGCCCGAACCGGTTGCGCTCGGTTGTGACTTTTTTGGTGTTGTAAATGGCTGCATGTGGCGTTTGAAAAATTCATAAAATGGGGAATCTTCCGGGATATTAGGCATTTCAGGTAAGAACTGACGCCCATTTGCAGACTGTGTTTTTACCGTACTAATATTTACTACTGCTGTGCCATGTTGTTCAACCAAGCCAGTGAAGTCAGGCAATGTATTTGCCTGCGAAAAAACAGTCGGTGAAATTAACAGTAGTAGTAATAAAATAATTTTACGTATCATCTTTATTTTTTATCCTTAATAAATGTTACCTAGATCCTGCAAGTAATCATATGCATGGTTACTTGCAGGATCTAGGAGTTATTTTTTAAAAACTGAATCTCCAATTTTTTTTACGGTCTCAGGTGGAACTTCTCCAACTGTTGTTATTTTTTTATCAGCTAGTGTTCGTACATAAATATTAATGGCACCACGGCTTGAATAAAATCCTGGCAACTGTGGTGTAGTATTGTTTAGCATTGGTTCAATAAAAATAGATACAGTAGCCAAACCATCTGATAGTGCAATATGGTCTATTAATACTGATTTTCCTGCAAGATTACGTTTCATCTCAATGATTTTTTTAAACCCAGAAGGTGGATTCTTTACCTGCCAACCAAGTGTTTCATTAGCTAATACTGATGTTATTAGATTATGAGTATGCCACTCGGTAGCTTTGTCAATTGGAGCATGATCATGCTCAAGTAATTCAGCGCCAACCTCGTCACCAATTGTTAGCTGCGAGAATGCAAATTGTTCAATTACCTGTTCTGCATCTATCACGGCGACCTTAAGTACCATTCCAGTGTCAATATCTACCCATAATTTGTGACCGTAACGTAATTTATCTCTTGGATTTAGTACAATTATTTGGCAATTGTAACCAGTAACTCGTTCTTGTTTACCTTCCTTAACATAATAGTTGTTGTTAAGTTCCACTAACGGTAGTGGCAAAATATCAGGAAAGAATTTTCGCAGCCAACGTTTCTCAGTTATGATTGTTTTGCTTTCAGGAAGATAACATATCATTTCGTCGTTATTACGTATGACCACACGTGTCAAACCATCCAGCACCTCAATTTTTTCCCGTTCACCGTGTGTGTCAACAATGTGAACAATGTGAGAAGTCTCCATATGCGCATCAGCATAATAGACAAAAGTTCCTGTGTAGTTATATAGACGTGGTGCAGCCGCAATTTTTTCTAACCAATTAAGTGCTTCTTTAGATGAATCTGGAAAATTTTGTGCAAATGAAGATAGAGCAACGACTGGTAATAATAACAGCCACATAATCTGCATGGCTCTTATCATCGTTTATACGGATCCTGTAAATTAGTAGTTGGTTGCATATAATAATTGGTTAATTCATGTGTTGCAGTGCCAGGTGAAAATTTTCCATGTACGAAGATATAATCATTGATTTCTGCAGGTGCAAGTGGATATCTATGTGGCGAAATAGTGTTGGTGACTGGAATTATCTGTCGCATGTTTTCTATTGCAGATCTATCAACAATCATAGTCGGTGCTTGGGGATGATGCAGACTTTGTAGACTTAACCATCCAGCGACCATTACAACTACTGAGGCAGCAATTGCAACTGCAAACATTCGATGTTTAAGTGGCTTTGGTACTTGGGGAGCTAATATAACCGGCTCTGTGGCTAATTTTTTGCTAATACTTTGAGAAATATCGATAGACAAATTTGTTGATTGTCGTAAGGTATCGCCAATCAAATGATAAGTATTCCAATCATTTTGTAAATCTGGTTGTTTCTTTAGCTGTGCAATCAGATCTGTCGTATCTTCAGTGCTCAGTTCTCCGTCCATTAATTTTGATACTTTACTTTTCACATTACCACCTTTTGTCTTTATCAGTCCCCAGTAAGGGACGTAATTCTTCTGATATAGCCTCACGTGCACGGAAAATACGTGAACGTACGGTACCGATAGGACAGTTCATAACATTTGCAATTTCTTCATAACTTAAACCATCAATTTCTCTTAGGGTGATCGCAGTACGTAACTCCTCTGGTAGTTCATCTAAAGTATGATTTACGGTTTGAGCAATTTGTTTGCTCATCAGTTCACTTTCAGGCGTATTTATTTCTCTTAAGTTACCACTTTCATCAAAATTCTCAGCTTCTTCATTGTCAGGACCTTTCGTTGTTGTTGGAACACGTCGCTTTTGTGATACCAGCCAATTCTTAGCTGTATTAATTCCGATTCGATATAGCCAGGTATAAAACGCACTATCACCACGAAATCCAGGTAATGCGCGATAGGCTTTGATAAAAGCTTCCTGCGTAACATCTTCAACTGCAGCAGAATCACGAATAAACTGTGATATTAAACGTGCTAGTTTACGTTGATATTTGATGACTAGTAAATTAAACGCTTGTTTGTCTCCACGTTGTACACGTGTTACCAGTTGTTGATCGACTTCCCGATCACCCATACTACTGCTTCCTTGAATTCTTGAGTTATATTTAGATCCTGCCAGCCTTTGTACATCATATTCTGTACAATATACCTAGCGCGAACACGATTACATTATAAAAACTTACATTATAAAAACGCAATTGTAACTGCGTGAAGTACATATTGTGTAGTATATGTGCGATCAGTTGCATGATCTAGGCTTAATTAAACCTAGATCATGCAACTGATTATGCGTGTCTTGCACAACAAATTGTTTTATATGGCAAACTTTGTTCCTTTGGAATATCAATAAGTATTCCATGCAGAATATAATTAATTTTATGAAGCAAATTATTATTGCCTCGTCCCTTACTTGAGTGATCTAGGCTCAATTTTATAAAACAAAAATACTTATCACCTCAATGCAGCATATTCATTTTGATACACTTATTATTGGTAGTGGGTTAGCTGGATTTACTCTTGCGCTCAACCTAGCACAGCATAAAAAAATTGTTATTATCACTAAACAATCTTTGCTTGATAGCGCTAGTAGTCGTGCTCAGGGCGGTATCGCCAGTGTATTATCAAAACATGATAGTTTTGCTAAACATGTCCAAGATACACTGACTGCCGGAGCTGGACTTTGTGATAAAGCAATGGTTGAGCATATTGTTAGTAATGGCCCGCAAGCTATTCAGTGGCTTATTGATCAGGGAGTGCTTTTTACACGTGATAAAAGTAGCGATACTGGTTTTCATCTAACACAAGAAGGTGGTCACGGTATGCGGCGTGTTATCCATACTAGTGATGCTACTGGTAAAGCGGTTCAGCAAACATTATCTGACAAAGTTATAAAACACCCAAACATTACAGTTCTTGAGCATCATATCGCGGTTGATTTAATCACTAGCGATAAATTCACCAGTAAATTATGTACACAGAATAAACGCTGTCTCGGTGCATATGTACTAGACAAACAGAATGATAAAGTCCATACCATAACTGCAGATAACACCGTATTAGCAAGCGGTGGAGCCAGTAAAGTTTATCTCTATACTACCAATCCTGACACCGCAACCGGAGATGGTATTGCCATGGGTTGGCGTGCAGGTTGCCGAGTTGCTAATATGGAATTTATTCAGTTTCACCCAACTTGTCTCTATCATCCCCATGCAAAATCATTTCTAA
The DNA here is from genome assembly GCA_021774055.1 of Nitrosomonas sp. Taxonomy (GTDB): domain Bacteria; phylum Pseudomonadota; class Gammaproteobacteria; order Burkholderiales; family Nitrosomonadaceae; genus Nitrosomonas. The sequence goes on along the minus strand of JAJFJL010000001.1, from coordinate 2,103 downwards.
TTAGTGAAGCTGTACGTGGTGAAGGTGGTGTATTAAAACTACCGAATGGTCAGCGTTTCATGTCACAACATGATAAACGAACTGAATTAGCGCCACGTGACGTGGTAGCACGTGCGATTGATTTTGAAATGAAAAAACATGGACTAGACTGTGTTTATCTAGATATTTCTCATAAATCAGCTGATTTTATAAAGCAACATTTTCCTAATATTTATTCTAAATGCTTAGACTATGGCATGGATATAACTAAACAACCTATCCCTGTAGTTCCAGCTGCGCACTACACCTGTGGTGGAATTCTTACTGACATAAATGGTAAGACTGATTTAAACAATCTTTATGCAATTGGTGAAACCGCCCACACTGGCTTACATGGAGCTAATCGTCTAGCCAGTAATTCTTTGTTGGAATGTATTGTTTTTGGTCAGATGGCAGCTAAAGATATCTTGAATCAACCGTCAGTATCGCTAACAAAAATCCCGGAATGGGATGAAAGTAGAGTTACTGATGCAGATGAGGAAATAGTAATTGCCCATAACTGGGATGAACTACGCCGCTTTATGTGGAGTTACGTCGGTATTGTTCGTACTACTAAACGCTTACAACGTGCACAGCGCAGAATTGAACTATTACGTGAGGAAATCGATGAATACTACACAAATTTCCGGGTAACCAGTGATCTTTTAGAATTACGTAACCTTGTTGATACAGCAGATCTAATCATTAAATGTGCATTACAGCGTGATGAAAGTCGCGGTTTGCATTTTAGTCAAGATTACCCGAATACTTTGCCTAAAGCTGAAGATACAGTGATTTAGGAATTAGATGAAATTTGGCTGCGGATATGCTCTAGTAAACCTTTAGTTGCCATTTCTACCATATCTAATACATCTTCAAAGCCTTGATCGCCACCATAATAAGGATCGCCAACTTCATCGCCAAGATGAGAAGCTTTGCAATACTGCATTAACAAAGCAAGCTTATGGTGGTACTGCGCGGGACAGCATCTTTTAAGATTTGCCAAATTATCATTATCCATCGCTAGAATATAATCAAAATCGGCAAAATCATTTGGATGCACCTCCCGTGCACGTAAATTATGCATTTCATAACCACGTTGTCGTGCAGTTTCTTGCGCGCGTCTATCAGGTGAACCACCAATGTGATAATCATGCGTACCTGCTGAATCTACAACAATAATCTCATCTAATCCGGCTGTTTTTACTTGCTGCGTAAATACAGCATCTGCCGTTGGTGAGCGACAGATATTACCCATACAAACAAATAATACTTTCACGCGGTTATCCTTATTTATAGTTGATTGGTACCTAAATCCTGCAAGTAATCGCACATCTGTTGTACAACAGATATGTTTCATATAGCAAACCTTATTCTTTGGGAATATCAATAAGCATTTCACATAGAATAACATTCGCTCTATGAAACAATGTGTTACGTATCATGTGTACGGTTGCTTGCAGGATCTAGGTAGTATCTAATTGTAATTCAGGTAATAGAATGATGCTTATTAATTACGGTAGGTTGCAACAACCGAAGTATATTTAACGATGTTAATTTAGCCATGTTGATTTTATTGTTGGACGAAGCCGCTATCGCGGAGAAAACCACAGCCATCGCCCATCTATAAATTTGTTGTAACCTCATTACCCATTATTAGATAGTCCTTACAAAGCAATGCAGTTGATGCAAACGAGAGTATTTTCTGGCATATTTACCCGATAGATTATTAAATATGCTGGAGTAAAAATGTACCAATCCAATATTAATACTGAATTATACTTATTTTGTCCTCGTGCTAGTTGCTCCCATTATCAGTCAAAAGAAAACACTATTGGTAAGGGTGCACTAAAAATGACCAGTCACCTCGCCAAATGTTCTATTGTGTTGATGGTGAACACCGTTTCTCTGAAACTAACTACAGCGATATATTTGGTAAGCATGGCAGTTTTAAAGAATATATCCAAGTAGCCAAGTTGATTCATTATGGTTTATCAATAGATGCGATTGCGGATATACTAGGAAGAGACCTGAGAACGATAGAAACATGGCAAAAAGGCATTGCCAAAAAATCGAATAAATTCC